>JADLGB010000007.1 GCA_020849535.1 Candidatus Hydrogenedentota bacterium
CACTCACGGATGTGCCGTACAATCTGGAGCCCTGCTTCCACCGCCTCGCCAGAGGCGCGCAGTTCGTGCCCGGTGATCGACTGGACGCAATCGTTCAGACCGGCAATGCCGATCCGGTATTTGGCTTCATCCGCATTAAAATAGGGCCGTCCTTCGTGCCCAAACGTCAGAAGACTCAGGGGCCCCACGTCACGAAACGCCAGGAGGCGGTCGATGAAACGCCGCTTCTCCGCGTGGGCGCGCACGGCAAGATTGACCACCCGTTCGATCTCGAACATCAGGCCGTTCATGTCCTTGCCGCGGTATGCCGTGCGGGGCAGGTTGACGCTGACTTCCTGCACGGTTACCCGCCGGGCCGTCCAGCGCTGGTCCACGGCGGCCGCGTTTTCGTCGCGGTCGAAAACAAACCGAAGCCGCGACCGAAGGCAGGGATCGTTCAGTGTGTATGCGAGGAACTCGCTGTGCCCCGGCGCCGTGAAGAACTCGCCGGACACGTGGATGAGCGGCGCCCAGTCGGCCTCGCTGCACGGGTGGGTCCGGCTCTCCTTGAACACGTCGAGCAGCTCCCAGGCCAGCCGGCGCGCATCGGGCAAGTAGTCCATGTAGGTGCGGCCCGTGGGAAGCCCGCCGGGACCGACCGCCTCCACGTCGCGCAGACCGGGCGGCACGGTCCAGACCAGCGACAGGCCCGTGCACGCCGCGGACCGGTGCGAAACGCGCATCAGGTGCGTCAAGCCGAAGACGAGCAGATGGGCAAGTTGGCGTAGGTGGCGCGCATCGCTGTTTCCGAGGAAGGGCGCGAGCCGCAGGTTGAAGGCGTCCCAAATCGTGTCGCGCGTGAAATGGCGATGGAGGGCCGCATTGAACTGGGCCGCTTGGACGACCAGCATTTCGGCGTTGAGTGGGAGCGGCGCGTAACGCTCGCCCGCGGAGAAGGGCAGCCCGAATCGCTTCACGCACTCGAGCGAGTGATGTCCGCTGTGCAGACGATCGACGCACCCGAGATCGTGAATATGCAGGTCGCCTCTCAGGTGCGCATCGGCGGTTTCCCGCGAGAACACCTGTGTGAGTGCGAATTCTTTCTTCACCCGCTCGGCCAGGGTAATGTCGGTGCGGGACGGATCGTAGATACCTTCGACCTCGCCCTGGTTGGGTGCGCACACAATGCGCTCGGCATCGAACAAGGGGACGCCTAGGCGCATGTGTTTGCACCGGTACTCTTCGAGGCCGTGCTCCACGAGTTTGGCATCGACCAATTCGCGGACCAGTGACGCGGTGAGCGTTTCCACCTTGGCGCGGGTGACTTGCTCTTCCACCTCGATCGCGATGACGCGCGCCAGTCCCGCGGCCATCCCCGTTTCCCGGGTGAGGGCGGAGACAATGCGTTCCCGGTCCCAGCCGTCGAGACGTTCGTCACTGGTCCGGACAAACAAGGGACGGCCCGCCTCGTACTCGACGGCGTCGGCCTCATGCCGCGCTTCCTCCAACTCGCGCAGGATCCCGCGGACGTCTCCGCCGCGCAGCTTGCGCAACCGCGCCCGTTTGTCACGGTACCGTGCGTACGCGAGGGCCGTCTTCGCGTGCCCCATCTCAATGAGCACCTTCTCGACGGCATCGTGCACGTGGTCGACCGTGGGCGTGCTGCCTTCGAGGCGCTTGCTGAGGTAGATGGTCACGCCGGAAGCGAGACTCGTGGCGCGGTCCCGGTCGTGGCCGCCGATCGACTGGGCCGCGCGGAAGATGGCATCCGCGATCTTGGAAGTCTCAAAGGGAACGGTTCGCCCATCGCGCTTGATGATGGAGGTGATGAGGGATGGCGCTTCGACGAACGGCGCCGGAAATGAAAGCTGCGCGTCAAAGACTCCTTCGCGCGCGGCACGATTCTCCGGTTCGGTCAGCATGTTTCTGGAATCAAGGTCCAAATCCGCCCCGCCATCTTGCATAAGGCGCCCTTCCGCAGCACGGGCTTCCCCACGCGAGTCTTCCGCTATTGAGAATGCATGCGCACTCCACCCTGCGCGAGTGCATCTTGCAGTCTAGCCCATGAACGGCAAGGATACAAGAGGTTTGTTGGCGCCGGGAACCATGCCGGCGCGGTCCGCTCGCCCGCGCTTGTGCCAAGGGGTTCCGGGCAACTCCAAGGGCGTGCTCGGGATTACGATACCCATGCGGCGCGAAGACGCTTGGGTTACTGTGCTATGATTTGGCCTTCAAGTACGGGAAGGCAGGGGAAAATATGGACAAGACACATGTAGCAGTGTTGATGGGCGGCGTCAGCTCGGAACACGACGTTTCGCTCAAGAGCGGCGCGATGGTCGCGGGCAACCTGGATCGTTCGCGCTTCGACATCACGCCGATCATCATCACCCGCGAAGGCCAGTGGAAGTTTCCGTCGGAACGCGCTCTAGGTGTGGGGCCCGCGTTGGCACGGCTCGCCGAGTTGGAGATCGACTGCGTATTCATCGCGCTGCATGGACCCTTCGGCGAAGACGGCCGCGTACAGGGGCTGTTTGACGTCATCGGTATGCCTTACACGGGATCGGGATGCGCGGCCAGCGCCCTCGCCATGGACAAACTCCATTCCAAAGCCGTGGTGCGCCAGGCCGGCGTCCGGGTGGCGGACCAAATCATTCTGCACCGTTCCGAGTGGGACACCGCCTTTGAACAGGTCATGACACGGGTCAACAAGGAGATTGGATTTCCGTGTCTCATCAAAAGTCCCTGCCAGGGTTCGAGTCTTGGCATGGCGATCCCCAAGGATCCCGCGGCGTTCCGCACCTCCCTGCTCGATGTCTTCGCCTACGGCGACTTGGTCATGATCGAGAACTACATCAAGGGGACCGAAGTGACGTGCGCGGTGCTCGACGTGGACGCGGGCAAGCTTCCCCGCGCGCTCCCCGTGACCGAGATTTGCCCCGTGTCGTCCGAGTTCTTTGACTACACTGCCAAGTACACGCCCGGAGCCTGCAACGAAATCACGCCCGCCCGCATCTCAGAAGTAGTGACGCGGAAGGTCCAAGAGGTGGCGGAGCGTGTGCATACCGTTATAGGTTGTAAGGGGTTGAGCCGCAGCGATATGATCCTCGACGGCGACGATCCGGTGTGGATCGAGGTGAACACCATCCCCGGCATGACGGAGACGTCGCTCTTTCCGCAGGCGGCGGCGGCGGCGGGCATCGCCTTTCCCGATCTGCTCACGATGTTTGTGGAAGAAGCCATTAACCGATTGCAGCGCTAGGACTTACAACAGTCATGACGATTGAGTTCACCAAAATGCACGGGCTGGGAAACGACTACCTTTTTATCGACGGCGGCCGTTTTCCCGTCGCCGATCCGCCTGAGCTGTCGCGCCGCATGAGCCACCGCCACTTGGGGGCCGGCTCCGACGGCATCATCCTCATCAACCCCGGGCGGAACGGCGCAGACTTCTCGATGCGGATATTCAACGCTGACGGGAGCGAGGCCGAAACGTGCGGCAACGGGATCCGCTGTTTCGCCAAATACGTCTACGAGAAGGGAATGACTGCCAAGACGGAATTCACTATCGACACGCTCGCTGGACCGAACCGCGTCTCATTGAATGTCTCAAACGGGGCCGTGGCCACCGTGCGATCCAACATGGGGCGCCCCCGTTTCGATCGCGCCGAAATTCCGATGGAGGGCGCGCCAGGCCGTGTACTGGAGGAGGACCTCGCCGTGGGCGGGACCATCATGAAGGTCACCTGCGCCAACATCGGCAATCCGCACGCGGTGTTTTTCGTCGATGATGCCACGGCCGTGCCGCTCGCGGAGATTGGCCCGAAGATCGAGCGTCATCCCAAGTTTCCCCAGCGTACGAATGTCGAGTTCGTCACGGTGAAGGACCGGCAGAACATGGTCATGCGCATCTGGGAACGCGGCAGTGGCATCACCATGGCGAGTGGAAGCGGGTCTTGCGGTTCGGCGCTCGCGGCGATGATCACGGAACGTGTGGACCGGCGGGTCAACGTGCACCTGGTGTACGGCAGTCTGACTGTTGAATGGGCCGAGGATGGTTTCGTTTATCAGGAAGGCCCGGCGACGGAAGTCTACACGGGAACCTGGGAAACCTAAGTCGGAGTTCGCACGTCTTATGCGGGGGGCGTGTCCCCCGGAGAGGGATGTCCATGAGCCAAGGTTCTGGATTACGGCGGTCGCGGGACGGGATGATTGGCGGCGTTTGCGCCGGCATTGCGGAAAGCATGGATGTTAGCCCTGGCCTTGTCCGGCTCTTGTACGTGCTGGTGTCCATGTGCAGCGCCGCATTTCCGGGAGTATTGGTATACATTGTGTTGTGGATATTGATGCCTCCCCCGGAATGAGGCTTCCTTTTAGCCAAGTTTCCGTGCAGTGGATGAGCGTGGAATCGCGAGCGGTAATCCGCGTGCGTCGCGTTGCACTCTCGAAAGAATTCCCGCATTGTGCTACCATTCTGCAGAGTACTGAATTCACCGGACACGCAACGGCGCGAAGCGACCGGAAAACGCACCTTTGCACCCGAACCTCCGTCCTGGGTGCTTTCAGCCCGGAAGGGCGAAAGATGATAGCCCAGCGATTTATCGCTGGGTAGCATGGACAGCCAGAAGAGTAGTCCCGTCAGGGACGACAGAGCAGGCGAGTTATCATCGGAAGACGGCGTTCAATACAGTGTCTGAGGTCTTGTTTGAGAAGCGTGGCGTAAAGTACGTGGAACGGGAGTTGGAAAGAACTCTTTCGCCCCTCTACGGGGCTTGGGAGATGGAGGGGTCCCGCGGACCCAGCGATGAATCGCTGGGCTATTTTCTTCCGTCCCTATCGGGACTCTTCGCCGAGCCCAGACATGCTAAGGGGAAATGTCACGTCATCGAGAATACCGAATTCACCGGCCGCGTAACGGCGTGAAATGACCGGAGAGCGGGAAACGGTAGCTGAGAAACCCGTACTCTGAAGTACCATTTAATTAGGTGGCCAGTTCAGAAGTAGCGGCGTCATATTGGGAGCGTGCCTATGCAATCGGCCCGCCTGGATTTGGAATCTGAACGAGCGGAACTCCTGAAGAAGGCAGAACCGGGTATCATGATCCGCGTGTGGCACGCGATTGCAGTCACACGCGCTCTGACTCCATCGCCAAGGCCGCCCGAAATTGGGGTGTCCGAGAGGAGTTCCGCCGATACCCCCCTTCGACACAATTGTGATGATGACTAGAAACTCACTCGACATTGCCGTTCTGCTTTCCGGAAGCGGTACCACGCTGCAGAATCTCATCGATCAGATCGAGCAGGGCCGTTTGGATGCCCGCATCGTCGGGGTCATTGCTTCGCGGGCGGGGGCTTACGGCTTGGAGCGGGCGCGAAAGCACGCCATTCCCACGGCGACCGTCCTTCGCAAGGACTTTGCGGATACGCCCACTTTCAGTGCCGCGGTTTGGGCACAGATACGCGCGTATGACCCGGAACTCGTCGTCATGGCGGGGTTCATGAGCCTTCTGGATGTGCCGGATGACTTTGCGAACCGGATCGTCAACGTGCATCCGGCATTGATCCCGGCGTTCTGCGGCAAGGGCATGTACGGCCATCACGTCCATGAGGCGGTGTTGGCCTACGGGGCCAAGATCACCGGTGTCACCGTGCACTTCGCCAATGCCCACTATGATGAAGGCCCCATCATCCTGCAGGCGGCCGTGCCCGTCCTCGAAGAAGATACCCCGGACTCGCTTGCCGATCGCGTGCAAACGAAGGAACGCGAGGTGTATCCTCAGGCAATCCAGCTCATCGCCGAGGGACGCGTCGCGGTGGAAGGCCGCAGGGTCCGCATACGCCAGGACATGGAGTAGAAAGGAATGAGAGGCGCGTCGTGCGCCGTGTTCAGAGGAGCCCCCATTGATTACCGCTGTCTGCTTTGATTTGGATGGAACCCTCGTTGATTCAACGGAGGCCATCGTCGAGTCCTTTTACCATACGTTTGATGTGCTGAAGGAACCGCGCCCTCCTCGCGAGGCCATCGTCGGCAGCATCGGCCACGTGCTCGAGCACCAGTTCTCTCTGCTGACCCACCACGATCCTCGCGAATGCACCCGGATCTACCGGACGTACTACGGTCAGATTTGCCGCGCCCAGACGACGCTGATGCCTGGAGGGGCCGAATGCCTCGAAGCGCTCGCCGACGCCGGCCTCGAACTCGCCTTCGCGACGTCCAAACGCCGGAAGTACTCGGAGATGATCCTCGAGCACCTGGGCGTGTTGGACTATTTCATGGTGCGGATCGGCCCGGACGACGTGTCCAAGCCGAAACCGGACGCGGAGGCGGTCTTGAAGGCGTGTGAACTGTTGAGTGTCACGCCGTCCCAGATGTTGTTCATCGGCGACACGCACTTCGACGTGCTGGCGGCCCGCAACGCGGGGGTGCGTTGTCTTTGCGTGACGACTGGCTATGCGACGCGCGCGGAACTCGAGGCGCTCGAGCCGGAACGGGTCTTCGATTCGCTCGCCGAACTCACCGCGTACGTTCTGGATGAAGTGATCGCCGCGCCACGTTCGCTGTAGTACGGCTGCTGGACCGTCCCGCCGGCGCGGACTTATGCGCG
Source organism: Candidatus Hydrogenedentota bacterium (assembly GCA_020849535.1). Taxonomy (GTDB): domain Bacteria; phylum Hydrogenedentota; class Hydrogenedentia; order Hydrogenedentales; family SLHB01; genus JAHDWY01. The sequence continues at coordinate 6,581 of JADLGB010000007.1, forward strand.
CGACTTCTCCATCCACGCCGTGGCAAAGTCGACCAGCGCGCGTTGCGGTATCAGCCGCGCTGTGGCCTGCGCGACGCGACCCGTGTGAACCACATCCGTCTCCCGCTCCAAGGCGCTGCCCAGCGCGACGAAGTCCTGCGTGTTGAGGGCAATGTCGAGAAAAGTCGTCCATTCGCGCACGCCGTTGCGCATGATGGGCGCTCCGTTTTGGATCGTGCGCTTTCCAGGGTAGGCGGCACGGTATTCCGCCAAGTGGAGCGAGGTATTGCTATCGTGTCCCACACCCAACAGCAACACCCGGGCATCGAGTTCATAAAGACGCGCGAGGGGCGACCCTTCTCCCAACCCGAAGTCGAGGGCGTGTCCTTTCGTCACGGCGTTCGCGTGCCGGCCCCGCGCCGTGAAGGAGTCTTGCGGATGTGCGCTGCGGACCGTGCCGGGCTGTTTCCGAAACGTCTCTGCGATAGCGCCCATCCCGCGCGTGGGCGTGAATTCGGGCTGGTACGCGGGCATGCACGCGCGGATGATCGGCCACCACGCCTCGGGAACGGGCGGTTCCCGCCAGAGCGAAGGCTCCGAAAGGTCCCCGGAATGGGCCGGCATGACCAGGGTCCCGTCCGTGCCGAGAGCTTGTTCCAACGCCAGGATCACCGCCATGGGTCCGCCGCACACCCAGCCCAGCGCGCTCAATGACGCGTGGACCAGCAAGGTCGTGCCGGGTTCCACTCCCAGCCGGGCGAAGTCGTTTGCGAGGGAATCCACCGTGGCGGGTTCCGGACCTGTGATCAGGATCACGGACTCCTCGCTCACAGTACTTCTCCTCGATATCTGCTGTCAGGAAGGCCGTCATCAGCATCGACCGCATTGATGATGAAGATCATCTCGTCGCGTCCTAACACTTCTTTGGAAAGGTGCGGCTCCACTGTACAGGCCCTCTACGGTTGCCGCCACGAGCCTTCACAATGTTCAAAAAGCTTGTTGGCCTCGGATGGTCCCCAGGTGCCGGGGCGGTACAACTCGGGCGGGGGCGCGTCTTGCCAGGCTTCCGCGATGCGTGTCGCAATTTGCCACGCGTAATCGATCTCATCGGCCCGCATGAACAGGGTCGAGTCCCCGCGCAACGCATCGAGCAGCAGCCGCTCGTACGCTTCGGGCAGTTCCTCCTTGAACGTGTGGCCGTAATTGAAGTCCATGGTGACGCCCTGAATGTTCATCTCCATCCCCGGAGACTTCGCGTTGAACGTCAGCGATATCGCCTCGTCCGGCTGGATGCGGAACGCCAATGTGTTGGGCTTGGGCATCGGCACGCCCATCTCTTGAAAGAAGTGGGTGGGTGGGTGCTTGAACTGAATCGCGATCTCCGTGACGCGCGATTTGAGACGCTTGCCGCTGCGCAACATGAAGGGCACGCCTGCCCAACGCCAGTTGTCTATCTTCAGGCGCAAGGCTACATAGGTCTCCGTCACCGAATCCGGGGCGACGCCTTCTTCGCTGAGATACCCGGGGATATTCGTGCCCTCGGCGTACTGCCCGCGGACACACCAGGTGGACAACGGCTCGTTGACAGGAAGATCGACCGAGCTTAGTACCTTCATTTTCTCGTCGCGCGTGTGTTTCGCGCCGGGTAGCGCGGGCGGTTCCATGGCCACCAGACACATCAGTTGCAGGACGTGGTTCTGCACAACGTCCCGCAGCGCGCCCGTACCGTCGTAGAAGGCGCCGCGCCTGCCTTCCATGCCGACCGTTTCCGCCATCGTGATCTGCACGTGGTCGACGTACTTCTGGTTGAACAAGGGCTCGAAGATGGCGTTGCCGAAACGGAACGCGAAGATGTTCTGGACCGTCTCCTTGCCGAGGTAGTGGTCGATCCGCAGGATCTGGTCCTCGGACAGTACCGCGCTGATGCGCGCGTTCAATTCTCGCGCGGACGGCAGGTCGTGTCCGAACGGTTTCTCGACCACCACCCGCGTCCAGCGATCTTCGCCGGCTGCCCGCACGAGGCCGGCCTTGCCTAGGCTCTCAATAATAGGTGCGAAATACTCCGGACCAACCGCCAGGTAATAGAGCCGGTGACCGGGAAAGCCGTTCTTCGATTCGATTTCGTTCAACCGTTCCTTCAGACGGGCGTAGCCGGCGTCGTCATCGAATTCGAGTTGCTGGTAGTACAGGTTTGAGACGAAGGGGTCGCAGGCGTCGCCCAGGCCTTCGTTCGTCCGCGAAAACTTCTTCAGCGCCGCGCACATTTCCTCGCGGAACGCGGCGTCGGACTTCTCGCGCCGCGCTACGCCCACGACGGCGATGCGCTTGGGCAGAAACCCTGCGTTCCACAGGTTGTATATCGCGGGGATCAACTTGCGGCCTGCGAGGTCTCCTGTCGCGCCAAAGATCGCTATCGTCGCCATCGCACCTTCCGCAACGCGGTGACGCGAACCGTCTGGCGGCGCCGTTTTGCCTTGAAAGGCCGCGGTTGTCCGTCCTTCCATGAAACACTCCTTGTCCGTGAAATGTGCAGAACTGGACCACAACATACCATAGATATTGGCACGTTCTCCTGATAACGCGTGCAGGCCCCCGTAACTTCCGCAACAGGCAAGCGCATATCAAAGACGTCGGTATTGCCATTCGCGTCTCTGGCGGGGACATACATTAGGACTCGAGAGTACCGAGTTCTCCAGCCGCGCAACGGCGCGAAGTGACCGAAAAACATGCGTTCCCACCCCATCCTCCGTCTTGGGGTGAATTCAGCCCCTAAGGGCGAAAGATAATAGCCCAGCGATTCATCGCTGGGTTGGACAGCACCCATAAGAGAAGTCCCGTCAGGGACGACAGAGCATGCGAGGCATCATTGGGAAACGGCGTTCAAGGAGGGGTTGTGGGTCTTGCTCGAGAAGTATGGCGTGACATACGTAGAACGGGAGCTGGAAGGCACTCTTTCGCCCCTGCCGGGGCTTGGGAGGTGTGGGGGTTCCGTGGACCCAGCGATAAATCGCTGGGCTATTATCTGTCGTCCCTACCAGGACTTTTCACCAAGCCCAGATCCGAGAACTCGGTACTCTCAAGATTAGGACATTTGGTGGCTGATCTTGCTGCTGTGTTTCTACGAGCGCGAAGAGCCGGCAGGGATGCCGGCGCTCCTGGTAGGCGCTCCTGGTAGGCGCTCCTGGTAGGCGCTCGTGCCGGCGCTCGTGATGGCGCTCGTGACGGCGCTCGTGACGGCGCTCGTGATGGGAACCTGGTAGGTGGGCGGGAGGGCGAGAGTTGGGAAGGAGGTGGTGTACTTCGTTTTGTGGGTTTTGAGGAGAAGGCACCGGGCCCTTCTCTCACCCTCCCGATTCAATTTGCCGGCCGGTTTCGGACTGCCATCACACACCCCGTGTGATGCACCGCCTCGCGCAATCACCGCTGCGCCAATGGGCGTTGGCAGCAGTGGCGCGCATGGAGAAGGAATTGCGACGTATCACGATCCTCCCCCGTGGCAACGCTCGGCGGCTTGAGCCGATCCTGCGACACACCGATCAGTGAGCAAGACGCGTTCCAAGTCGCACGTAGACGGCACACTCTGTGAAAAGCCTTGTGTATGAATGAGGTGCACCGCATGCGCCTAATCGCGCTACTCAGTCCACATGCACGCGCTCCGGAATCTGGACAGGCATTTGTCCAGTTTCTGGACAAAGTGGAAATTCGCTTTCCCAGAAAAACCAGAGATACCAGAGGCTCCTCGTGGAAGTTGGGGGGAGGGTGAGAGCTGGGGAGGGGGATCTGGCAGTTTGGGCTTTACAGGTAAGGCGATTTGCAGCGCCTGCCAGAATGACCGGCCCTCACCCTCCGGGAGTGGGCATGTTGGCGTTTGGGGATACCGCTGTGTCATCCCGTTACACGTGTAACGCCGATTTCGTAACGAATCGATACGGGGGAAGAACTCGGAAGGGGAAATACCTCTCGCCAAGACGCAGAGGCGCAAAGGAATACGGAAAGACAGGTGAGTCACATTGCGTGCTCTTCTCCTCCGCGTCTTGGCGCCTTTGCGAGAGAAGCTCTTCAAGGTGTGCAGGAGCCGTGAACTCCGAGCTCAAAGGGAGCAACCTAATGACGGCAGGCTCGACTGCCGCCTCTAGAATGACGCAGTCCGCAATTCCGCGAAGACGATTGCGGGCAGCTCTTCCGCGCCGGAGATGGCCGCGCCCCACCGGCCATCTTGCGAGACATCGCAGGGGGGCCGCACGCCGCGTTCCAGGTGTGTAAGCTGAACCCGATGATAGGGTGCCGTGGCTTCAACTTCCCACAATTGGGGGATGTTCTTGTGGTCCGCGGCAACTACGAGGAGTGTGTTGCGCGTGGGATGCCACGAGGCGCATTCCCCCTCGCCCAGTTCCGCTTCAAGCTGCCCATCCTCCGCGCGCAGCAGGAGTATCCGCGCGGGTCTATCCTCGCGTGCCTCGGCAATAGCCAGCAGACGCCCATCCGCGCTGAATGGGCGCGAGCTGAGCGTAAGAGCGCCTTGGAGCACAGGGGCAGACTCACCAATGGCGCCTGAACCGGGCACAATCAAGAGGGCTGTGCTTCCCGGGGAATCTTCACGGAGGATGGCGAGGTGTTCCCCTTGGGGCGAGTAGTGCAGCGAAAGGACCGGATCTCCGGCGGGCGCCAGAGTGCGCGCATCGGCTGGCGCAAGACTGCCCGGCAGCGTCCACTCCACCACCCGGTCCCCTTCACCTTCGATCGAGAGCGCCACCGCCACACGCGTTCCATCGGGATGCGTCGCGGCCGTGGACGCCCGCGAGCCAGACGGCAAAGATAGCAAGGGGCCCGCGGTGCCGGTCCCATCCGTGGGAAGCGCCGCAATGGCCCATGCTGGAGCGGGTCCGTCCGGCTCCGTGTACTCGACCTCGGCCAGCCATCGCCCGGAGAGCGTGGTGTCCGGGGAAATACCATGAGAGAAGGCCAGCGCGGCGATTCGGGGCATGCCCTCTGCGTTGGGGGTGGATAGTCCCGGGGGAACGACGATGCTGGATTGCCGCGTATCGGGCATGGCCGCACAGACCGTGCGCTGACCTTCGTGATGGGCGTTATTCGAGCTGTCCAATTGCGCAACCAGGGCTCCGGGTGTGCCTGTCCACCCGGCGCGGGAGACTGCGTAGCCTGGCAGGTTGATCCGCGCCAGCATGATGCCGGGCGCTTCCTCCTGGAAGACGGCCACCTGATCTTCAATGAACCAGCGAGCGGGGTCGTTTTGGGCCATCAATGCCGCGGAGTCCGGTATGGCTCCTCCGTGAATGCCATAGAGGAGTCCGGCGAGCAGCATCGGCACCGCGCAGAGCGCCGCGAAGCATGCGTGCCGGGTCCGCTTGCGCCACGACGCGGGTAAGGCCTCGGTAATGGGCGTCAGGCCGCTGGCTAAACGCCGGGGCGGAGCTAGACTCCTTTGGGACATGGCACGGCCCACGGCCTGCCGGTAGTCCGCGAGGACGGTCACCATGGGACCCGCGCTCACATCCACGGCGCCGCCCTGGCGCACGCGCTGGATGGCCTCGCAGAGGGTGCGTCCATCCGCGGGGCGGTGTTTGGGTTGCTTCTCGATCATCCAGGCGACGAGGCGTTCGACCTCTTCCGGGAGGTCCGGGCGGAACAAGCGCAAGCGGAACGGGGGATCGGAGACAATCCTGCGAATCAGTTCGACGCTGGAGGCGGCCTCGTAGGGGAGCCGTCCGGAGAGCATCTGGAAAAGCAGCACGCCCAGGCTGTACAAGTCGCTCGCACCCGTGAGATCCCCGTTCTTGCAGCGTTCGGGCGACATGTAATGCGGTGTACCCAGGCGCGAGCCGTCGAGCGTCAGATGGTCGTCTGAGGTCAATATCTTCGCGATGCCGAAGTCGGTGACGTAAGCCTTGCCCTCGTCGGTGATGAGGATGTTGGGCGGTTTGATATCGCGGTGGATGACATGTGCGTCGTGCGCGCAGGCCAACGCGGCGGCCACTTGCCCCGCGATGTCGAGGGCCTGTTGCACGTGCAGGTTCGACTCGCGTTGCATCAGTGCGCTGAGGGGCGCGGCGTCAACATACTCCATGGCAATGAAGGGCGTGCCTTCGACGTTGCCCACGGAGTAGATCTGGACGATGTTGGGGTGGTCCAGGCAGGCGGCGGCCTTGGCTTCCCGATGGAAACGCGAGACGATCTGGGGCTGAGCGCGCAGGTCATCACGGAGGATCTTCACTGCGACGATCCGATCGAGTGACAGGTCCAGCGCGCGGTAGACGATGCCCATCCCTCCGCGGCCGATTTCCTCGAAGAGTTCGTAGTTGCCGAGAATGTGCCGCGCCGGAAGCGCACCACCGTAGCTACGCATGATGGGGCTCCTCTTCCTGTGGGGCGCACGCTGACGATGCGATGGCCGGGGTTGCGGGAACGAATGGATGGAAGGCAATGGCGGGTCCGCCTTCACGCTCCGACACGATAGCCAGCCATTGGCCATCTGGCGAGATGGAGACGGGTCCCCTGAGCGCAGGGCCGAGACCGTCCAGAAGCGTGACGGTGAAGGGCGGGGCGGTCCGCACCGCCCAAACGCTCGCCGTGCCGTTGGAGTCTTCTTCCGTCGCAACGACCAGATCCATCACGGGGTGCCAGCTTTCGGGCCCCACGATTCCATGACAGGGCCGCGCCAGCAATTCCCCCGTTTTCGTGTCGATGATATGTAACTCGGGCGCTTCTTGCCCGGCCCCTCCCACCGGGACGGCCACTCGTGTGCCGTCCGGGCTGAACGCGTAGCTTTCCGCGAGTGGCCCGGAGGCCAGGAGAATCCCCGGCCCGCCAACTGCGTTCCGGCTCGCGATCCACAGCTCGCGCGCGCCGGTCGCGTTCACTCGCTGATACGCGATGCGCTCTCCAGCGGGGTCATACTGGACGCTGAGGGGGCACACGTGAATGCCTTCTGGCGTGAGGGCTCTGCCGCGTGGGGAAGAGTCTCCAATGAGATCGTATTCCATCAGGCCGCTCGTGCCGTCAGGGTTCGCGATGCACACGCACAAGAGCGAACCGTTGGGATGCACCGCCACACGCGGCGAGTCCGCTGCCCATTCCCGAGACACGCGCGACATCTGCGGGGGTATCTCTACAACGGCGGCGGTCCAAGGGAGGGCGTCATCGACACGTTGCGCTGTCAGGACGGATTTTCCGTTGTTGTGCGTGGAAAGGAGGACAGCGTTGGACAGCGGGCCCTCTCGGTCCGTGGAGGGGATTCGATACGTCATCTCGAGCGGGACGGCGTGCGGGGCCGATGGGGAATGTGACTGCCATGGCTGTGGCGCGATGGGACTCGCACATGTTTTCGAGAAAGGGTTCAGTGTCAAGCAGCCGGACGCGCCATCAACCAGCGTGCCGCTGCGTCCCCGCGCTTCGACCACGAGTACCGGGCCCGCCCAGCAAATGGCGGCCACCTCGAATCCACGCGCCGGAATCTGCGCCAGAACGGCGCCCTCGCCCGTATCGATGAATCGGGCTTCCGCGATGCGGGGCGCCTGGGGTATCTTTCCTTCTCCAGCGCGTCCCAGGGCAAGCGCAAGCATCGCAACCACCGCAAGCATGGAGGCGGCGGCCCAGATGCCGACATTCTTCCCGGGAAACCGCGGGACGCTTCTCCCCGCTCGCGCGGCATTGGCTGGGGGCGGAGTGACGAGCCGCAGGCTGGATTCCATGGCTTGTTCGCGCACGAACGCTGCAAGCGCTTCCGGGATGGCCGAGCGGCCGCCGTCTTCTTTGTGCAGACGATCGATCGTGCGCAGCACTTCATAGGCGCTGCGGGGGCGCGCTTCCGGTTCTTTTTCCAGCAGGTGCGCCACCAGTCTCGCCACGTCGTCGGGGATGCCGGGCACCATCTTGTTCAAGCGTGGCGCTTCATCCGTGAGGATCTGTTTGACCACCGCCTGGGGGCTCTCGGCCTTGAATGGCACCTGGCCCGCCATCATCTGGTAGAGGACAACGCCCAAGGCGTAGAGGTCCGTCGCCACGGATACGGTGCTGCCTTCGCACTGTTCAGGGGCCATGTAGGCGGGGGTTCCGATGACGCCGTTTCCGCCGGTGCTGTTCCCGCCGCGGGCCGCCGCGCGCGCAATGCCGAAGTCCGCCAACCGGACGCGGCCCTGGGTATCGAGCAGGATGTTCGCGGGCTTCACGTCCCGGTGGATCACGCCGTTGGAATGGGCGCAATCGAGCGCTTGGGCGACTTGCGCCCCGACGTACAGGGCGGTTTGCCACGTCACCTGCCCTTTGCGGCGCAGGAAGCGGTCCAGTGGCTCCCCAGGCACGTACTCCATGGCGATGTAGGGGGTGCCGCTCTCGATGCCGGCGGAGTAGACGCGTACGATGCACGGGTGTCGTAGCGGGGCGGCGGCCTGGGCTTCGCGGTGGAAGCTGCGCACCATACTGGGGTTGCGGGCAAGGCTACCGAGCAAGACCTTGAGGGCGACAGGCCGATTTAGCGCGGTATCTCGGGCGAGGTAGACGGTTCCTACGGCGCCCCGGCCAATGAGGGCCCGAACCACATATCCTCCCAGGGAAGTCCCGAGCAGGGAGGCCTGTCCGGTTTGAGCGGATACTACAGGTGCCGTGTTATCCATCTTTCACCCGCATCCTATTGTGCCCAGGAGGGCATTAGTGAGAAATTAACACGAATTCACTGTTTTGTCAATAATTAATTACTCACGGGGCAGGGCAGGAGTGGCAAAGGAACTGGGGCGCGGAGAGCCTTTTGCTCTCCGCGCCCCAGATAGTGAATCCGGTCTCATTTGGCTGGGGTTTGCACCCCAGTGTACTTACTCGCCTCCGCCCAGAATCGTGTTCACGACGACCTGCACGTCGGAGACGTCGGTACCGCCATCGCTGTTGACGTCGGTGTCCTTGGGTTCGGTTTGAATGCCGAGCAAGGTCCCCACGACGATCTGCAGGTCCGCGCTGTTCGTAAAACCGTCCTTGTTTGTGTCAGTTTTCAAGTCATCCAGAATGGTCACCGCATCCGATTTGACGAAAGCGCCGCGGAGGTAGATGGGCCAATAATAGTCGTCGTACCCGGCATAGACGGTCGTCGGCAGTACGGCGAAATACCAGCTCTGGCCCGGCTCCGTCGCACCGGGTGGCACGGCGGTCACGTTCGTGTAGGCGGGAATCAAGGTGTTGCCTTGGAACCACATGATGACCGATTGGCCTTCCGGCAAAGAGGGATGCGTGTAGACATAGCTGGCCACGAGCGAATCGCTGTCCCTGGGTTCTTCGGGCGTAATGGTGAGGTTACTCGCCGTGGGCAGCGATGTTGAGTGTGACAGGAAGACACTCACGTACTGGCAGGCTTCCAATCCGCCGGCCGTCGCGCACACTTGGAAAGTGTATACATCTTCAGAGAAGCCGGTCGTATCCCAGGTAAAGGCACCTGTGCTGGCATTGACAGACGCTCCCGCGGGCGCGTCAACCAAAGAGTACTCCGGAGTTCCGACGGTGGACGCAGCAAGCACCGTAAATGTGAGCGTACCCCCGATCGTCACGAACTGCGGTGGTATTGGTAGCAGTTCCAACTCTGCGGGCGAACTCAGTGCTGTCAGGTCCGTCGAGAGTACGGCGGGATCGGGAGCACCACCTATCACATCCGCCGGATCCAAAGGCACGCCACGGCCGTCGGAGATCCCGAGCACGGCGCGTTTCGCGGTCATGCCGAGGTATGTGACTCGAATCGTTCCGTTGTGGAAGAGTTCGCATTGAACCGTATTGTTTTGCTGCTGCCCCGGTACGTACGACTCGTCGAAGGCCGGCACGTTTTCAAACGTGATGACCAGGCGATCGTCAAGCGAGCGCACCCAAACCTCACCGCCGCTGCTGGGATCCAAGTCGCTGAACAGGAATGAAATGCGCGGCTTGTTGAAGTGATTGGCCAGCGTCGGCGTGCTGTCCATGGGGCCATCGTAAATCCCGGAGGCGACGGGGGACAGGAAGCCGTTCGCCGAGAGGTAGAGTTTGCTGTAGAACTCCCCGAAGAATGGGAACGACATATAGGGATACAGGGCTATTTCGCCGTCATCCGCCAGCGGAATCTGAATGATATCTTCTTTGGCGACGGGGAGCGTGCCATCAAAAGGCGGCGCCACCTTGGCCTCGGAATCGTCGCTGACAGTCCCTTGGTAATTCAGGTAGTTCACATAGGAGTCGGGCAAGCCCGAATCGATGGCGGTCTCATAGTTGACCGCGGGGACATACGTGATTTGGTGCTGCGCCATGTCCGTACCTGAGCTGAAGGCTTCGCTCAGGTAACTCGCCGCCTCTTGGCCTGCCACCGCCCGGGCAGACTGTGGCACATTTGCGCCGAAGGATCCCGCCCGAGCGTATAAGGTGTAGAAGACTTCAGTGCCCGCGCTGAACGGTCCATCGACGAAATCCTCCTCGCCGCCGGTCAAACTGACGACCAGCGTGCCATCGGACGGGTTATTGGGGTCGGGAAAGCGATCCAGACGACGCCGAATATCGACGCCCGAGAAAGGCGTGATCCCTTCCGGATTCTGCCACATCAGGGCGATGTTCCCCGAGCCGGCCACCCCGCTCGCCCGGAAGTGGCGCAGGAACGGTCCTTCACCTTGGAGAATCTCTGTGGCGAATAGGGCGTTGTATATGTTCGTCTGGTCATCGGGGGGCAGTCCCAGATTCTGTGCCGCCTGGATGATCGCGTTCGCCAGGTCCGAGTATCCGCTGGCGGGGCCCAAGAGGTTCGTCTGGCATTCGTAAAAGAGGTCCGCCACCAACGGAATCCCCATCGGAAGCACCGTGAAATTGTTGAACTTGTCGCCATCGGTCAGCAGGTAGCAGAGCTTGTTTCCGACACCGGAGTTGTGATGAACGCCCCCGCTGTCTTCGGTGCCGTAATACCAGCCCGGACCAAGATACCTGTCTGGCATACTGTAAAAAGTAATGCCCAGCCAGTTGCCCATACTCGGGGGATCCTGCATATCCCGGAACGCGCCGATCTCCGGGATCTCTTCACCCATGAGCCAGCGAACGGCGTCACTATCGTCGCCTTTTCCATTGGTGAGGTCGACGAACTCGCCCCAGATATCCGAGAAGGACTCATTGATGGCCCCAGGTTCATATGCATACACCAAGTCGGACTCGTACTGCGTTACGCCATGGGTAAGTTCGTGGGCAACCACATCATCCACGACAAAGCCGTCGCCAAAGAACATCCGGCTCCCATTCCAGAAAGCATTTAGGTACGGACAAGACAGAAGAGACGGGCAGTAACGCACTGTCGCGCGCATTGTCATGCCGGCATTATTGATGCTGTCGCGCCCATGCTCGTTGAAATAGAAATCGTACGTATCGCCGTAGTAGTCATACGCCGTGTCCACTTCGGCGATTCCGCTCTCGGGATCGCCTTCCGCGCGTTTCAGGGTCCCGGGACTAGTTTCGGGCACATTCTCCGCATCGTAGATCTCACGGTCTTTCGCGTCATGAATGAGCGAATAGCGGAGCAGTACGCCGCCGCTGTGGGCGTCGACCAGGACGCGCTCCTTCACAGGCTTTTCGGCAAGGCTCTCATATGCGCTGGAAACGGTCAGATCCCAGGCCAGCGCCGCTAGCCCGGGAGCGCCGATGATCGAGGGCTTGTACACGACGATGTCGGGTTCGGTGGCGGAGTAGGTGAGTCCGGGGTGCTCCAACTCGACCGCCGAGATCGCGGAGGCCTTGGCGCCATTAGGGTCAATTTCGGGAATCATGGAGACGGTGCCCGAGTAGACCCGGTCGGCCTGGCGCATGATATCGCTGAAGACCGCTTCGACTCCGCCCTGTGCATCCATCTGCACGGTAACACTGGACGCGAAGACCGGGACACCCTGGTAGGTCTGCTGCAACCGGACGTAGTTGCGCCCATTCGCTGTGCGTGACTTCACTGTTTTGAAGTCCACGTTCGGGTCCAGCACGCCGAAGGCTTTCCCGTGCTCCGACATGAAGCCTTTGGCGACCCCCTCGGCGGAGGTTGCGCCTTTGACTGCTTTGCCCGGCGCGAAGACATTTCCGGACGGTGCACCGACGTAGCTTAGATACCCGTCTTCCGTCGTGGCCTGTCTTGGGCTGTCAATGGTGTTCGGTCCTTGGAGTGTGCGAAGCACGCCCTGAATGTCATCAGGATTTGCTGGTTGCCCCACCGCGGCGCCCGCTGCGCAGAAGATGATCGCTACACACCAGAAGGTAGTCCCTACCGCCCCCTCTTTACGCATTGTACAATCACTCCATCGTCGTTTCTGCTGTGAGTCCGCCCCTCGACATTTTAGATACGGACCCGCACACACTCACTTCAGATCGGAAAGGTGATCGCCCCCTGGAAAGCCAGGTGGATTCTGAAAAAACGCTGGACGAAGACTCCACACCGGGGAAGGATTACTGACACAGCCGTCTTCCCCGCGATTTCATTAACCACATTACTATTGTGCAATTCGGTGTGTCAAGCACTAATTCGAGGAATTCTGAAAGACTCGGGGTAAAAATGATGAAACTGATAAAAAAGCTGTACGCATCTACTGTTTAGCCCGTTTGGGCACCAATATCACAATGAGATGCCATATTCGGGCTGCACCGATCAATTCCAGTACGAGGACAAGCGCACAGAACAGCACGGATGCCGCGACCAGTGCTGTCAAGCGCGGGTAGTCCGCGAACACCGCGGTGCTTCTTATCCAACTACATGCCCCCCAGAGCACGGCGGAACCGGCCGCCGAGGCGAGCAGGGGCCGCACCGGCCAGCGGATAGGCAGTTTCCACGACACGGCTTGCATGCCCAGCACGGACGCGACGCAGTAGCCGATGAGGCTTGCGCCGGCGGCGCCTTGGATGCCGAAGAAGTAGATCAGTAACGGGTCCAGCAGCAGGTCCACTCCGAGCGCCACGCCGATGACCGCGGCGGCGGCTTTTGCCTGCCCGATGCCTGCGAGGACGTGCAGATTGAGGTAGGAAACGAAGTAAAACACGCCCGCCACGGCGAGCAGGTTGAAGGCTTCTGGTGCATTGAGAATATCGGTTCCGAAGAGCGTGGTGATGAGGGTATCGGAAAAGGCGGCCATCAACACTCCCGCGGGCAGTATCAGGACGCAGGCCGCCTCGTAGATGCGGTTCAGGCCGTCGGCGAGCAGGGCGCGCTCGTTGCGCACCCACAACGTGCGCGCCATGGGCATGAAGCTGAGGCCGGCCGCGGTGATGAGGCTGTAGATGATCATGGCGGTGGGTAGCGCGATCTGATACGCGGCGACTTCGCGCATGTCGCCGCGGACCAGCGTGATGAACATGGTGTCCAATGAGGAGAACACCACGATCCCCCCGAACGCCAGCGACAGGTACTTGCCGCTGCCGAAGGCTTGGGCCGTCAACTCCCACGACCATTGGGGGCGGCCGCGCAGAATGGCGCTGTGGGATACGGCGATGGCCAGCCCTTGCAGCAGCACGGCGGCAGCCGCGGCGGTGGTATAGGCCCAGCCGACCCCATCGACGCCAAGGCCCCGGCTGACGAAAAGATAGCCGCATCCGAGGCAAGCCGCCGCGCGGATCAGGTCCGCGATGTTGCGCCACACCAGGGATTGCACGGCCAGGAGGATCTGTTGGCCGGACTTGAACAGCACGACCAGAAACGCGTGGATGGCCAGGATTATCAGCAGGCCGGCTCCTGTCGAATCGCCGAAGAGCGCGCGTGAGGCCGGACCCGCGAACGCGGTCACGGCGAGTCCGAGCGCGAGGGCGAACGCGCACTGGGGCAGCAAGGCGGTCAGCGCCAGGTCACGAATGGCCCCGGGCTTCTTCTCTTCCCGGAATTGAGTGATGTAGGGGACGAGACCCGGATCGAATCCAAAACTCAGCACCGGTTGGAGAGCCATGGCAAAGGAGTACGCGGCATAGAAGAGGCCGTACTGCTCGGGTGTCAGGTACTTGTAGAAGGCAATGCGAAGCACATAGAACAAGGCCCCGGTGAGGACGGTGGTCGCCACAGTCACGGCGGTGTGGAAGGCATACTGGCGTCCGTACCCCATCCTAAGTGCGCTCGCAGGCTCGGGCCACCGCCGCCTCGAAGGCGTCGGCGGTACGGGCCAGGGTGAACGGCTCGATAGACCGGCGCGCGGCCTCACGCAGCGCGTCTTGATTCGTGCGCGTGCTGAAGTGCCGCCGGAGGGCCTCGCATAGCGCTTCAGGATTTCGCGCGGGTACGATGTACCCGTTGACGCCATCCTGGAGCAGATCGGCCGTTGCCCCGCACACATCAGTAGCGAGCACGGGAAGGCCGCAAGCGAGGGCTTCGTTGATGACCAAGCCCCAGATCTCGCTGCGCGATGGCAGGACCAGCAAATCGGCCAGCGCATAGTATTGGGGCAATGCGTCGCGCGCCACGAATCCAGCGAAGACCACGCGCTCCTCCAATCCTTCGGCTTGTACGAAGCGTCGGTAGCGCGGCTCATCGCGTCCGCTGCCCACGAGGAGCAGTGTTGTGCGGGCGTCTTCCCTGGCATAGCGCGCAAACGAAGCCAGCAAGTCCCCGACGCCCTTGAGTTCCAGGAGATTTCCGCAGAACAGAAGCACCCGTTCAGTCGCGATGCCGAGGCGCGCACGCAAGGTCTCGCGTTCGGCGGAGGAAATCCGGCTGCTTCTCGCAAACTGTGCTGTCTCGACCGTGTTGTATGCGAGGTAGGTGCGGGCCGGATCCGCGCCCAGGGAGACAAGATAGTCGCGGGCACGCGAACCATAAGCGAGAAAGGCGTCCGCACGCCGCACGAGACCCTGGACCAGCGGTCGCGTCAAGGTGCGGAGCAAGGTGTTTTCGGAGGCCGTGCTGCCGCTCCACAACACGAATGGTGTGCGGGTCCTCCTCGCGTGCCAGGCCGTGTAGAAGGCCGCGGGGGTGTCCCACGCGCAGAAGATGATGGCGTCGGGCCGCGGGCGGGCCAGCTCGGCGGGCAGCGCGTAGTTGAGAAGCACAACGTTATAGCGGCTTCCCAAGGGTATCGTTACGTGGGGCAGAACCCGATAGCGGAACCCCGCGTCCGGCGCCTCGGAAGGCCACTGGCGCACCGAACGGATGTCACCGAGTATCCACACATCCAAGTCAAAACGCCCCGCCAGTTCCGCGAACAGCGGCACCCGGTAGGGTGACAGGAAATTGTGGAGCAACACGACGCGGGGCTTCCTTGTGCGACATTCGGCCATACCGCCGCATACTAGGGTGTAATGGGTCGCGATTCAATCCGCCGCGCGTTGTTCGCTCTCGCAATGCCTCACGGGCTCACTCGAGGAGTTCTCACATCCCCCCGGCGCCAATGCGCTTCCGGTGCCGCCAGTACCGAACACGCCCGGTCCCCCGAACCCCGCGCAGCAGTAGCGCACCATCGAGAAGACTTCGACACGGATAAATCGAAGAGTTCACCACGAAGGGCACGAAGGACACGAAGGAGACTGGTCAAGTCAATCCTGTAATGCAATGCAATTCCTTTGGACGGGATAACAGGATTGGCAGGATTGAAGAAGTGCTGAGCTACAACGTCGAACGTCGCATGGCCGTCATGTCCGCAAAGGCGGGCATCTATGTGTGTTGAACGTATACGCAATGTCCTTCTGAGTAAACGCCACAAGGTCCATACATTTCATCGTGTCCATCCGGCAATCCTGTCTCGACTTTTCTTTCATTGACGGAGTGACTCCGCGACTCGGGCAATTCGAAGAGTTCACCACGAAGGGCACGAAGCACACGAAAGAGACCAATCCGGTCAATCCTGTAATCCTGTCTCAACTCTTCGTCTCATTCGGGGAGCAGTTCGGCGGGCTCGGGCGTGGGGGTGGCGCGTGGTTGGTGGAAGAAATCTTTCCAGGTGGTGGGGAGGAACAGGAGGCCGGGGAGGGCGGGGCTGACGGTGCCCACGAGGTGGGACAGGAAGGTGTGGGCGAGGGCGGCGTTGGGGGCACGGCAGGACTGACACCGTCTTTCGCGGAGGCTCTGCGCAGTGAAACACGGTGTCTGTCCCTGCTCGGCCGACGACTCTCGGCTGCCTCGCCATGGCAAGAGAGTAACAAATCAACAGAAGCAATGCAACAAATGGTTACTGTCCCCATTTGTTTTCCATTTGTTTTTGAACGATCATTCTGATGGCGGAAATGTAATTATACTTTCTATGCTTCCAAAGCAAACATTGGTCATCCTTGCCGACTCGACCGCATCTTTAACCTTACGAGTCACAAACGTTATTCTAGTCTCGGGAGGGCAAAAGATGTCGCTGCCGTCCCAACTATCGGGGCGAAAGTACGTTCCTCGCCCTTCCCAATAGCCGCCGTCCGGCAGCGCCTTCCGCTTGACCCACACCCGCCTCGTCAAGCTTTCATCAATTGGCCCGCACCGGCCCAAAACGCTCAACCCACAGCAAGGCAATCTCTTAACTTCTTCATTGTCATCGTCGAGAATGGATGCTTCGAACGGCCTGAATCCGGTAAAACTGCAGGCTTGAAGTAGCGCAATAAACCGTAGTGAGTAGAGATGAATACCGGCCCATTCAGTGATTCTAAGATCATAGGTTCTTTTAGGAATACGGCCAACATATGTAATTACTGCTCTAGGGCGCATAATTCCAAGATGCAAGGCCTCGACCTTGCTTTCTGACGCCCATTTGCCGACGGCCTTGACCTGCAATTTGAAGGTCAAGGGATCCACGGTGAATATATCTCGGTACGGATTTCCCACGTAGAGTCCTTTTTCACTAGAAATAGATCGTGAGACCATACTTTGAGGCAAGCCCCCTTCCAAAACTAAGGATCTGTGCTTTGGTACGTTTACCCCCGCCGTTTAGATAGTTTTTCCAAGCCATATTATAACTAATAAATGGGGACACTAACCATGTATAGGACTCGCTCCCTGTACTTACCCCCGGAACATGCTGCGTTGACGCGTGTCGGTGTGCGAAGGCGTGTTCCCCAAAGCAGGTACCATTGGCCGCATTCCCGAGGGGTGGTTCCCTATACCTTGATTGTCCCCGATCCAGGCATTGAGTACTCATGGAAGAATAGCACTACTGCCCGAAATAGGCAACGGGGCGGCTCATGAAATTCAACGCGGTGAGGAAGGGTGCTGATTTGCCGACTCAGCGTCGCGTGCGGGGGCGGCCCGTGCGGGTGTGTCGGCATCCTAAAGAGCCGGCAAGGATGCCGGCGCTCCTGGTCGGACCGCTTCCGCAGGATGGTAGGCTTTGATCCAGAGTCCACGCCGCAAAGAGTTCGTGCCATTCGGGTCAGTCCCATTCCACTGCCGTTTTTTGGGTTGAAGCAATGCTCTGTGCGGAGCCCGGGCCGGTTGACAGAAATCCGGGTTTCAAGCGTGGTTCGTGTGTAGCCGCGAGGGCGTCACCATTCGCGGACTTGCGGCCAGATGGTGTCCATCGGCACATGGGGTTCGCGGCACACGATGACGTGGAAAAGGTCATCCCCGGGATTCACGTTCTCCAGTTCGACGATGACGCCGTCCTCAACATTGGCGAACGCCTGTGCGAGGGATTCCTTGTCGATGCCTGCCGCGATGACGATACGTGTGGCGGGTGGCGGCGGGCCCCAGAGGTAGTAGGTCATAGCGCCGCTGTAGGCCTTGGGCAGTCCGTAGGATTCGCCGAGGTAATCCACGGCCCCGGCAATCCCGTATCCGGCGGTGAATATGATTGCGGAAGACTTCTCCTCGGGGGTGAGGCGGTTATAGACCTGCGCAATTGCTTCTACGCGCTCCGGCCAGCCGAATTGGCCGTGCAGATCGCCTGTAAGTTCGTAGACATTGTCGAGCTTCCCGAAGGTCAGGGCCGAGATGTACCGGTCCGTCGCGCCGATCGAAAAAATGGGCAGTGCCACCGGAGCGAACGTGGCACCCGTTACAGCGAGCGTGGCGAACGCAGCCGGGCGCAGCCAGGCCCACTGACGGCGTTCGGCGAAGCGTTCGATGGCGATGGCGCCGCCGGCGAGCAGCGGCGGATACGCAGGCGCGAGATAGTAGATCTTGCTCTTCGCGAGCACGAGCAGCAAGAAGACGGAGACGAAGAGCAGGCCGAGCAGACGGTACTGTTTGCCGGAGCCCGCGAGGAAGAACACCAACCCCGCGATCCAGATGGGCGCATTGAACGGATGCAGGTACAGGACCTGTCCGAGCAGAAACTGCAAGACGGAGATGCCGCTCATGGTCTCTTCGTTAAGGCGGCGGATGAACTCGAGTGTGGGCCAGCCGTTCTGGATTTGCCAGACCAAATTGGGAAGGAACAGCAGGAAGGCGACGGCGCCTCCCGCGTAGGGCCAAGGGGACGTCAGGAGTTTGCGCTGCGGGGTCAGTAACAGGCCCACGGCCAGGCCAAGGCCCCAGAAGAGCATTGTGTGTTTGTTCATCAGGCCCAGACCGGCGACTACTCCCACCCAGAGCCAAAGGCGCGGATTCTCTTCCTGAATGATGCGCACGACAAGGTAGGAGCAAAGCACCCAGAAGAAAGGCTCGAAGGAAGGGATTGCCAGGACGTTTCCCGCCCGCAAATAGACCGGCGCGATAATCATGGACGTACAGGCCAGTGCCTGGGCGAACGCACCGCCTCCCAGGCGGCGTGTCAATAGCCCCGTCAAGAACACCGCCGCGGCTCCCGCCAGGGCGGGAAAGAAACGCAATCCGGTAAGCGATTGGCCAAACAGCACGTCCGCAAGCCGGGCAAGAAACGGGGTCAGCGGAGGGTGGTCGACGTATCCGAATGCAAGGTGGTACCCGCATGCGAGGAAGTACAGTTCATCATGGTGGTATCCGTACCAGCGGTTGTACACGAGGTGCAGCACAAGCTTGAGCAGGGCAAGGGCGCCGATGATGACGAGTGTGGATTGTTGCCATGGGCGCGGAGTTTTGGCGTCGCTCATACTGGTGTACCCTGTCCATTGGTTTTGATCAGCACTACCCCTCGTTTGATGCGCGAAAGCGGCGAACGGTTGCACGCGCACCTGGTGAGCGGATGTAGAACGCCGGGGAATCGTAGGACTCCCCGGCGCGGACTAGTGGCGTGCGTTAGGTCGCGGGGCTTGGCCGCGCCGGCCCCAGGCGTTACTCTTCGGCCTCCAGCAGCTTGTCGTAGAACTCCCGGAATGAATCGCCGTGGGCGCCTTTCATGAAAGCCAGGGCGGCGCGTGGGTGCTTGTTCAACAGGCCCGTGATGGCGTAGGGAATCTCATAGCCCCAGCGCAGGTCGGTCTTCATTTTTACGAAGTACTTCTGGACGAGGTCGAGGATGGGCCGGGAATCGAACTTGGGATTCTTGAGAAAATCGACCAGCAGTTCCAAGGGGCAATTCCCCGCGGCGCGGCCCATGCCGTAGATCGTGCCGTCGAGATAGTTGACGCCCCTGATGATGGCCTCGATGGTGTTTCCGAATCCCAACTGCAGATTGTTGTGTGCGTGGATGCCGATTTCCATCCCCGCGGGCTTGAGCTTGTTGAGGTACTTTTCGGCCAGGTATTGCACTTGCTCCGAGTAGAAGTATCCGAAGCTGTCCACAAGGTAGACCACTTTGAAGAACTTGGCCTTGGCCAGTTCATCCAGGGCTTCATCGAGATCGGGTTCCAGCACATGCGAAATCGCCATGATATTGCAGGTGGTCTCGTAGCCGAGGTCGTGGACGTGCTGGCCCAGGTGGATCGCCTTGTCGATGTCCTTCGTGTACGTGGCCACGCGAACCATCGAAATCACCGAGTCCGAGGCGGGCAGGAACGCGTCGTAATCCGTGCGGCCCACATCGCACATGATCGAGATCTTGGTGGCGTCCGTCTTGAACGCCACGTCGCGGACGTCTTCCTCGTCACAGTAGCGCCAGATGCCGGACTCCGTCGGCGGAAACATCTTCTTGTCCGCGCGATAGCCCAGTTCGACGTAGTCGACCCCGGCCGCGACCAGACCCTCGAAGACGTCTTTGACGAGCGCCTTATCAAACCCCCAGTTGTTCATGAGTCCGCCATCGCGGATGGTGCAATCGAGCACTTTGATTTCTGGACGATACACGGTACGGCTCCTTTCGTGAAGCTAAGCGGCCGGGGGATGCCGCGCCCCAGTTGCGACAGGCTAGTTATAACCGATAGCAGGCATGCACGTAAACCGGGCCCAGCCGAGCGGACCAGGCAGGGAGGTGGACCAGCGCCATCTACCAGGCGCGCGGCGTTTGCCTGAACCCGCGGTCATTTGTTAAGCTCTTTCGGTTCAGGAGGCGGGTGCTAATCCTGAGCATTTCGCATTTTCCGGATGGCCGCGTGGCAGTCGGAGGAGTTCTTCTTCATGTTTATCGTTCAAGATTTGATGCGCAAACACCGCCGGGTGCTGCTGTGGATCATCCTGATCCTCATTGTTGGTCCTTTCGTGCTTTGGGGCGGGTCATTCGGTGTCGGTTCCGGGGGAGACAACACCCTGACGGGTGACGGCATCATCGTGGGGACGGGTGAGTCGGTCGTCACCGCGGATGAGTTCCGCGACGCCATGTACCAGGAGCGGGCGCGGATGGCCCAGTTTGGGCAGGAACCCACTTTCGAGGAACTGCTGGCCAACGGGACCGCATTGCGCGTCCTGGAATCGCTGGTCAGCAGCCAGTTGGTCATTCAGCAAGCCCATGCCCAGGGCATGGATTTCAACCAGGAGTACCTCACCGAGCGGATGAAGGAGCTGCAGAACTTTCGCAACGAGAAAGGCGAGTTCGACGGGCGCATGTGGAACGCAGCCATCGAGCAGGGCGGCGTGAACTGGAATGCTCTCTTCACACATGTCCGCGAACAGGTTGGTCAACAGTTGTACGTGGAGCGCCTGATGGCTTCGGCACGTGTGCTGGAATCGGACCTGAAGAAGCAGTTTGAAGAAGAGAACACGAAGTATTCCCTGCGCTACGTGAAGGTTCAGCCCAAGGTTGAACCGACCGAAGAGCAGATCCAGAAGACGTACAATGACAATCCGTCGGCTTTCAGCCTGCCAGAGAAGCGGCAGGCCGACTTCGTGGCGGTTTCCGTCGAAGCGCCCAAGCCCGCCCTGGCGGACGAGCTGGTCCAGCGCGCCCGTGCAGGCGAGGACTTCGCGGAACTGGCCAAGCAGAATTCCTTGGGCGATACGAAGGACAACGGCGGCGACATCGGCTGGGTGGTAGAAGGATTTACCCTGCCTGAGCATCAGCGGCCGCTTTTTTCCATGAAGCCCGACGAGATCAGCGAGCCTGTGAAGGGGCCGGCCGGCTATTACATTTACAAGGTCGACGAGGAGCGGACCAGCGAGATCAGCGGTCAACGTGACGTGAAGGCGCGCGAGATCGTCCTGCGCGCCACCTTGGACCCGGAGGAGTTGAAAGCGCGCCACGAAAAGGCGAGTCAGCTTGCCGCCAAGGCGAAGGAGACCGGCGATCTTGCGGCCGCGGCCGCCGAGTTCGGCCTGCAAGTCCAGCATTCGGGCGAGTTCTCGGTGAATTCCTTGACCATTGAGAACATCCCCGCGGACGATGCGCGCGTTTTCCGCGCCACTCTCGCGCCGGTGGCCCTCAATGAGATGTCCGATGTGGTGACGGCGCCCGCCAACCTCTATGTGGCCAAGGTGACGAGCCTGGTGCCGTCCGAACTTCAGCCGTTGGACGCGGTGCGCGAGGATGTCATCCAGAGAACCATCTCCGAGATCCGGCGTTCCCCCGAGTACGCATCACAAGTGGACCAGCTTACGAAGGACATTCAGGCCAAGGTCCAGTCGGTCGAGCAGATTCCCACCGAATTCCCGGACCTCGGGGCGGCCATCGAGGTACTCTCCGACTTTTCGATGAAGGACTTCCGTTTCGGCGCCGGTCCGCCCTGGGATCCGCGCGCGGTCATCGCCGCGGTCGGAGACAAGGAGCCCGGCGTCATGGCCGGACCCGTCCAGGACTTTCTCGGGGAGACGTACTTCGTGGAGGTCGTGTCGCGCACACCTCCCGATGAAAAAGCGTGGGCCGAGGAATGGCCCGAGGCCCAGAAGACGCTTCGACAGATGAACGAAAATATGCTGCGCCAGGCGCGGCTGGACGATCGGCTCCGGGAGATGCGTGAGCAGAGTCCCTACCCCGTCGATCAAGAAGCCTTCATGCAAGCCCTCGGTATGAACAATCCCGCGGAAACCCCTGCCGAAGGCGCCGAGGAGACCACACCCGCGGAAGCGCCAGAGACGGCACCCGAAGCGGCGGTGGCGGTACCCGAAGCGGCGCCTGTGGCGGAGACCGTTCCCGCCGCGTCCGAGGCCAGCGCCCCGGCCGAAGTGCCAGAGACGGCACCCGAAACAACGCCCGCGGTAGAGCCGGCACCCACTGCGCCGGAGGCGAGCTTGCCAACGGATGCGGCCGCCCCAGCGCCTGCGGAAACAACGCCCGCGGATGCTACCGCGCCTGCCGCTGATGCGGCCCCAGCCGCGCAGTAGCGCGACCACATTTCGGAGCCTACACAGCGGCGCGTCCCCATCCGGACGCGCCGCCCTTTTTTTGGGGCGTCATGTCCAGCCCTGGCAAGGGCTTAAGATCAAAGAGGCGCGTGGGAGACAATACAGGCCGTCACGCCGATCACTTGAACGTAGCGCTGTGCTGCCGCGCTTGGCAAGCGAGGCAGTACTGAGGAGCGTTCCGCTCTCGCAATTCTCTGCGTTCCGTCGCGAAGTCTGCGCTTCTGCGTTGAAGCGTATTCAAACCACGGGCGAGACGCCCGTACCCCCTTGCTGGCACCTTCTTGTTGTTCTTTTTCTTGAATCGGTGTAATCGGTGAAATCGGTGGACAAATATCTTCGCTGGGTTGCGGCTATGCCGCGATGGGCTTTTTTCGATGTCCTCCCGGGATACAGAGCGTACTTCGCCACATGAATGGGCGAACCCTATACGAAGTGGATTGTCCGCGATCCGCGCACATTCCCTCCCCGCACTTTGGACACGATTCCAGTCTTTGCGCAGTAAGGGGATGGAGCATGGCGGCGGTGTCCGGGGGGTCCGGGTCAAGTGGCGCGGCGGACTTGCGGATGCTACACTGCGGTTTCACATGGACATCTGCCGGACGTGAATCAAGGGGAGGCATACCGATGCAGGGCGACGAATCGCGGCGGGCATTCTTACAGTGGTCAAGTTCTTCTTTCGCATTGGGCGGGCTCGCGTCGCTCCTGGGCTGCAGCGCGGCGCCTCCGGCTGTGGCGCCCGCGGAAGGGGGCAAGCGATACAAGGCCGCGTTCTCGAATACCGGTCTCCAGTCGACCTGGAGCGCGCACGGTATGGAAACGGCCAAACGCTGGGGCAACTGGCTGGGCGTGGACGTGACGGTCTACGATTCACAATTCAATATCGACAAGCAGCGGCAGGATGTCGAGGACATGGCCACGAAGGAGTGGGACTTCGTGGCGATTCAGGCGTACGCGATCAAGACACTGGAAGAACCGGTGAAGCGCCTTATTGAAAAAGGCGTCCCGGTGATCGATTTCGACACGCGGATCGTTCCCGAGGGCGAAGACATCGGCTTGTGGACCTTCATGTCACCGGACCACGAAGGGCTGGCCGCACAGGCGACCGAGATGGTGATTCAGGCCATTGGCGGCAAGGGCAAGATCGTGCACACGCAAGGTGCCCTGGCGCATTCCGGCGCGCAGCTTCGCGCGAAGGGATTTCACAGCGTGGTGAGCAAGTATCCTGACATCGAGGTGATTGATGAGCAGCCCGGAGACTGGGATATCAACAAGGTCAGCCGGATCTGGGACGACCTGCTCGTGAAGCACAAGCAGATTGACGGGGCCTTCTGCCACAACGACGATATGGCCATGGCGGCCGTGCAGGCGCTCAAGCGCTCCGGCCAGGACCGGAAGATCGTGTTCGCAGGGGTTGACGCGCAGGAGCAGGGCATCAACGGTGTGGAAAGCGGAGACATGATCTGCTCCGCGATGAACGCGGCGGGCCGCATTCACTGGACGGCCTTGATGGTCGGCTACTTCGCATGCGCCATGGGCCAGCAGAAGTCGGACGTGCCCCCGTTCATGCTCATCGACAATCCCATTGTCACCAAAGACAATGTCGCGACCTTCAAATATCTCATGGCCAACTATTTGATCTAACGCGCCCGACGAAACGAACGCGAGTACGCAGCGAGGAGAATCGAACATGTTCGCGGTCTTGCTTGCCATGATGGGAGCCACGGTAGATGCGCAGGGAACAATCTGGTCAGACGCGATAGACGCCCGAACCGGCGGAATCTCCATTGCCGGTGGCGGGGAGTATGTCGTGTGGGTGTGGGCCACGGACGCCGCGGATACGGTGAGCCTCGCGGGACACGAACTCGCTATCCCGAAGGACGACAAGAGTGGTGGACAGTTCACGTGGCGCAACGCGGGCAAGCTCTCGTTGGACGCGGGCGCCGCGCCGGTCGCGATCCCGAATCCTATTGCCGTCGCTCGGTTCTGCCTCACGACGAACGCGGACCTTGTGCCGTCGAATGCGCTGGGCGATCAGCGTGTCTTCGATCAACCGGTTACCGCGGGCGATACCCGTGCGGACATCGATCGCGGAACCAACACGCTGTTCTTCATGACGCCGTTCGCGGATCGCGCGGCATGGGAGTCCTTCGCGGATGGGCTACGGCGGCGCTTTCTCGTCGCGTGCGGCCTGTGGCCGCTGCCGGAACGCACGCCGCTGAACGCCAAGGTCTATGGCGACGTCGCCCACGATGACTACATCGTGTCCAAGGTCTATTTCGAGGCGCGCCCGGGTTTGCTGGTCACCGGCAACCTGTACCGTCCAGTGGGCGAGGGGCCGTTTCCGGGCATCATCTGCCCGCACGGCCACTGGGAGAACGGCCGTTTTGAAGACGGCGAGCGGGGCTCCGTGCCCGGCCGCTGCATCACCTTTGCCCGGATGGGGATGGTGGCGTTCAGTTTCGATATGGTGGGCTACAACGACAGTTGCCAGTTCGATAAGGCCTGGGGCCACGGCGGTGGGATTTCCGAAGCAGAGCGGAAAGTCCAGGCTCTCTGGGGCCTCCACCCCTTCGCCGTACAACTGTGGTCGAGCATCCGCGCGCTGGACTTCATGGAAACGCTGCCGTATGTAAACGCGCAGCAGCTCGCGTGCACCGGCGCCTCCGGCGGCGGCACACAGACGTTTGCGCTGAACGCGGTGGATCAACGCGTGAAGGTGTCCGCGCCGGTCAACATGATCTCGCATTCCATGCAGGGCGGTTGCGTGTGCGAGAACGCGCCGATCATTCGCTTCCATGCGTGCAACATGGAAGTTGGTGCGCTGGCGGCGCCCCGGCCCATGATGATGGTGTCGGCGACCGGTGACTGGACTCGCGAAACCCAGCACTTCGAGTATCCCGCCATTCACCACATCTACGAGATGTACGGCGCGGGCGACCGCGTGGCGAATGTGCACGTGGATGCGCCTCACAACTACAACCAGGCCAGCCGCGAGGCGGTGTACCGCTTCTTTGGGAAGTGGATCTTGGGCCAGGGTGAGAAGTACGCCAATTTCACGGAACCGCCGTTTACCGTGGAACCGCGCGAGGCGATTCAAAACTTCCCGGATAACAAGCCGCCGGAGGGTTTTCCCGACTACGCCACGCTGGTCGGACAGATCATCGACCAGACGCGCGCAAAATGGGAGGCTCTGTTGCCGCAGAATGCCGAAAACTACGAGGCCTTTTCCGCCAAGGCGCGTCCGGCGCTTGCGGACATTATCGCCGCGGAGTTGCCGTGTGCCAAACGGGTGGACTCCAGAACCATCTCGACATCCAAGAATGAGGGATACAGCGTGGAGCGCGTGGTGCTGTCCGCGGACGCGGCCCAAGCGATTCCCGCGCTCGTTTATCGTCCCGCGGACAACAAGCCCACCGGCGTGGCCGTGCTGGCTCACGGCGCGGGCAAGGCCGCACTATCCGATCTGGAGAAGGGCGGGCCCGGCCCGCTGATTCGCGCGCTCATGGCGAAGGGGCGCGTGGTCATGACATTCGATCCGTTCCTGGTAGGGGAGAATCTTTCGCCCCTTACGGAGTCGAAGCGTCGCGCAACAAGTTATCCGGAAACCTTCCTGCCCACGGATACGGCGTACCGAATTCAGGACACGATGACGGCGCTCGTACACGCGCGCAGACTCGCGCCGCATGGGGCGCCGATCGATCTTATCGGCTTGGGCGATGCCGGCATCTGGAGCTTGTTTGCCGGAGCACTCGATGACGGCGTGCGCAAGACCGTCGTGGACGCCAACGGGTTTGCCGTGGGCGACGATGCGGCATGGGCGGGGGGGCCGTACTTGCCGTGTATTCGCGGCATTGGCGACGCGACAACCGCCGCCGCATTGTACGGTTCGCGCGAGCTGTTGATCGTGGGCGGCAACGACGCCTGGTCCCAGGCGGTGCGCGCGTACGCCGCGGTTTCCGGCCGCGCACCGGGCGACGTCGTGACCGCCGAAACGCCCGGACCGGAAGACCTGGCCGCGGCGCTGTAGCAAGGTTCGATGCATCGATCCGGCGAGCCGATAGACACGCTCTTGCACGTAGCCGACCTTCACTTCTGGAAGGTTGTCGCGAATCCGTTGCGTCTTCTCAACAAGCGTTTCCTCGGGAATCTGAACGTGTGGCTACGCCGCGGCCGCAGTTTCCCCATGCGGGAGGCGGCGTTGTTCGTCGAGGCACTGGCCGCGACGAGCGCAAACCAAGTGCTGTTGACCGGCGACTTTTCCTCCACCTCGCTGGACGAAGAATTCGCGCTTGCGCGGCGCTTCGTGGATGCCTTGAGCGATAGGGGTTTCGCGCTTAACCTTATGCCCGGCAATCATGACGTGTATACCTTCGAGGCGAGGCACAAGCGCCGATTCGAGTATCATTTCGCGTCCTACGTTCCGCAGGAAGGCTATCCGGCGCTGCGCCACCTCGCCGGGGGGACGCCACTGCTCCTTGTGCCGACGGTGTGTCCGAATTGGGTCTCGTCCAAGGGGCGGATTACCCGCCAGGAAACGGAACAGGTGGGACAGCTGCTCGACCGATTGCCCCCGGTTGTGGTGGTGGCGGGACACTATCCCTTATTGGAGAAGACGCACGGATACGAGCTGACCCGCGAGCGGCGCCTGCGCAATGCGGATGCGCTTCGCAGGGTCCTGGGTGAGTCAGGTCACACTATCCTGTATGTGGCGGGCCATGTCCACCGCTTCAGTTATACCCGCGATCCGGAATTCCCCAATCTGTCGCATCTGAGCACCGGGGCATTCTTCCACATCAATCGACGCGAACACATCCGCGGGGAATTCGCCCGGATCTGTGTTCTGGCCGATGGCTTTGAAGTGCACCGCCACACGCTTGCCGAATCCTGGTCGGATGCGGTGCGCCCGCCGCAGTCGATTTGAACCGATCGTCATGCGCATACGTCTCTACTAAGTAAGCGTATTGATGAGCGGGCCGCGCACGCGAGAAGCGCCCGCGTTGGAGGGTGCGGCATGCAGTACACCGAGTATGCGGATGCGGCGGGCTTTCTGGCCAAGACACGGACCATTCTCGAACGGGACGAATGCGCCAACAACCTCATGCTCGGCAATTGCCTGCGCCTCCTGAGTGAATCGCCTGTCTTCGAGCAGCCTCCTTTGTTCGCGACCATTGATCGCGATGGGGATCTCGCGCTGGCGGCAGTCATGACACCGCCGTATCCGCTCCAGATCTATGTGGAGAACGGTGACGTTTCCGGCGTGGACTTCCTGGTCACGGAACTCGCCCGGAGCGGGAGGCACATCGCGTCCGTGATAGGTCGCGAAAGCGTTGGCCGGGCATTCGCCGAGCTGTGGAGCCGCGAAACCGGAGCGGCCGCCCGGACGCGCGTCCGGCAGCTTCTGTATGAACTGCGCTCCGTGGTCCAGCCGATCTATCCTCCGGGATATTTCCGTGTCGCCGAGAGCGGCGACATCGAACTCGCGCGGGAGTGGGCGCGGTGCTTTCACAAAGACTGCTTCCACGATGGAGAAAGCGAACGCGCTGTCCGCAATGCGGAGGAGAAACTGCGGCATGGCGGGCTGTTCTTCTGGGTCAACGGCACATGCGTTTCGATGGCCGCGCGCACGCGGCCGACACCGCGGGGCGAGGCCGTCTGCATGGTGTACACGCCGCCGCAGGAGCGGGGGAGAGGCTATGCATCGGCCGTTGTCGCGAGTCTGTCGCAGCGCATTCTCAATGAAGGGAAGACCTTCTGCACGCTATACACGGATTTGGATAATCCGACGTCAAATAGTATCTACCGGAGAATCGGCCATCAGCCCGTGGCGGACAGTGTCCACATCGAGTTTGAGTAGCGGAGGGATCAGACAAAGAGCACAGCCACGCCGCAGCGTGGCTGTGCTCCCGACTGCTGTTAGGCGGTACCTGACTACTCGGGCACACGCACTCCCAAGGCGTGTTCCCGGGCATGCACGAGCCGTGTGAGCAACGTGTTCACCGGGCACGCGACGCCGTGTTCGTGTGCGTAGCGCACGATGGCGCCGTTCATTGCGTCGATCTCGGTTCGGCGCCGGTGTTGAAAGTCGGCGCGCATGCTCGCATAGTGCGCGGCGGTCGGAGGGATGAGCTTCTCAAAGAGGAGGTGCACATACGCCTCGGGCGAATCAGGCTCGAGGTCCACACCCATCGCATGGCCGGTCGCGTATAGCTCGAAGACAATATCGTGGAGGATCTCCCGTGTATGTTCCGTGTCGAGCAGCGCGCCGTACGGCACATCGAGCAGCGCGGACAGCGGATTCAGCGCGCAGTTGTATGCGACCTTGCCCCAAAGCACGGTGCGGATGCGGTCCGTGTACACCGTGGGGAGGCCGGCGGCGTTCATGCCGGCGGCAATCTCCTGTACGCGTGTGACGGGGGTTGCCTCGTGGTAGGCGCCCACTGCCGTGGGATTCGCGATGACCGTAACTTCCACCCAGCCGGGTTGCCGGACCACGACGCCGTAGATGGCGCGTACGCCTATCGTGCGCTCCCAGCCAACCTCCGCCGCGATCGCCTCGGCGTTGCCCAGCCCGTTCTGGTACGAGCACACGAGGGCGTCCGGCGCCGCGAGCGGGGCAATGGCACGCGCGGCCTCGGCCGTGTTGTAAGCTTTGACGGTGATTAGGATGAGGTCGAAGGCGCCGGCCACAAGCCCTTGGGTGTCTGTGCGCGCGACGAGTTCGCGAACGTGATGCTCACCCCAGATGCCCGTGATGCGAAGCCCAAAGCGCGCGATGGCCGCCATGTGCGGGTCACGGCCCACCAGGGTCACTTCGTGACCGGCCGTCGCCATGAAGCCCCCAACCACACTGCCCATGGCCCCTGCACCCATTACCAGAATCCGCATCCTTCCCCCTTATTCGGCAAGCGCTGCGACCAGAGTTCCAGCGCGGGTTCAGTATAGAGTCTTCCTTCTGTCCAGAGAAAGCCATTGGCGGCGCATTGACCCCGCGCACTCCCATCCAGTACCGTTGGTATCGGGTCTAGTGTCCCACGCGAGGGTTCGACATGTACGTTCAATCCAGCCACCAGCAGAAGAAGCGGGGTTGCTTGTTCCGGCTATTCAAGTGGAGCGCAGTGGCCGTATGCGTGTTGCTGCTCTTCGGGCTGTGCCTGTTTGGCTATGTGTTCCGCGGGGCGCTGTACAACCGGTTCATTGCATTTCCGAAGGAAATGGCGGCGTGGGAAGCCATCCGCGCCGATCGCACGGCGCCGGGTCTCGACGACGGGTGGACGGAGTTCCGCGGAGTCTGTCACAGCCACTCGGAGCTTTCCCACGACAGCGAAGTGCCTTTCCCGGAGATTCTCGAGGCGTGCAAGACGGCTGACATCCGATTCCTTTGTATGTCCGATCATTGCAGTGAGGGCAAGGCGGACTTTTCCAAGGGTTGGAGCGGATTGCACGACGGGGTGCTGTTCATCCGGGGATACGAAATGAGCGGTGGCTTCATGCCGTGGGGTCTGCCGCCTGATACGGTGTTGGATTGCGAAGCCGATCCCGCGGCGCTCGCCCAGCAGATCGAGGCCTTGGGTGGGGTCTTGTTTATCGCGCATTCCGAAGAGGAGCGCGCTTGGGACCTTCCGCAGATTCGTGGCATGGAAATCTACAACATCCATACCGACCTAAAGAATGTTGGTCTCCCCTCGCTGGCGCCGGACATCATTCTCTCTCTGAAGAAATATCCCGAGCTGGTGATGCGGCAGATCTTCGAGCGGCAGACCGACATCCTGAAGCATTGGGACGAATTGAACCGGGGCCGTATGATGGCGGGGATAGCGGCGGGCGACGCGCATCAGAACAATGGGTTTCGCGGGTACTACACGGCAAACGATACGTTTCTGCTGCGCGCGACAAGCGATGACACGATTGGCGAGTGGAACCTGAACTTTCTCACCCGGCCACTGCTGAGCCTTTGCTTTGGCTCGCTTGAACCCGGCGAGCAACTCTTCCGGATCGATCTCGACAAATACGAGCGCAGCCTGCGTTTCTCCAACACGCATGTGCTGGCGGCGGACTTGACCGAACCGGACATCCTTGACGCGCTGAGCAAGGGCCGCTCATTTATCGCGTTTGACATGATCGCCGATGCGCGGGGCTTCGTGTACTTCGCCCAGGCAGGAGAGAGCAAGTGGGTCATGGGCGAAGAAGCGCCGTTGCAGGAAGGCATGATGCTGCGGGCGGCGTCGCCCAACAACGTGCGCTTCACCCTGGTGCTCGACGGGAAGGTCATCGACACGCAGGAGGGCCGCGCGTACCAGTTCCGTCCGGGCGCGCCGGGCAAATACCGCCTCGAAGCGGAGTTGTTCATCGTGGATGAGTGGGTGCCCTGGGTCTACACGAATCCCATCGTCATTTCCACGGCGCCGCCGGCCACGCCCGAACCCGCCGCTGCGCCCGCCGAGCCGGCGAGTTCTTATTCAGGGGCGTGACGCGCGTGCCAACGCTCGGCGTTGTCATGATCGTGAAGAACGAGGCTGACTGCCTTGACGCGTGCTTGAACAGTGTGGCGTCCATCGCTGACGAGATCGTGATCGCGGACACCGGTTCGACTGACGAGACGCCCGCCATCGCGCGAAGTCATCATGCCCGCGTGTTAAACATCCCCTGGAACAATGATTTCGCGGAAGCACGCAACCAGGTCCTCGCGGAGGCCACGAGCGACTGGCTGCTGCACCTCGACGCGGATGAATGCCTCGACCCCAAAAGTGCGCAACGAATACGCACCATCGTCGATGCGGATGGCAACGGTGCGGACGCTATCGAAGTGACCCTCGCCAATTACTGCGATGACCCGCGCGCGTGGCGTTGGGTTCCGGCAACGCCTGGAGAACCCTGGGCGCGTGGAAAGTCGGGTTACATCGCGGTGAGACTCCTGCGGCTGTTCCGGAACCACCGCGGCTACCACTACCGCGAGCCCGTGCATGAGAACATCACAGAAAGCGTGCTGGAGGCCGGGGGAAAAGTGCGCGGCGAAGAACCCATTCTCATTCACCACTACGGCTACGGCGGAAGCGGTTCGGCCAAAGGCCGCCTCTATCTGGATATCGCGAAACGCAAGGTGGAGCAACGTCCGTACGACGTGAAGGCATGGCACGACCTCGCCGAGCAACTGCTTTCATTGAATGAAACTACCGAAGCCGAAGAGGCGGCACGCCGCGCGCTCGCTCTCGAGCCTCTCCATCTTTCCGCGGCCACCACGCTGTGCAACATCCTGTTGAATCGAGGCGATGTGGACGAAGCCCGCGCCTTGCTCGAAGGTCTCGAAGCCGCCAGGATTGCGCCGCCGCACGTCGTGACGGCCTTGGGCGCGATCGCGTGCCGCCAGGGCCGGATTCAAGAGGCTTGCGAGAGGCTTGAGGCGGTCCTCTCGGAAGTGCCAATCGCCGTCATGGCGCGTCTGTACTATGCGCGCGCGCTGGACCTGTCAGGCCGGGCCGCGGATGCGAGGTGGCAACTCGAGATGGCGAAGTTGGTGTGCCCGTCGTTCGTGGAAATCGATAGTAGGCTGAAGGCGCACGATGGACGCAGCCGTGGCGAACAGGCAATCCGGGAAGGATCGTATCAGCAGGCGTTGGCTACGCTTGTTGCGGCTCTACGCGACGACCCGGAAGACCCGCTCATCCATCTGGATGTGGGCATTTGCCTTGATAAACTCGGTCAACAGGACGCCGCACAGCGCTCGTTTGCGCGGGCAGCCCGCCTGGCCGCGAGCCTGGAAGGCCGCCGCGAGATAGTGTAGGTAGCCTGTGATTCATCCTCGGCGTTTAAGAGTGAATCTCAATCCAGCGGGTAGATATGGGCACACGACGACTGCCAGCAGTGAGTTCTTTCGCCCCTATGGGGCTAGAGATAATGGAGATGCCGCACACCCAGCGATGAATCGCTGGGCTATTATCTGTCGTCCCTGCCGGGACTTTTCGCCGAGCGAGTGGAGGCGGTCAATCAATTGCATGGACTTCCGGGTACCGCGCAGTATTCAGCCCGCAAGAGTCAAAGACAAGAGCCC
Source organism: Candidatus Hydrogenedentota bacterium (assembly GCA_020849535.1). Taxonomy (GTDB): domain Bacteria; phylum Hydrogenedentota; class Hydrogenedentia; order Hydrogenedentales; family SLHB01; genus JAHDWY01. The sequence continues at coordinate 39,100 of JADLGB010000007.1, forward strand.
AGCGATGCGTTCTGTTGCCTATGCGGGTCCGGTCGTTGCGTGTGGCATCCCTAGCCCGCAAGGGCGCAAGATAATAGCCCAGCGATTCATCGCTGGGTAACATGGACATAATAAGAGAAGTCCCGTCAGGGACGACAGAGCATGCGAGGTTGGTTATGCACTCTTTCGTAAGCTGCCTGATGCATTGTGTGTGGACGACCAAGGACCGACGTCCGCTCCTCACCCCAGATCTGCAACGACGCCTTTGGCCTTACCTGGTAGGCATCGCGCGGGAAAGCGGAATGAAGGCCTTGGCCGTGGGCGGCACCGAGGATCACGTCCATGCATTGGTCTCGATTCCTTCCACGCTCACCGTGGCGAAATCCATCCAACTCCTCAAAGGTAACTCCTCAAAATGGACTCACGAGACCTTCAAGGAGAACTGCGGCTTCGAGTGGCAGAAAGGCTATGGTGCGTTCAGCATAGGGATTTCCGGTGTCGAAGACACGACCAGATACATCCTGGCTCAAGCGAGCCATCACCAGAAAACGACGTTCAAGGAAGAGATTGAGGTCTTCCTCAAGAAGCATGGCATGGAATACGTGGAGCAGGATTTGGACTGAGTTCTTTCGCCCCTACAGGGCTAGGGATAATAGAGATGCCGCATACCCAGCGATGAATCGCTGGGCTATTATCTGTCGTCCCTGCCGGGACTTTTCGCCAAACCCTGGGTAGAGTTGCGTGGGGCCTTCAGTGTCTGGGCATTTATCTATCGTCCCTGCCGGGACTTTTCGCCAAACCCTGGGTAGAGTTGCGTGGCGCCTTCAGTGCCTAGAGAGTGAAGCTGTGCTCAGTCCCTTATAGGGCTGCAGAGTGCTTTCCACTCCCAGAGATGGGAGAAGGAGACGATCCGGGGTGGGCATCTCGCCAGCCTGCGATCAACCTCGATCAGATGTCGTGATTGCCTGCAATCGTCGTGCAGCCACCCATCCAGGAGTAGTCCTGTGACATCAGTTGAATGCCTGAGAAGTGTCACAGGCCAGTTGGCCTAAACGCTACCAGCGGACTATCGCGGAGGCCCAGGTCAGGCCCGCGCCGAACGACGCGAGGAGCACGTAATCGCCATCGGCGATGCGGTCCGCGCGCACGGCTTGGTCCAGCGCGAGCGGGATCGACGCGGCGGTGCAGTTCGCGACCTTGTCGATATTGACGAAGATCCGCTCGGCAGGCAGGCCGATGCGTTCGCCCACGGCTTCAATGATCCGGATGTTCGCCTGGTGCGGTATGAAGAGCGCCACGTCGTCCATCGAGATTCCCGCGGCATCGCACGCGACCTTCGTGCAGGCGACAAATTCGGTCACGGCGCGCTTGAAAAGTTCCTTACCCTTCATGTGGATGGTGTTGAGGTCGGTATCCACGTTGTCACGGGTGACGGGAATCTTCGAACCGCCCGCGGGCAGCCACAAGACTTCGCGGCCCGACCCGTCCGCCCAGAGGTGCGTGGTGAGCACGCCGCGCTCGCCCTCTTCCGCGCGCAGCACAATCGCGCCCGCGCCGTCTCCGAAGAGCACGGCCGTGTCGCGCTTGTCGTAATCAACCCGGTTGGTGCAGACCTCCGTTCCAACGAGCAGGATGGTCTTGTAAAGTCCGCTGCGGATGAAGGCGTCGGCCGTGGCGAGACCATACATGAAGCCGGAGCACGCCGCATTGACATCAAAAGAGGGGGTGCCGGTGATGCCGAGCAGCTCCTGGATCACGCACGCGGTCGCGGGAAACTGATAATCGCCGGTCGTCGTGCAGCACAGGATAAGGTCCACGTCCGCGGCGGTAATGCCGGCGCTTTCCAATGCCCGTTGCGCGGCGGGCGCGCCGAGCGCGGAAGCGGCCTCGCCGGGTGCGGCGACATGCCGCTGCTGGATGCCCGTGCGCTGCTGGATCCACGCATCCGTGGTATCGCACATCTTCTCCAGCTCGGCGTTTGTGCGGATGTGTTGGGGGAGGTGGTGCCCCGTCCCCACAATGCGTGCACGGATCATCGATCATCTCCATGACCGCGCCGATGCCATGGCCTGATGCCGCAGGCGCGGTCCCGCCCTTGTTAGTGAAAACGCGGGGGTCGTGTCCGCCTCCCCTGGCCGACCGCCCATCCTCAATGGCAAAGGAATCCCCTGCCATGCTTTGCATTCTGTGAGAATGGGCCTTACCCGCGGGCGAAGCTTATCAGAACGCGCCGGATCATTCCAGGTTTCGGGTCTACGCGTACCGGGCGGGCATGTCCTCACGCGCGGGATTGGGATTAGCGCAGCTTCTTTCCTGTGGAACTCAACGACAGTTCCGCATGCAGCACGCCCTTTTCCTTGCGCATGCCATCCGCCAGTTTGCGGATCATGGCGGCGCGGCCGCGTACCATAATCATCTCGGCGCAGAGGTGGTGGTCTAAGTGGAGGTGGGTGGTCGCGAGGATGGCGTGATGGTGGTCGTGTTGCAGGTCGGTGAGGCGATCGCTCAGCCCGCGCTGATGATGATCGTAGAGAAGCGTGATGGTGCCGAGGGCCTCTTCGTTGCGTTCCCACTCCTCCTTCACGATGCGGTTGCGGATGAGGTCGCGGATGTACTCCGAACGGTTTGTGTAGCCGCTTTCACGGATCATGACCTCGAGGCGATCCAGAAGCGGCTGTTCGATCGAGATACTCAAGCGTTCCAGATCCGCCATGGCAGCGTTCTCCTATCGGTAGGTTGCCGTGTCCTGTGCGCCAAGAAGGGCCCGTGTCGGGAAGTGCAGTATGCATGCCGCGATTGCCACCCCCCAAAGCAGCAGAGGAAGCGTGGTATCCCCCGTGAGCAGGGCGACCACGAACCCCATGACTCCGGCCGATTCGGCCAGAGCCATCCCCACGAGCATGTTGCGGAAACGTGCGGGGAATCCTTCCGGGCCCCGCGGTGCTCTTCCATCGAGAACGCGGCGTTGGAGGAATGACCCCGAGGCCGTCGTGACGCCGGCTACCAGCAATACTGTTTTGACCAGGAAAGCGCTTGGTCCCTCCATCTCGCCAAGTCCGTGCTCCGGGATGAGGTGTTTGACAACCAGTACCGTGCCAAAAACCGCGTACCCGACAGTAACGAGCAGCAGGCACATCGCGATGAGCCTGGCCTGTGCGAGTTGGGGAGCTGGTTCACTCGTAGGCATCACTCAGCACTCCTTCTACGTTCCGGGGCCGCGCCCGGATCCTTCCTGTCCCAGATTTCGCAATTTGCGCCACAGTGTATTGCGTCCGATGCCAAGCACGCGTGCCGCCTCGGCCTGGTTGCCTTTGCATGCGCGCAACACCGCCCGGATGTGCCTGGCCTCGACGTCGCGCAGCGTTTTCAGAGCAGGCGCGTTCTGGCGCGGTGCGGCCGCGGTTGCGCGCGCCACCATCAATGCCGCCTCGCCTGGAATGAACGGCACACATACATAGCCGTATACGCCCTGGCTCATCGCATGCACGGCTTCGCGCAATTGCGAGGTGGGCACGAGCGCGAGCGTGGGCCCTTGGCGCGCGAAATCGACGGATTTCGCCAAGTCGTCGGCAATGGTCACATCGGCCCGGGATACGGCGATTCGGTGTCCCTCCGCTTCCAGGAGAGTCTTGAGGGTCAGCCGGTTGGCCGGGTCCGAGATTTCGAGACGCACACTCACCATGCCGCAACGCTACCGTGCGGGCGCGCCCAAAATCCAGCATCGCATATGGTCATGCGCTCAGGAGGCCTTGGGTTTCCTTTTCTTTGGCCTCCTCTTGCGGGCGGGCGGCACAAGCCCTTTCATCGTGAGGAGCTTGCCGAAACAGAGGAGCTTGTCTCCCACGAGGATTTCGCGCGACCCTTTCGGATTCGGGATTACGACGCCGTTGCGGTCGATGCTGAGCACGAGCACGTCACGTTCGCGCAGGCCGGTTTCGGCCACGGTCTGTCCCGCCAACTCCGAGTCTGGCCCCACGGGCAACTCGCTGATGCCGTAACCGCCTTTGACAGTGAGGCGCTGGCGCACGTCGATTTCGGGAAACAGCACCTGCTCTTCCACGAGTTCCATGATGGCCCCCGCGATGTCCACGCCGGTGGCGGCTTCGATGCCTTCGAGGCCGGGCGACGAATTCACTTCCATGACCTTGGGTCCGTCCTGGGCCTCGAGCATGTCCACGCCGGCCATGCGCAGTCCCATGATCTGCGCCGCGCGCACGGCGGTTTGCTCGTAGGCTGGGTCCAGTTCGATGGGCTCGGTCTGTCCGCCACGGTGGACATTGCTGCGGAACTCCTGTCCCTGGGCGCGGCGGCGCATGGCCGCGACGACACGGTCGCCGACCACGAAGGCGCGGATGTCGCGGCCCTTGCTTTCGGCCACGAACTTCTGGATCAGCACGTTCTGCCGGGTGCTTTGCAGGGTTTCGATGATGGCAGAGGCCACGTCGATGGAGTCGGCGAGGATCACGCCGATCCCTTGGGTGCCCTCGAGGAGTTTAATGATGACCGGGGTGCCGCCGACTTTCGCGATCGCGGGGAGCACGTCGTTCTTGCTGCGCACGAATGCTGACTGCGGGATGCCGATGCTGTGCCGGCTGAGGATTTGCAGCGAACGCAGTTTGTCGCGCGACACCGCGATGGCGTGGGAGGAGTTCAAGGTGAACACGCCCATCTGCTCGAATTGGCGCACCACCGCGCATCCGAAGAAGGTGATCGTGGCGCCGATGCGTGGTATCACGGCGTCGTAGCTCGACACCGGCCGGCCTCGATACCCCAGGCTGGGCTCGTCTTCCGCGACGTGAATGGAGAAATGATTCGTATCCAGGACTTGCACCTGGTGCCCGCGCGCAAGCCCCGCCTCCCGCAAGCGGCGGGTGGTAAAGAGCCGGGGTCCGCGCGACAAAATAGCTATCTTCATTGGAATGCTCCAAAGAACTTGAGAGTTGATTCGTCAGTGCTTTCGTTTACGCGCTCCGTCGGCGCACCGCGGAACAACGGTCTTCGCGCAAACCTCAGCGCCCAGCCTTGCATGGCCGTATTGGTGATGATCGCCGAAGATGGAGGAAAACGCAAGGGGGATTTTGATGAAATCTGGAACGCTCGCCTTTCGCTCAATTCACCGTTCGATTTGGCCACGGGGACACGGGGAACACAGGGGAAGAAGGTGGGGTACATCTCGCCAAGGCGCGGAGCCGCAAAGGAATCCTCACCACGAAAGGCACGAAACGCGCAGCGCAGCGCCGCCGCAACCCAATAAGAGGATTGTCCGCAGATGGCGCAGATGAACGCAGATGATGTAGAGGAACGCGAATGAACGCGAATGAACGCGAATGAACGCGAATAAACGTCAATGAATGTCAATGAACGTCAATGAACGCGAACGAACGCGAATGAACGCCAATGGACGCCAATGGACGCCAATGAGGACGGAAGATCTGTCGAGACTGCGGGCGGTCCCTCTTGAGGCCTGAAGGGCCGGCGCCATACTAGCCCAGGGCAGAGCGAAGCGGCGCCCTGGGTACACCGCACCCCTCCCAATCTTGAGCGCTGAAGGTGCGGCACGAATTCAACATTCTTGGAGAGAGTGGTACAGAAGGAAGAGAAATAAAGGCAAAGAGGGGAGGTCTCACCACGAAGGCACGAAGAACACGAAGGAAGAGAAAAACAAGGCACAGAGGGGAGGTCTCACCACGAAGGCGCGAAGGGCGCGAAGGAAGAGAAAGACAAGGCAAAGAGAGGAGGACTCACCACGAAGGCGCGAAGGGCGCGAAGGAAGAGCAAGAAAGGCACAGAGGGGAGGTCTCACCACGAAGGCGCGAAGGGCGCAAAGGAAGACAAAGACAAGGCAAAGAGAGGATGTATCACCGCGAAGGCGCGAAGGGCGCAAAGGAAGAGCAAGAAAGGCACAGAGGGGAGGTCTCACCACGAAGGCGCGAAGGGCGCGAAGGCAGATAAAGAAAGGCAAAGAGGGGAGGTCTCCCGTCTGCGGCTGCCGGCTTTCCCCGCGTCTTGGCGGCATTGCGGGAGATGTAATTGGAGCAAGAAGGTGTCGATAAGTTTCTGAGTTCCAGATTCAATCAAGACGGTTCAATCTGGAAATGAGGAAATCAAAAAGAGTTAGAGATCGGGCTCGCGCGACTGCTGGCTGCGGCTGAATGAAGACTCCTCGCATCACTCTCCCGATTTCAGATTGCGGTACACACGTTGCAGTGCCCTGCCTTGGATGTAGGATCGCGAAGGGTCCACGATGCATTGGTGGTGTAGGGCACTGCGGCCGAGGAGCATGCGAAATATCATGGGTTCGCGGTCTGAGAGCGTGATTTCGATGGGCCACGCGAGGGGCCCCAGGTGGGCCAGCGTGACGATCACGAGCCGCTTCTCGCGGTGCCCGCCGGAATCGGTCACGTAGCGCTCATCCACCACTTCCGCGTCGCACAGGAGCGAAAACCGGGAGTTTTTCTGCAGCGGGTTCACACCGAATCGCACCCGCCGCCGCCGGCCCGCACGATAGGCCTCGATGCCCCACGCGTGCAGGGCGGAGGTGCGCGCGCCCGTGTCGATCTTGGCCTTGATCGCTGGGATCCCCAGCTCAGGCAGCGCCAGCCATTCCCGCCAACCCAAGGTCACCATGCGGGGCTTGTTCCGATCGCGCGAAGTTTCATACGGCCCTCCAGGTTTGCGGCTCCCTGCGAGGGTAGCAGCGTGCCGCCCCGCTGGTAAAGCGGGGGCCATGATTGCGGCCCGGCCCGCGCTACGGCTAGGATGACTCTGCGGTATTACGCGGAAAGGGGATCATCAATGGGCGTCAGTACGGACTCAGGGTATCACTCCACGTTGGCGGCGCTTCGGAAGAACTTGGGGAGCGTCATACAAGGCAAGCCGGAGAGTGTGGACGTTCTCCTTACCGCGTTTCTCGCTGGAGGCTCGGTGCTCGTGGAGGATGTGCCGGGTGTGGGCAAGACGACCCTCGCGAAGGCCCTCGCGAAATCCGTTGACCTGACGTTCCGCCGAATTCAGTTCACGCCTGACCTGTTGCCGGGCGATATTCTGGGCTCCTCGATCTACAGCCCGGTCAACGGCACATTCACGTTCCGGCAGGGGCCCATCTTCTGCAACATCCTCCTGGCGGATGAAATCAACCGTGCGTCGCCCCGCACGCAGTCGGCGCTGCTCGAAGCCATGAGCGAGACACAGGCCACGATCGAAGGAACCACCCACGTATTGCCGGGTCCCTTCCTCGTGATTGCGACCCAGAACCCGGTGGAGTTCCACGGCACATATCCACTCCCGGAGGCGCAGCTCGACCGCTTCATCGCGCTGTTGAGTCTCGGGTATCCCGCGCCCGACGTGGAGGCGGATATCTTGTTCGCCCAGGCGGAGTCCCACCCTCTGGAACACCTCAAGTCCGTGACAAGCGGTGAAGAAGTCATCGCCATGCAACAGGCCGTGCGCCGGGTGCGCGTCGACGCGAGCCTTGCCCACTACATTGTGGCGATTGTGAACCGGACCCGCTCGGACGCGCGCTTCAAGCTCGGGGTCAGCCCGCGCGGTTCGCTGATGCTGTATCGCGCCGCGCAAGCCGCCGCCTTTCTCGATGGGCGTGACTACACCTTGCCCGACGATGTGCAGCGACTCGCGCCTCATGTGCTCGCGCATCGCGTTATGCTGACCTCCAAGGCCAAGTACGGGGGCATCGAAAAGCGCGCCGTCATTGAAGAACTGCTGCGCGAGGTCAACGTGCCGGCATGAGACTGCCCTTTACCGGAAGCTTCTGGCGCCAGCTCGGCGATCTGTTGCTCTCCAGCACGACGCGGGAGGGGAAGACTTTCGCTGTCGCGATAGTCATGGCCGCGTCCATCTCGTCCGCTTCGCTGGACATCCCCGCGTTTCATCTTCTGAGCGCCCTGTGCGCGCTGGTGCTCGTGGCCTACGCGGCCGGCATGCTCCGGAAACCGCGTCTGCGCGTGCGGGGCGAACTCGCGGCGCGGGCCGTGGCGGGCGAAGCGGTCGCCATGGAATTCACGCTCGAAAATACCATGCGCCGCGCCGCATTCGATGTGAGCGCGGGTTTTCTCAAACTCCCAGTCGAGGTCAGGGTCGCCACGGAGGCCGCCCTCGTCCCCGTGCTGGAGCCGGGCGAGCGAACGACGGTCGCCGTCACCCTCACGACGGCGCGGCGCGGCCTCTACGAACTGCCGGACGTGCGGGCGTTCTCGACGTTCCCGTTAAACCTGTGCAGGTTCCGTGCGCCGCGCAACGCGGATCGTCCCCGGGCGCGGCCGCTGATCGTCTACCCGCACTTCCATCCGTTGAGCGCCATCGACGTCCCCGTAAGCGCGCGGTACCAGCCGGGGGGAATCGCGCTATCGTCAAACGTCGGCGAATCGCCGGAGTACATCGGCAATCGCCCTTATCGCGCCGGGGACTCGACGCGCCACCTCGACTTCCGGGCTTGGGCGCGCCTGGCGCAGCCTGTGGTCCGCGAGTACCAGGAAGAGTATTACTGCCGCCTCGCGTTGGTGCTCGACACCTACGTCCCCGGGAAGAAGAAGCCGCCTCGCGAGGGATTTCCCAATCTTGAAGCGGCGGTCAGCATGTCTGCCGCGATTGCGGATGCCTTGGGCCGGGGCGAGTACGTCATCGACATCTTCGCGGCCGGGCCGAAGCTGCACGTGTTCCGCGCGGGGCGCCACACGGCGCATTTCGAAAACGTCCTCGAGATCCTGGCGGGTGTCGACGCGTGCCGGAGCAATCCCTTCGAAGAAGTCACTCCGGCGCTCACCGATGAACTCGCCAATATCTCCACCGTGATCTGCGTTCTCCTCGATTGGGACGAGGCCCGGGAAGGGCTCGTCCGTGCGGCAATCGATTGCGGCTGCGCGGTCAAGGTTATCCTCGTTCGCGATGAAGAACCCACCATGCCGCTCGCGCATTTGTCTGACACGTGCGACATCGCGCGCTACACGAGCGCCGCCGTGTCGCGTGGCGAGGTGGATGCCCTATGACCCTGAACCGGATAGCCGGATTCGCGTTGCTGTGCATGGAGGCGGCTTTGCTGGGCGTGTTTTTTGGGCGCTGGATCTCCGTGGCCTTGATTCTCCTGGCTGCCGCGGCGGGCCTTTCGGGACGCTGGATCATCAAGCCCGACCGGCAGCGCGACATGGTGCTCGGACTGGTGCTGGGGATCGTTCTCCTCCTTGCCTGGAGCATATTCACCACGAATCTCGCTGTTTCCTCCGTAGTCCTGCAAAATGGCCTGAACGTCGTGTTCCTTCAGTTCCTTCTTGCCATGCAGGCCTACCTGTTCTTTCGTCCACGAGATTCGGGACTACCGTTCATCTTTCCCCTGCTCGGGGCGTTGGCGCTCATCATGGCGGGGGACGTGCTGACCACGGCGGGCCGCAGGCAGAGCGTATTCAATATGGTCTACATGGCCGCCACCGTGGCCTATCTCATCTTGGCGGGTGTCCTTCTATTCACCGGCAGACGCGTGGGCAAGCAGCGCTCGCCGCGAGACAAGCGCACGGCCATCCTGAGCGGCGCCGTGCTCGCCGCGGCGCTTGTGCTGGGCTTGACCATCAGCGTCACGCTGAAAAGCAACCAGCAGCAGCTCGACACCTGGTTCGCCGAACTCGTGAACGCCATGCCCACACCTTCTGCGAAGCTTGGATTCTCCGAGCGCGCCAGACTGACAAGCGTGCGCGACATGAAGGGGCGCGGGGACATGAGCACAGCCCTGCGCGTGGTCAGCGAACTGCCGCCGGGATACCTGCGCGGTCACGCCTACGATTCATACGCGAACCGGGAATGGACGAACAACCTGCCCGAGTCGCCCGCGGCGAAGGCCCAGCCTGCGCGCGGCGAGACGGGACAGAGCACGCAGGACTCACGGTTCGTCATTGCGTCTGAAGGCGCGCAGTCGATGTACGCACAGGAAGTGTGGCCGGAAATCACCACCCGAGGCGCCCTGTTCACGAACCTCTCGACCTGCTTTGTTTCGGGGCCGTTCGCCTCGCTTGCCGTGGACGGCGCGGGAAACGTCCTCGCTCCTGAGAACGTTCCCGAAACCCATTATCGGAATGAGAATGCCAGGAGGCTCGATTCCGGGCCGCGCCCACTTTCGGACACGGAAAGGTCCCTGTTCACCTCGTTACCCGAAGACCTGAGCCCTGACGTCGCTCGTCTGGCGGAGTCGCTGTTCCAAGGCCGAAACAGCGTTCAGCAGAAGGTGGATGCCGTGATCGGCTACTTCCGTGAACACTACGAGTACAAGCTGGAGATCGAAATACCTCGCGGGATGGACCCCGTGACGTACTTCCTGCTCGATCGCCCGCCTGCGCATTGCGAGTTTTTCGCGTCCGGCGCGGCTATCCTGCTGCGCCTGGGTGGTGTGCCGTGCCGCTACGTGACCGGCTTCGTGGCGGCGGAGCGCAATCCTTACGGCGGCTATTGGATTGCCCGCAATCGCGATGCGCATGCCTGGGTCGAGGCGTGGGACGAGTCCCGCGGCTGGTTCACTGTCGAGGCTACCGTGGCGGATGGTGTTCCTTCAGGTCAGGAAGTGGCGTCCGCGTACAGCCAGCTATGGGACCATCTGAAATTCAGGATAAAGGAGGCCATGGCCGAGTACTTCGCGGGAGGACTTCGCGGGCTCCTGCGCTGGATGGGGCGCATGCTGGCGCCCGCCGCCAGGCCGCTCACGATAGCGTTCGCCGCAGTGCTGTTTGTCGGTGCATTGGTTTCGTGGGTGAAGCGACGAAGTAAGCGGATGGGCCGCGCGAAGAGCGTTCGGCAAGGCGCACCATACATACGCGAGTTGCACGCTCTGCTGAAGCGAGCCGACCGGAACCTGGCGCGCGTCAAGGTCACGCGCGGTCGGGGCGAAACGCTCCACCAGTTCGCGGCGCGTCTGGAGTCCGGCGAGAATGCGTCTGCGCTCGCGCCTGCGGCTGCCTGGTACCGGTTTTATGCCGTAGCGCGGTTTGGCCCGCCCCCCGGTGTACAAGAAATCGAGCAGTTGAAGCGCACGTTGCCTCGATAAGGGCTGGAATGAAACGTGTATTTGGAGATTCCCTTAGTCTGGATTCTCTGAACGCCGATGTGACGGTACACGCACGAGCCAAACAGGCATTTGGAATTCACATAATAAAAGAATAGCATTGCGTAATAATGGGTTCTGTGATAACATTCGGATTGCGGTGGAAGCCGCGTAGCGAGAGCCACTTTGTGAGCGTCCGAAAACGGACAACATAGTGTGGCCCGAGTATATGCCCCTAGTGCCTTTAGTGCTCTCGACGAAGCTTCCGCCGCGTTTTCTTTTTC
>JADLGB010000008.1 GCA_020849535.1 Candidatus Hydrogenedentota bacterium
CGGATCTGGAGGTGTTGACAGAGAAGGGCTGAGCGCGCGTTTCATGTGCGTGATCGTTCGAAGTGAAGACAACGGCCAAGGGGCGGATTGCGCTACATCTTCAATCCTCTTCAATCCCGTTATCCTGTCAAAAATGAAACTGAATCGGATTACCGCCTGCGCAGCAGGCGCGGGGCGCCGCGGCGGCGGGTGCCACCGGTGGAGGCCTTCTTCTCTTCCGGGGGCGTGTAGAGGGAGAGGACGGGCACGGCCTTTTCCCATTCGGCTCGGGGGAGGCGGCGGCCCAGGGCGCGTTCGATGGCTTCGAGCGGCAGGTGTTCCGCCGGGGACACGAAGGTGATCGCGTCGCCTTCGGCCTGGGCGCGGGCGGTCCGGCCGATACGGTGGATGTAATCGTCGGCGGTCGGGGGCACATCGTAGTTGATCACATGGCTGATGCCGTCGACGTCGAGGCCGCGCGCGGCCACATCGGTCGCCACGAGAATGCGGTACTTGCCCTTGCGGAACCCGTCGAGGGCCTGCTCGCGCTGGCGCTGGGAGCGGTCGCCGTGAATGGCGGTCGCCTTGAACGAATGTTTTCGAAGCATCTCGCTGAGGCGTTCGGTGCGCTGCTTGGTCCGCAGGAAGATGACGGCGGACGTGATCTCTTTTGCGCGCAGGATGTCCAGCAGAAGGTTCGATTTGTCTTCCGGCATAACCGTGTAGAGCAGTTGCCGGACCGCGTCGACGGGACGCGAAATCGCGCCCACGCTCACTCGCTCCGGGTCATGCATCATCTCCTGAGTAAGCCGGGAAATCTCGTCGGGGAACGTCGCCGAGAACATCATGGTCTGCCGCTCTTTGGGGAGCTTGCGCAGGATCTTCCGGATGTCCGGCAGGAAGCCCATGTCGAGCATGCGGTCGGCCTCGTCCAGCACGAGAATCGACAGGTGCGGGAAGGCCACGTTGCCGCGGGACATATGATCGAGCAGGCGGCCTGGGGTCGCCACGACCACGGCGCGTCCCCGGCGCAGGTCCTGGGCCTGCTTCTCGAGGCTCACCCCGCCGTACACCGCGATGCTTCGGATCTGCAGGGCTTTGCCTGCCTCTTCGATCACCTTGTGCACCTGCACGGCAAGTTCGCGGGTCGGCACCATGACCAGCATGACATTACGTTCGATGCGCCCCGCGGCGAGCCGCGTCAGGCTGGGCAGCGCGAACGCCAGGGTCTTGCCCGTACCGGTCTGGGCGACGCCGATCAGGTCGCGTCCGGTCAAGGCGATGGGTATGGCTTGGGCCTGAATCGGTGTGGGCGTGGTGATGCCCGCCTCGTGCAACACCCGCATGCAACGGGGATCCAGCTCGAAGGCGCTAAAGGGCATGAGTTCGGTTGTCCTCCACTTGCGGGCAGAGCCCGCGCCAGTAGTCGACGGTGCACGGAAATGCACCATCCGGAAGACTTGGCTCATATCCCTTGGCCCGGCTTGGGTAACGCACCCTCTTCTTCCAGACAGCAGTCTCGGTGAATCGGAGATTCCCGGCAGGGTTGGCATCGCACGGAGAGTATTCTTCGCGAGCCAAATCGTCGAATGAGTATACACCACTGGAGGGCAGACTTACACAACCCGGTAAGCGGCCGCCGGAAGGGCACTTGCTGGCTGGTCACGTTTGGGTACCTGCCATCTGGGTGTGAGTGTGGGACCGGCGCCCTCGCCGGTCATCCCCAGGTGCTGCCATTCCCCACGACCGGCGGGGGCGCCGGTCCCACGCCTGGATGCCAATTGTGCCCTTCGCCGCAAGTGAAGGCGGATCCCAGGTCTGAGATCTGAGATTTGAGATCTGAGATCACGGCGCCCGCGCCCGCAGTTACACTGCGGCGGGGTCGCTGTCGGCGTTGCTGGCGGACAGCGGGGTGCTGTCGCTGCGCAGGACCATCTCGCCGAAGTAGGCCTCGTTTTCCTGTTGAAGGCGAATGCCGCGATGGCACACGCCGCAGTGAAACTCGTAGCCGACCTTCGCCTCTTCCGGCAGGCGCATATAGGTGCTGCAGAACGGGCAGGCGATGCTCTTCTCGTCCTTCTTGTGGTAGTCCTGGAGGATCCGGTCAATCTTGCCTTCCCGGTAGCATTTCAGAAGGGCATCGACGATCGTGGGATCGAACTGCGAACCTTTCCCCTTCTCGATCTCCGAGATCGCGAACTCGGGGTCGAGTCCCTTGCGGTAGGGCCGGTTGCTGGTCATCGCGTCGAGCGTGTCGGCCACCGCCAGCAAGCGCCCCTCGATGGGGATGTCCACGCCAGACAACCCAAAAGGATACCCTTTCCCGTCGTACCGTTCGTGGTGATAGAGCGCGTAGGGGATGAGCGGCACGAGGAACTCGATGTCCTGCATCATGCGGGCGCCACGCTCGGGATGCACCCGCATCTTCGCAAACTCTTCCTCGGTGAGTCCGCCGGGCTTGCGCAACACGGCGTCGTCGATCGAGATCTTGCCGACGTCGTGCAGCACGCCGCCCATCTCGCATTCGCGCAGTTTCTCTTCCGGCCAATCGAGGGCGCGCGCGATTTCGAGCGCGAAATTCGTAACGCGCCACGTGTGCCCCACGGTGTAGTGGTCGCGCAGTTCGATGGCGTTTGCCAGCGCGATCAGCGTGTCTTGATAGGCCTTCTGCAGTTTCGCCACGTACTGGGCGTTGCGAATCGCGATCGCCGCCGGTCCCGATAACGCGACGACCAGTTCGAGGTCGCTTTGTGCGAAGGCGTTGCGGGTGCCCCGCGTATCGACGTAGATCACGCCCAGGGTCTCGTTCTGGTGGGTGAGCGGCGTGCACATGGCGGACGTGATGTTCTGCGCGATGATGCTGGCGCCCGCTTCGAACCGCGCGTCGCTGGCCGCATTGTAGGTGATGACCGCCTCGCCCTTATCAAAGGCGCGCGACACGATGCTCGAACTCATGGCCACTTCGGTCTGCTGGTCGCCCCGCTTCACGTACTCGCTGATCAGCTCGCCGGTGTGCTCGTCTTTCAGCAGGATAACGCCGTTATGTGCGGGCACCAGCGAAAAGATCTGGTCCATGACCCGCTCGAACAGCTTGCGCAGATCCCGTTCACTCGAGATGATCTGGTTGGCCTCATAGACGGCGGCGAGGCGCTTCTGCGCGTCGCGCAACCGATCGGCGCTCACCGCATCGCGCGGCACTTGGAAAAACGTCTTGTAGACATTGTCCGCGGCATTTGCCTCAATCTTGCTGGCCGAGTCCTCGGCGTGAAACCGTACGCTGTTACGCGGGTCCGCCCCCGGCGGCGGCACGGCCACCGGGCGGGGCGTGGTCATGGCGTCCCCCACGCGGCTTTCATACCGCATCTCGACGGGCCCAATGCGGACGACGTCGCCCTCGGCCAGCCGGTATTCCAGCACCCGGCGATCCCCAATATAAGTGCCATTGCCACTACCGAGGTCGCGCACTATGGTGCCTGCGGGGGTCTGCTGGATGACAGCGTGGCGGCGGGACACCTGTAAATCATTCAGTTGCAGTCCGTTATCAGGGCTGCGCCCTATCGTCAAGGAACCAACGATGTCACGCTCCGTGCCTTGGAGCGGCCCCGTCATGAGGACGAGACATTCGCGCTTTATCCCTGTGGACATGGAACCTCAAGTTCTGGCATCTCAGCCACTTCATGCCAGCTCACTCCCTTATAGCACATTACCGCGCGAGGTGCCAAGGGTCATCCGGGGCGTGCGTAAAGGTGGCCTGAGAGCCACCGTGCCTACCACAATATTTAGTGTAGCGGTCGAAAAAATACCCCACAAATTGTAAAATCCGCTTGACACCTTGTGGGTGCTTGGCTAGAATATCTCCATATTGAGAGGGACTGGCATTTGGGTCCGCCACAAACCTTGGCGCTGCCGAATCCTGAAGGGGTCCCGGTCATGCGCCCGGAAGCAGGCCGTAGTGCGAAGTGGATACCGCGGCCGGTGGTTTGGCGATGCACTCCGCACGAGACTCCGTGCCGGGGCGGTTGCCGCCGAAGTGGGTGTTGTGCGCGGACATAGCTCAGGTGCCGAAACAAATTGCGGGGGCATCGCATGAGTCGGTACACGGGCACACAGACCGGGCCCGGTATGGGACCGGAGGCGCATGGCATGCAGAACGACTCAATGACGTTGCTCGAGTTCTTCGGGTTTGTGGAGCAGCCCTTCGCGGCCACGGCGGACCCCGCCTATTACTACGCGACCAACGCGCACCGGGAATGCCTCTACCACTTGTGGAACACCGTGGATGAGCGGCATGGGATCGCCGTAGTCCTCGGCAACTATGGCACCGGAAAGACGACGCTGCTCCGGAAACTCCTGACCGGCACCCGCACCCAGCCCGAACGATACAACACCGCGGTCATCGCATCGCCGATTCCCTCGTGGACGAGTTTTTCGCTGCTCGAAAGCGTGGTCACCCAGTTCGGCCTGCGCCCGGAAACGCGCTCGTTCGTGGCCTACATGGAGTCCCTCTACAACTACCTGTTGTCGAAGCGCGATCGCATCAACACACTCATCATCGATGATGCGCAGAACCTGAACAAGCGGGGCCAACTCGAACTGCTGCGCCTCGTACAGAACCTGGAAACATCGCAGCACAAACTGATCAACCTCATTCTGTTCGCACAATTGGAGTGGATCCACGTGCTGCGCGCGGCGCCGAACTTCGAGCAGCGCGTCAACATGACCTATACCCTGGGGCCGCTCAGCGCGCGCGACACGCGCAACCTTATCGATTTCCGGCTTCGGCGCGCGGGCGCGTCCGAGCAGGGACCGCACTTCGACGACGACGCGGTGCGCGCCATCCACGAATACGCCGAAGGAAGTGCGCGCGTTACCGTGACCATATGCCGGAACGCCCTGTTGACGGCGTATCAACTCGGCACGCGCCAGATCGGCAAGGCGATTGTCTTGCATACCATTCAGAAGACCACGCTGCCCGATCCCGAGAGGCAGTCGCGGTTGGCCGCGTCCCTGGCCGCCCCCGCGGCCCCGCGCGAGCCCGCCGCGGAGAACGTGGTGGAAGTGGAGTTTTCCGGCGAGGCCGCCGCGCGCAGGCGAGGCCCCAGCGTTCAGAACGTCCGCGCCAATCAGCTGTTGATGAAGGCGGCGCGCGCCAATCCGGACAAGGCTCTCTTTGTGGACATTCATGACAACGCACTCTGACGATAACGCCGAAAACGAAGAGCGCGAGCAGGACGACAACCTGCTGGAAAAACTGTACCAATTCGACCAGCACATCCAGGAGGGATTGCAGGGCGACCCGCGCTTGGACAGCGGTGTGCCGGAGAGTGCGCGCGGAAGCGATCTCGACTTCATCCAGATGAGCGGATTGACCGCTCCCCCGCCGGCCGGCGATCAATCCGATACGCCCACCGCCGCTCCCGAGTCCGAACTGGACGCCACCAAGCCGGTCAGCTTCTTCGAGAAGGGCGTGGCCGACGTCGACGCGGACATGGCTCCCGGGCTCGAGGAAGAGCACGAGGCACCCCCCAAGGAAGCGGCCCCCGTGGCCGAAAGCCGCGCCGCCATGGCCCACTTGCGCGACATGATCGCCGAGCTGACCAAGGACGAGAAGGAACTCCCACCGCTGGAGGCTTTGGCCCCGGAACCCGTGATACCGCTTGAGCCGGAGCTTCCGGTGCTCCACGCCGAGCAGGTGGGCTCGCCCGAGCCCGATGAGGTCGTCGCCGAATTGATTGAGACCCCGCCGCCTGCGCCGGAGCCCGAGCCCGCTGTGGAAGAGGAGGCCTCGGAGCCCGAACCTGTCGAAAACGATCTGGTGATTGTGACTCCGGAGGCAGTCCCTTCGGGGCAGTATGTTTCCGCCGAGGATCTCGCCGCGTCCGGCGATGTGCAACCGGAGCCTGAACCCGAGCCTGAACCCGAGCCTGAACCCGAGCCAGAGCCCGAGCCTGCACCCGAACCCGA
>JADLGB010000009.1 GCA_020849535.1 Candidatus Hydrogenedentota bacterium
GCCTTCCCTGTGGCATAATGTCCACTCCATTGGTTCTACCATTTTCAGGAGTGTTCTCATGAGAAAGTTGATTGCCTTGTTTTCGCTGTCCCTTCTGTGTTGTGTGCTGGCCCAAGGCCAGGAAGAAACCTACGCCGAGAAGCTCGGCTGGCCCAAAGGGGCGCGGGTCCTCATGATCCATGCCGACGACGGGGGGATGTCCCACTCCTCCAACGCCGGAATCATCGGTACGATCGAGGCCGGGACGGTCACCTCGGTAAGCATCATGATGCCGTGCTCGTGGGTGCCGGAGTTTGCCGCCTACGTGAAGGCGCACCCCGAAGTCGACGCGGGCATCCACTTGACCTACACCGCTGAATGGGATTCCTACCGCTGGCCCCCGGTTGCCGGACGGGATGCCGTTCCGGGGCTCGTGGACGCCATGGGCTACATGCACGATAACGTGGGCGAGGTCGTGAAGCACGCAACGCCTGACGAAGTCGAGAAGGAGTTGCGTGCCCAGATCGCGCTGGCGGAGAAGATGGGCATCGAGATCACGCATATCGATTCCCACATGGGAACCCTGTTTGCCACGCCGGAGTTTTTTGAACGGTTTGTGAAGGTGGCTATCGAGAAGCAACTGCCCCTCCTCGTGGCGGGAGGCCATGGCACCGTCGTGAAGAAAGAAGACGCAAGTGCCTACGAGCAGTTGAAGCCTTACGTCGAGAAGATCTGGAACGCCGGTCTTCCCGTGTTCGACGACATCGACACATCCTCGTACTCCTGGAGGTCGCGCGACAAAAAGGCTGAGTACATCGCCATGATCAAGGCGCTGAAACCCGGTGTCACCTGGTTCAACTGCCACCCCACCAAGCCGACGGAAGAGAGCGAAGTCATCACGAATAACCGCGAACTGCTCTTCGGCGATTACCTGACGCTCATCGACCCGGATATCAAGAAGGTCATCGAAGAAGAGGGAGTCATCCTCACAACCTTCCGCGAACTCAAGCTGCGCCGCGACGCGGTGGGAAAATAGCCTGCGGAATAGCCTGCGGGACTGACCCCGTCCGGGACTGACCCCGTCTTTCGCGGAGGCTCCGCGGAGCGAAACACGGGGTCTGTCCCTTCGCCTATGCGCATATAAGACCATAGTATTGGCAGAGAGGTGGCATGGGCATCCTGCCCATGATCCCGTAAGAAGACCATGGGCTGGAAGCCCATGCCACCTCAGGGTGCCACCTCTGTCACATTCAGGATGAACCATGAAGACGCGTGAACTGATGAACCTGGGGATTCCCCGGGGAGAGGCCATGAACGTGGCCAAGCGCTGTTTGGCCGTTGCGGCCGACGCGGGCCTGTCCAAACAGGACCTGCGCGAAACGGTGCGCCTCGTCGTCGCGGAGCCGAAGGGCTATTTCGAGCACGAGTACTTCGGCGACCTCGCGAAGTGTCTTGCGGCCGACGAAATCGCCAAGGCGGGCTATCTGCCGCGCGGGGAGATGGCCCCGTATCGCCGTTGGGGCAAGGACCTCGACCCGGAATCGATTCAGCAGATCGAAAACGCGTGTTCCCTTCCCATTTCGCTGCGGGGCGCCTTGATGCCCGACGCCCACGTGGGCTACGGCCTGCCTATCGGCGGCGTTCTGGCCACTCACAACGCGGTGATCCCCTACGCGGTCGGCGTGGATATCGCCTGCCGGATGAAGATGACCGTCATGGACCTGCCGGTGAACTGGCTGGCGCGCCAGACCGACCGGCTGACCCGCGCCATCGAGGAGGAAACGCGTTTCGGCGTGGGCGCGACCTTCACTTCGAGGCGCAAACATGATGTGCTCGACGAGGATTGGTCCGTGTCTCCGATCACCACGCAGCACAAGGACAAGGCGTGGGCGCAACTCGGCACCAGCGGCAGCGGAAACCACTTCGTTGAATTCGGGACTCTGGAGATCCTCGAAGAGGGCCTCGCGTTGCCACCCGGGACCTACCTCGCCCTGCTCAGCCATAGCGGCAGCCGGGGCACGGGCGCCCTCGTGGCGGATCATTACAGCAAGCTGGCGATGAAGCAGCACCGCGAACTCCCAAAGAACCTGCAGCACTTGGCGTGGCTTGGCCTCGATTCGAATGCGGGGCAGGAGTACTGGGCCGCCATGGAACTCATGGGCAAGTACGCAGCCGCGAATCATGCCTGTATCCACCGGCACATCGTGAAGAACCTGGGGACGAAGTCCCTACTGGATCTGGAGAACCACCACAACTTCGCCTGGAAGGAAGTCCACGATGGCATAGAGGTGGTCGTCCATCGCAAAGGGGCTACTCCGGCAGGGCAGGGCGCCATCGGGATCATCCCCGGAAGCATGGCCGCCCCCGGCTACGTCGTGCGCGGACGCGGCAACCCGGATTCATTGAATTCGGCCGCCCACGGTGCGGGCCGTCAGATGAGCCGCAAACGCGCCATGGCCTCGTTCACCTGGAACGAAACCAGGAAGGTGCTGGCGGAGCGCGGAGTAACGCTTATCTCGGCAGGACTTGATGAGGTCCCCATGGCCTACAAGGATATCGGGCAGGTCATGGCCGCCCAATCGGACCTGGTGGACATCCTCGCGCGGTTCACGCCGAAACTAGTGAAAATGGCCCCCGCAGGCGAACGCCCGGAGGATTAATGGAAATGAAACGCCCGGCGTGGAAGCCGGGCGCTACCAGGAGCGCCGGCATCCCTGCCGGCTCTTTACATCCCCAAAGTGAACTCCGGTGCTTACAGAAGGCTCCAGGATGACCCAGGAAGCTCTCGTCGACAACGCCCGCCATTCCCGGCAGATGTCCTCCGGCTACGAAGAACGCCCGGCGTGAACGCCGGGCGCTGCAAAGATCCGAATCTATGTGATCGCGGGCCGCTCCTTCGGCCCTCAGTGCGTTACGGAATGCACGAACATCAGGCAAATAAACACGGCAGCGAAGAAGATGAGATGCTTGGGATGGATCCAGTCCATGGGTCTTCTCCTAATCCTGCGTTGCGCGTTCAGTGAAGTGCCGCGTACCACACTGCCAAGCACACCAACAATACCAGGAAGAAGAGAATGTGTTTCACATTGACGGGTTCCATCTCGCTCTCCTTCCCGCGTAGGCTGCCGGGAACTTCCCGATCCGGTGAGTCTGGCCTGCTCTTGTAGACGAGCACCGTGGAGAGACATTCACTCCGGCGAGCACTGCTGAAGTGTGAATCCCCGATCCTGCGAAAAGGTTTCGGAGGGGAGCGCATTGATGCGGATCGCGCGCGGGACTGGGCGGATATCACTCCCTGGGAGCGGACCGGACGCTGCCCGGCACGACGGGCTGGTGTGATTCTGCGGACGCAATGGCCGCGAAACAGAGCGAGAGCGTTCTCAGATTGTCGCGCGCACTGTGATAAGGCTCCCTTCCCTCTTCGATTGCGCAGAGCAACTCTGCCATCGTTCCATGGAAGCCGTTCGTGAACCAGTCTCCCCGCAGCACGGGGATCGCACGGCCCACCTCGGTGGTGAGGGTCACGACCTGCGTATTCAGGTCCGGCCCGGCGCTCGTAAGCAGGCCGCGGGTCCCGATAACGCAGGTCGAATCCATGGCGCCGTACCGGGTGTCCGCATCGAACCTGAGGGACGCCTGGGCGCCCTCGTACTCCACGAGAACCTGCGCCAGCAGCGGCGGCGCCGCGCGCTGGGCTGGCGAGCGGGCCAAACTCGCGAAGACCCGGATCGGGTCGCGATTTCCCATCAAGCAATTCACCATGTCGAACCAGTGCACCGCGAAATCATAGAGGATGAGGTGCTTGACCTTGTTGAAAGGAGTGTCCGCCGTCCAGTTATGGTCCCAGCACACACCCGTGTGCACGGCGGTGACCTCCCCCAACAGACCCGCCGCGACCGCGTGGCGTGCGTAGCTGAAGTGCGGCGCCCAACGGCCGTTCTGGTTCACCGCGAGTTTGAGTCCCTGCACCTCGGCAAGGTCAGTCAGACACCGCCCGAGGTCCAGGTCCATGACGAAGGGCTTCTGGCTGAGCACGTGTTTGCCCGCTACCAGCGCGGCTTCGATCATCGCAGCCCGCTCACCAGGATGGGTGGCGATGTCCACCACATCGATGTCTTCTCGTGCCAGCACGTCCTCGTATTCCACATGCACGGTCGCCCCGGGATAGTAGTCCTTGCGCCGTTGTTCGGCCCGCTCACGGTCAAGATCGCAGAGCGCCACGACGTTGTAGCCGGCCTTCTGGTAGGCCGCCAGGTGATAGGGAGTAATGCCGCCACATCCGATTAGGCCGATATTGGGGGAGTAACTGGCCGGGTCGCGTGGCAGGTACGGCAGTTCCGGCGCCTCGACCAGGGGTGTCTCCTGGGCGCGGCACTCGCGGTTATCAGACATGGCTCCGCCTCCTAATCCCACGGTCCACTGCTGTATCTAATCTTACCAGATGTGCCCACGTGACGGGTGGAGATACGGCACCGTATGTGCCGCAATCTATTGCGGATGAATGAGTTACAGGCCAGGTAAATTAAACGTTACTCGCCAAGCAGTGCCAGCGTCCTCTTCTCCTGGGAGCTTCGCAGTGCCGTGTCCACAATTTGTTGGCCGATGCGACAGACTTCAGGCGAAAGTGGACCCTCCACAGGTCGGTCCTTCTCCAGGCAGTGAACGAAATACTGAACGGGGTTCTGGAATGGCGCCTCGATAGTGTCCACGTCGATGTCCCGCCCCTGGGGACAGTCCTTGGTCTGGATACGGACGGTCTTCTCATAATCATAGCTGCTGATGGTGCCGCTGGCGCCACGGATGACGAAGCCGCATTTGGGCTGGGGTTGGTGGGTCCAGGGGTCCGTGAAGGTTCCCCAACGCGTTTCAAACTTGGACAAGCCGGTGACGTACCGGGCGACGGTGACGCTATGCTCATCAACTTCGAGGCCGGCGGGCTGATCGACAGTGCACGTCACCTCGATAGGTTTCCGCCCGTTCATGAACCAGGTGCCCAAGGTGGTTCCATAACCCAGGTAATCGAGCAGGGACCCGCCGCCCTGGGCTTTCTGGTAGAACCAGCTCGTGGACTTCTCCGCGGCGACCTCCTCCGGGGTTGTCACCTTCTTGTCGGCGACGTGCCAGAGGGGACCGCGGTTTCCGTCGTGGTAGTGGACTTCCATGACCTCGCCGATGACGCCTTCATCGATTAGCCGTTTCGTGGTCCGGTGGCAGGGATACCACGCCAGCGGCCAGTTGATGGCAAGCCTCTTGCCCGTGGCGGCCATCGCGGCAATCATGCGATCGGCTTCGGCCAGCGAGGCGGCGAAGGGCTTTTCCATGAGGATGTGCGCGCCGTACGGCGCGACCTTCTCGGTCCACTCGCCATGTCGCGCGGTAGCGGGACACAACAGCACGATGTCCGGGCTCGATTGTTCGAGGCACTTCCGGTAATCGGTAAATACCCGCTCCGGGGGAATGGCAAACGACTGGATGGCGGATTCCATGCGCGTGGGGTCTTCGTGGCATACCGCCACGATCTCAGCCCCGGGATGCTCGTGAACCAT
The DNA here is from genome assembly GCA_020849535.1 of Candidatus Hydrogenedentota bacterium. GTDB lineage: Bacteria > Hydrogenedentota > Hydrogenedentia > Hydrogenedentales > SLHB01 > JAHDWY01. The sequence goes on from JADLGB010000009.1 coordinate 5,526, forward strand.
CCGCAGGTTGTCGCCCATATGCAGGTGATCGAAGTTGATGCCGGCAATGCGCCACGTCTTCATGCAGTCCTCCCACGATTGGACGGAGTCATTCGAAATCCCTGTGCAGCCTTCTGGGATATTGTAGCCGGTATGGCTTGTGCCTATCCAGGGACGAGGCGAGGCCTATTCGCCACTCTCGTGGCGGACACGCTATAATGCGGGCCGCATCCTGTGGCAAGTTCGGAAGGGGAGTTCAATGATCTATGTAGGGCGAATCGTTTGCATCGGTATGACTCAGGATAGCCGTCTGTGCGCGGCGTATCGGGTGTCCAGCCGCTCGTTTCCAAACCGCAGGGCGGTCCTGCGCGAGGGAAGGGTCAGCATCATCCCGAAGTCAGGCCACGAATCGGACGTCGAGAAGAACCCGTATATTGCCTACAACTGCGCGCGTGTGGTCTGCGACGGCGCGGTGGCGGTAGTAACGAACGGCAGCCAGACCGATCCCATCGCGGAGAAGATTGCGGCAGGCATGCCGCCCCGCGACGCGCTCGCGCTGTCGCTCTTGGCGCTGGACTACGAGCACGATCAACTCAACACACCACGCATCTGTGCCGTGGCGGACAAACGCACGCAGTCAGGCTGGTTGGCCATCGTGCGTGAAGATGGTTTGAATGTGGCCCGCATGCCGCTGGAGCCTGGCCGCTTCCGCTACGTGGCCACGTACGAAGAGAACGACCTGAACTCCTCGCAGGCTGGGGCTTTTCACCCGAAGACCGCCCAGGAGGCTTGCACCTTGCTGCTCGGTGAGGGCGTCTTCGCCGAGCGCGCAAACCCGGTCACGGCCGTGGCTGCCATGGCCACGAGAGATGGTTTCGATTTGGCAATCCAAGATGTAGTGGAGGCGTGATGTCCGCGCGATTCCTGGCTGAACTGGAACACATGATCCGGGCGCGCTACTCGCTGCTGTACCTCTTGACCTGGGAAGAGGACCGGGCACGCCGAATTCTCATCGATCTCGCCGTGAACCTGAAGAAATCCATATTCGAATGGAGCATCACGGACGGCCTGCGTACGATGGACGGCACAGGCCAGGATCCCCAGGGCCGGAAGCGCACCCGCGAACCGCTGGCGGTGTTAAACGAAATCCTGCAAGCGGACGTCTCGGCGATCTATGTATTGAAGGATTTTCACGCGTACCTCGAAGCGCCGGAGATTGTGCGGCAGGTGCGTGATCTCGCCATCGCCCTGCGCCGCACGAAAAAGACCATGGTCATCCTCTCGCCGGTACTCAAGGTACCTTCCGAACTTGAAAAGACAATCACGATCCTCGATCTTCCGCTGCCGGAATATGCCGACCTGAGCGCGCTGCTCGATCAGACCATCCAGAGCGCGGGCGCGACACGGCGCTTCGAGGTGCGTCTGACCCCACCCGAACGCGATATGCTCATCAAGGCCGCTCAGGGCCTGACGATGATAGAGGCGGAAAACGCGTTTGCTCATGCCATCGTGCTGGACAAGGTCCTCGATGGGAGCGACATCCAGGCAATCGCCGCGGAGAAGCGTCAGGTCATTCGCAAGTCGGGCGTGCTGGAGTTTTATGACGTGTCCGCGGGGCTCGCGGGCGTGGGCGGCATGGATATCCTGAAGGACTGGCTTAAGAAGCGGGTTCGGGCATTTGGCGACGACGCGCGCAAGTATGGCCTTCCCCAGCCCAAAGGCATTCTGCTCATGGGCGTGCAAGGGTGCGGAAAGAGCCTCGTGGCCAAGACCATCGCGGCTTCGTGGAATCTCCCGCTCATACGGATGGACATGAGCCGGATCTTCGAGGGGTACATCGGCAGTTCCGAACAGAACATGCGGAAGGCCGTACTGGTGTCGGAGAGCGTGGCCCCCGTTGTGCTGTGGATCGACGAGATCGAGAAGGCTTTCAGCGGCGTCGGCGGTTCTGGCAGCTCGGATTCGGGCACCACGGCGCGCGTCGTTGGAACATTTCTGACGTGGATTCAGGAAAAGACGGCGCCCGTGTTCGTCGTGGCCACAGCTAACGACGTGAAGGAACTGCCGCCCGAACTCTTGCGCAAAGGGCGGCTGGACGAGATCTTCTTCGTCGATCTGCCGCGTGCGAAAGAGCGCGGCGAAATCTTCGCTATTCACTTGCGCCGCCTTGGACGTGATCCCGCGAAGTTTGATCTCGAGGCCCTCGCCGCCACCGCTGATGGATTCAGCGGTGCGGAGATCGAGCAAGCAATCATCTCGGCGATGCACGACAGCTTCTTTGCGAGCCGCGAAGTGGAGACGCAGGACATCTTGAAGAGCATCAAAGAGACGGTACCCCTGGCCACCACGATGCGCGAGCGCATCGCGGAATTGCGGGAGTGGTCCCGGGACCGGGCACGGCCTGTGTCATCGTTGCAGCGCATCGAGTCGTTGGGCTGAGGCCATGGACAGGTTTGACTGGCTCGAACTGGAGAGCACGGCCGGCCCGGCGGCCCAAGCGCAGAAGGAGAAAGCGCAGGCCGAGCCCCGGCGCATGCCGCATGACGCGCCGTCGTTCTACCGGGCCGCGCGTGAGATGCGGAACGCGGGCCATTTCAAAGCGGCGACGGATTTTTATCGCAAAGCCATCGGTTTCGACGACAGGCACTATGCCGCGCGCGTGGAGCTGATCGATACCTTGGTTCGGGCGGGACGTCTCGATGAGGCCGAGGCCGCCGCGAACGAAGCCTATGAGAACTATAAGCAGGTCAGGCTATTCTATGCCTCACGCGCGCTGGTGCTGGCGCACCGGGGACGTCTGGACGAGGCCCTGCCGTGCTCGGATGTCAGTGTGGAGGGGGGCGAACGGGCTTGGTATCCGCGCTGTGTGCGGGGCGAGATCTTGTTGCGCATGGATCGCTCGTTCCGGTTCGACGCGCTGGACCTCTTCGAGGAAGCGGCCAGCCTGGTACGCAAACCTTGGGAGCCCGAGTTCATGGCAGGCTGGGTACTGCTGGACGCGGACCTGTACGCGCTTGCGGCGGCGCATCTCGCGGAGGCCGCGCGGCTCAACCCGCTCGTGCCATTGTGTTGGCTGTGTCTGGGCGATTGCTTCCGGGAGCTGAAGTTTTACGAGCAGGCATCCTTCTACTATCAGCGCGTATCCGAACTGGAACCTGCCAACGAGCTGGGTCTCGAGCGGCAGCGCGAGTGTGGCTCGCTGGTCTATGGATTGATGCGCGCGTTTCGGCGCGAGACGTTGATCAAGCGTTGGCGGCAGGAGTTGGAGAAGAATACCGGAATGGAGCGTGAATGACGATGACTACCGAGTATGTGACGCCGCTCGTGGAACGGTTCGCGACGCGCGAGATGGCGCAGGTTTGGAGCGCGCAGCGGAAGTTTTCGACGTGGCGCAAATGCTGGATTGCGCTCGCGGAGGCGGAGCAGGAGTTGGGCCTGCCCATCACAGATCAGCAAATCAAGGAGATGCGCGCCCATGTCGATGACATCGATTTCGAGGCGGCGCAGCGTTTTGAGCGCGAGTTGCGGCATGACGTCATGGCCCACGTGCATGCATACGGGCTTGTCGCCCCATCGGCGAAGCCGATCATTCACCTGGGCGCCACGAGCTGTTACGTGGGCGACAACACCGATCTCATCCTCATGCGCGAGTCGCTCGACATCCTGCTGACGAAGGCCGTCAACGTGCTGGAACGCCTGCGCATCTTCGCGGAGAAGTGGAAGGACCTCGCCACGCTCGGCTACACGCATTATCAGCCCGCGCAGGTGGTCACCGTTGGCAAGCGCGCGTGTCTATGGGCACAGGACCTGCTCTTCGACATCGAAGACCTGGAGCGTGCGTCCGCGCGTCTTCGCTGCCGGGGCGTGAAGGGCACCACCGGAACGCAGGCCTCCTTCCTGGCGCTGTTCGACGGCGACCACGATATGGTGCGGCGCCTCGAACAGCGCGTCTCGGAGAAGCTCGGCTTTGACAAAGCATACGCGGTGACCGGCCAGACCTATCCGCGCAAAGTGGATTCGCACGTCCTGCGCGTGCTCGCGGGCATCGGCGAGAGTGTCCACAAATGGGCGACCGACCTGCGCCTGCTCCAGAACCTGAAAGAAATCGAGGAACCCTTCGAGGAGAAACAGATCGGCAGCTCGGCCATGGCGTACAAGCGAAACCCCATGCGCTGCGAGCGGGCCTGTTCGCTGGCCCGCTATCTGATGGTCGCCCCGCTGCACTCGGAATTCACCACCGCCGTCCAGTGGTTCGAGCGCACGCTCGACGATAGCGCGATCCGGCGCTTGAGCCTGCCCGAATCCTTCCTGACGTGCGACGCCATTCTCAACCTGTACTTGAACGTCATGGAGAATCCGGCGGTGTATCCGAGCGTGATCGAGCGGCATCTTCGCGCGGAACTGCCGTTCATGGCGACAGAGAACATCCTCATGGCCTGCGTCAAGAAGGGGGGCGATCGCCAGGAGCTTCACGAAGTGATTCGCAAGCATTCCCAGGCCGCGGCCCATAGGGTCAAGAACGAAGGCGCGGACAATGACCTCCTGGACCGCTTGGCAAAGGACCCCGCCATCGGCATGACACCAGCGCAGATTGATGAGATCCTCAACGTGCGGGACTTTGTGGGCCGGGCCCCCGAGCAGGTTGTGGAATTCGTCGAGCAGGAAGTGGCGCCGGTGCTCGAACGGCACAGACACCGGATCGGAGCGCACTCCGATGTGCGCGTGTAAGGAAAGGCCTCGGGCCTGAACCGGCTGCAATATGTCCACGACGCGCAAAACAGCCGTTCTGATGAACCCAAAATCCGCGAACGGCCGCACAGGCAAAGCGTGGCCCCGCCTCGAACCGCGCATTCGGGCCGTGCTTGGCGACTATACACTCCTCGTGACGGAGCGTCCGTGGCACGCCGCCGAACTGACGCGCAGAGCCCTGCACGAGGGACACGGCCGCGTCGTGAGCGTCGGCGGCGATGGGACGCACCACGAGGTCCTGAACGGCTTCTTCGACGGCTACCTTCCCATCAATCCGGAGGCGAGCCTCGCAATCTTCCCGCATGGCACAGGGTCCGACCTTGCGCGCACGCTGGGCGTGTCGCGCGAGGAAGACGCACTCGCGGTACTCGAACAGCATGTGATTCGGCACGTGGACATCGGAAGGGCCACGTTTACGTTGCCGGGCGGCAGCACGGACGTGCGCTATTTCATCAACGTCGCCGATTTCGGGTTGGGGGGTGTCGTGGTCGCCAACGTCAATGGGAGTTCCAAACGGTTGGGCCCTTTCCTGACCTTTCTCCTCGCGCTGCTGCGATCGCTTGTGACGTTCGAGAATCCGCAGGTCAGATTGCAGATCGACGGAGAACATTTGGACCAGAAGACCGTCAACGTCATGGTGGCGAACGGCCAGTACTACGGGGGCGGCATCCATGTGGCACGCGAAGCCGCTATGGCGAGCGGCTCATTTGAAGTTTATGTGCTCGGGGACGTCGGCTTCTGGAAAGCACTGTGGAACGTGCCGCGCCTATACACCGGCACGTACGTGGATCGAACCGACCTTGTGCGGCGCTTCACGGCCTCGCGCGTCGTCGCGCAGTCAGACGAACGCGTGCTTCTCAACCTCGACGGCGAACAGCCGGGCCTGCTCCCCGCAGTGATCGAAATCCTGCCTTCCGCACTGCCACTCGAATGCGCGCCCGGCCTCAAAACGGACTAGTCACTGACGATTGAACCGTCGGGTCCGATGGCGATGTCGCGGCCTGCGGGCAATTTCAAATCGCGCGCTCGTTGCACGAACTCCTCCTTGGAGAACGCGAACTGCGGACTGATTTCGATACGAACGCTCGCGCGGCCTTCGCCATTTCGAGGAACATCCATTCCCGCGGCCTCGATCCAACTCGCCCACAACTCGGCCTGATCGCGCCACGCCGATTCCACGCTGTTGTCCCCACTGAACTGCTTGATAGGCGTGTATTCGCCGAGCCGCCCAATTTCGAGGGCGATGGGCTCGTGCCGGATGAAGCGCAGTGCGTCGAATACGAAGGTCTCGAACTTGTAGCCGTTTGGCTTGGCAGGATTGACGCAATTGCCGGACCCATCGAGGTAGGGAATCTTCTTGTGCGCGCGGTGCCACGGAAACTCGTCGAACTTCTCGTAGACTGCTTCGATAAACGGAACCGAGATGGTGTGAATCGCCGGATTGCCCGCATAATAGATCGGTTTGCCCTGTCCATCGGTTTCCAGCAACTGCGGGTAAATGTCCAACTCCGAATACTCGATCGTGCGGTATTCGCCATCGCACAAGCAATGCACGCCCACGGATTCACGAACCTCGATCTTGCGGTGAATCTTTGAAGACATCTGCCCGCCGCGCAGCACGTGGTACCCGATGAAGAAAGGATCGGCAACTTTAAGCGCCCAGTTATCGACCTGGAAGTAGCTCAGCGTGTCCACCCCGCGGTCGCGCGCATCCTGGGCGATGCCATTCTCGACGACAGCGGGAATGACTCCACCGTGACCGTTGGGATTCATGGCCAGCACGCCGGGCGCCTCCAGCATGAACTTGCCGGAATCGTCCACGCAGGGGACCATGCGCTGTGTAAAGAAATACACGTCCTGCTCTTCGAGACCAAAGTAACCATTCTCTTTGAAGAAACCGCGTGTCGCGTCGCGGTTGGACTCGCTGACCATGATGTACCACGGCAACACGCATCCGTAGCGGCGCTGCGCGTTGTGAATCTTCTCCGCATGGAACGCGAAGAGCGACCGCTTGGAGATGGGGCCTATCGGGTACGCCCCCTTGGGGCCGTCATAGCCCAGCCGAGTGCCCTGCCCCCCCGCGACGAGAAGAAGTCCAACACGGCCCGCGCGCAGGGCCTCTTCGCCCGCGTCCCAGGCTTCCTTCGCATCGGCGCGATCGGCCCGCGCGACAGGGATTGTGGGAACGGGCCGGATCTCCGCGAAGGTCTCCGGCGGCGGATCCTTGCGCACCCACGTCTCAATCAGGCGGTCCATGAGCGCGAGGTCAATGGAACGAAGTTGTGCCTGCAGAAACTCCCGGTCCTGCGAAGAAAGTGAAGACCAATACTGCAGCGTATGATCCTGGCCATGGGCGGACAAATTGGTGCGGAGGGTCTCCATCGATTCGGCCATCAATCCTTGCTCCATGTCTTCCCGGTGATGTTCATGTTGTGGCGTTGCTTCTTGTTGGGAAGCAGGCCGGGCTTCGCTCCCTCGACGAGTTCGAACTTCGACCCGCACCCGTCGCAAAGCCCGTAGTTGAATCCTGGATGTTCGAGGAACTCCCCGCAGCGCGGGCACGCAGGCAGGTTGCGTTTGTACACGGCGGCCACGTTCTCAAACACCTGGCCGCAACATTCGCACTGCTTGATGTACGCCAGGCGCCGCCAACAACGGGAAAACTGCCGGTACGCACTGCACACCGTGCAGTAGACTTGACGGCCCGGCACGGGCTGCACGGTGGCGGGCTGCGGTGCGGGTCCGGCACCCTTATCGCCTTTTCCAAATAACGCCATGGAGGACCTCTCTCAAACGGTAGACAAAGCGAACTCGATCAGCGCATCCGAAACCCTTCGTGCGGGCACACTGGCACTCGCCCGGCGGCGGCTAACCTTTCACCGACGCGAAGGTCCGCATGTAATGCTCGACGGACTTGTCCCCCGATTTGACCCGGAATGATACGATTTCGTTCTTGAGGCCGGGAGTGGCATCCGGACGGACACCAAGGTCGATGAAAATAGTGTTCGGCTTGTCACCAGGACGGGAAGTAACCTGAAGGGCCTCACCGGTAACCGTGAGTTCCTCCAGCGTGAGCGGCGCGTCCGCGCTGACGACGGCTGTGGCGACTTGTTCCTGTCCGGGGCTGACCGCGTTGCGCACACTGAACATGGCCGGAGCAACGGTGAAGAAGGTGTCCACCAGCGCGCTGACGTGGAATCCGACCCGATCCACTCGCTTCGAATTCGAGAGGATGAAGAAGGTGTCCTTGAAAGCCCCCGTGGGCAGGTCCGGGGATAGCCGGAGGGTAACCGCCCACTCCGGATGATCGGGCGATGCCCAATCGGACTCGGGGCGTTTCTGTACGTCCACCGTGTAGAGGGGCGTTGCGGCGGCGGCAGGGGTGCCATCGGCGGAAGTGGGTTTCGCGGCGCGGCCCGCCTCGACGCCAGTAATCTCGAGGTCCGGAGCGTTAGCCTCCCGCACGATCATGGTGGCCTCCGCGGGCTGACCCTTCTCGAGGTTCCCAAACACCAATGCATCGGGTTCCACCGTGTATTCCGGAACGATGGTAACCGCCACCTCAATGGAAGGCTGCGGATTCTTCGGGTCGTTGTTGTAAACCGTCAATTGCTTGCGCGAGAAGAATCCGGGAATCCGGAAAGGGTCAATCGTGATCTTCATCGGCATGCGGCCGCCCGGCGGGATCTGGGTGACCTGCTTGCCGTCCGGCTTCACCACGTTCTTCTCCATTTCGCCAATCGTGCAACCGCAGGTGGTTCGGATTTCGGTGATCTCGAGAGGGGCCTTGCCGCGATTGGCGACGAACATCTCCTTCACCGTGATCTCACTGTTTACGATCTCGCCGGCCTCGAAGACCGTTCCAGGCAGCTCAATGGTCCCCGTGTTCTCCAAGCTTCCTTCTTCGCCGGGGAGAAGGCCGTCCCTCACCGTGGAGCCCCGGCCCTGCTCGCGAAGCCGCTGGGCCTCCTCAATGATGTTGGTGCCACCGCCATCTAACGCACTTGTGGAACGAAGGTAGACCAGCAGGAAGAAGCCAGCCAAGAGAAGAACGACTGCGATAACTATATGATTGGAACGAATATGCATGAATCACTCCGCGCGGAATCGCACGCCGTAGCGCGCTTCCGCGGCGACCAGTTCGCTGGCCAAACTCTTGTAGGCCTCCTCGGTCACCTTCATCTGAACTTCCATACCCATCAACAGCGCACCGACAACCGGCTCAAAGACAGGCATTACGGTCACGGCCCGCGGACACTCCCGACGCACGACCATCCGCATGGCGTCCGCCAGGACCGGGCTGCTGCCCTTGAACACGCTGCCGGCCATGACTACCTCGAACTCGTCCTGCGACATGTTCAGCTTGCGCGCCAGCGCGTTGACCATGGCGCCCAAATAGCGCCCACCGCGTTCCAGAATATCACAGGCGACCTCGTCTCCTTCAAACGCGGCATCGAACACAATCTTGGCCATGGGCTGCATATCGGCGTACGTAATCTCGCGCCGGTACAGCTTGTAGAACAACTCATCGAGGGTATTGCATCCCGCCCGCTCCATGAACCTCGCGGTCATCAGTGTGGGCGGCACGATGCCGTCCCGGGCCTGCCAGACCCGCTGGATCCCTTCGCGCCCGATGTCGTACCCGGAGCAGAGGTCCCCGAATTCGGGACCGAGTCCCCCCACCCGCGCGTGCTCGCCTTTGCGGTTACGGCCCGCTGAAACGCACCCTGTTCCGCAGGCGATCACAATTCCATAGGGAGCACGCGTGCCGCCACGAAGACCCCCCATCGAGTCGTTCTGGAAATCCCGGGGAATGTCGCCGAAGAGTGGGGTATAGATCTCGCGCTCAAGCATCACATAGTCTTCAGGGACGTCCGCCCCGGCGACCCCAAGGCCAACAGCGTCGATGTCGGAGAGTTGAAGCCCGGCATCCTGGAGTGCGGCCTCCACGGCCTTGCGATTCTCCTCCAAGGCGTGCTCCACGCCGTAGATCTCGTAGTTGCCGGTTCCGGCCTTGCCAAAGCCGAGAATATGGCCTTCTTCATCCCCCACGAGACAGAAGGTCTTAGTCGCACCGACATCGAGCCCCAGGTAACGCCTCATACTTCCTCCAATCGCGCCGGGATCACACAAAGACACGGCGCGCGAGACTGGTTGGTCCCGCGCGCCGTGACAAGTTTACCATGGATACCGCGTCAGTTGCCTTTCACTTCCCGGAGCCGTTGCTGTGCCTGTTCGGTCACCTCCGACAGCGGGTAGTTCTCGATGATCTGCTGCCACAAATCAACGGCGCGCTGCGTCTGGCCGAGGGCCATGTGGCAATCGGCCTGTCGTATCATGGACACGGCCGCCTTCGTGTTCTCCGGACCCGGGTAACCGCTCCGGACCTTCTCGAATTCGCCGATCGCTTCCTCGAACTTGCTCAACTTCCGGTACGATTCCGCCTTCCAAAACTGGGCGCTGGCGGCGTACTCGGTGTTCGGGTAACGCTGCAAGTACGAGTCGTACAGCGTGAGCGCCGTCTGGTAATCATCGTTCAGGAACGCCTGTTGCGCTTTGTTATACTCCGTGAGCGCATTCGCGCCCGCGTCCGCGGTCGTCGGAGGCATCGGCGCGCCCGGTACCGTTGATCCCGGCGCGGCGGCCCCCGGCGGAGGCAACGTACCTGGCGCGGTACCCATAGGCGGCTCCACCGTGGCCGGCTCAAACTCCGAGCGGGCTGCCCCGCTACGGCCTAGATCCTGATACACGACCGAGGCCAGGCGGTCCAGCGTTTCCTGCATCTTCTTCAACTGAACCTGGTTCTCTTCGACGAGCGACTGCAACTGACGGGTGGTGTTTTCGCTCGCCTCGACCTTTGCAGTAAGCTCAGCAGCGGTCTCATTCAGTTGGGTAACCCGCGGACCAAGGTCCGATTCGAGGTTTTTGACGATTCGGTGCGTGGCATAGACCGAGTTGGCGACCTGGTCCCCGCTGGAGCCCGTAGTCGCGCACCCGGCGCAGAGCGCCAGCACGAGCGCCATCCCGGCGAGCGAAATCCTGGATTGCATGGCCATTCCCCTATTTGTTCGCTTTGTTGAACTCGCAGCGTCGATTCTTCGCCCACGCATCTTCGGAGTGACCCGGGTCAGCGGGGTCTTCCTCGCCGTAGCTGATCGTAATCATGCGATCGCCGGAAATTCCAAGGCGAATCAAGTGATCGCGGGTCGCCAAGGCGCGCTTCTCGCCGAGGGCAAGGTTGTAGTCCTGGGTGCCGCGCTCGTCGCAGTGGCCTTCAATCTGCACATACACGTTCGGGTAACCTTTGAGCACTTCAGCATTGTGGCTCAGGGTCTCTAACGCGTCGGGGCGCAAGGTGTAGCTGTCGTAATCAAAGTAGATCGGCCGCACGCCTTCGGGCGTCGTGAAGATCAGGCTTTCTTGATCGACATCGGGCAGTCCCGTCCCCGTGGTGTCTTCCGCGCCGGCTGTGCTAGAAGTCGCGGGCGCCAGGTCGGGCTGGATGGGTTGTTGTTTCTTGCTTTTGCATCCGGTCGATAGAGCAACTGCCATAACAAGGCAGGTTGCGAGCAGTAGTCCATTCCGCAGGTGTTTCATCTCGAACGTTCCTCCAATGACCCCTCCCGGGGCGTCGTTTGTTATATTCATGGGCATATTATGGTAGCAGATTGCCCTGAATGGATCAAATTGGCCAATGTCAATGACTTATATGCCAACACCCCGGAAAAAGTTTCCCTGTACGGGTTTTTCTGGAATTGGGAAACCTTTTCGGGTCATTCGGCATTATAGTGTACACTAACCTTTGTGGCTATACAAGATCTTGTAGCGCACCGCGCGGCGTAACCCCAAAACGCTCGCGTATCACACTAACGCTCACACCTCCACCGAATTCCTTGATCTTCTCACTTCCGCAAGACCCGAGACGATCACAGTTTCAGGTTATTCTGAATACTCGTTACAGCGGCACCGATGTCTTCCGCATGCCCAAAAGCGCTCAGCCGGAAGAAGCCTTCACCGCCGGGTCCGAAGCCCGAACCGGGTGTGCCCACCACGTGGGCCTCGTTCAACAACTTGTCGAAGAAGTCCCAGGACTTCATGCCGCCCGGGGTCTGCATCCACACATACGGGGCGTTCACGCCGCCATATACCGTGAGACCAATGGCCTCGAGTCCCTGCTTGATGGTGCGGGCATTCGCCATGTAGTAAGCGACCATCGCCGCGCTTTCCCTCTGCCCTTCCGGCGAGAGGACGGCGAGGCCACCCTCCTGAACGACATTCGAGGCGCCGTTAAACATCGTGGCCTGACGCCGGTTCCACAAGCGATGGACCTTGCCGGGTTCCGCGCCTTCGCACGCAAGCGTCTTCGGGACCACGCTCCACCCCAGCCGCACGCCGGTGAAGCCTGCCTCTTTGGAAAAACTACTGATTTCGAGCGCACATTCCCTGGCACCGTCGATCTCGAAGATACTGCGCGGCAGCACGGGGTCGCTGATGTAGGCGGCGTACGCCGAGTCGTAAATGATGACGGCCCGGTGCTTTCGCGCGTACGCGACGAACGCGGCGAGTTGCTCGCGGTTGGCGACGGCCCCGGTCGGGTTGTTGGGACTGCACAGGTAGATGAGGTCCACCTTGCCCTTGGGCGGCTCAGGGATGAAGCTGTTCGCCGCGGTGCAGGGCATGTAGACGAGACCCTCGAAGCGGCCGTCCTTCCACTGGCCGGTCCGGCCCGCAATCACGTTGCTGTCGACATAGACCGGGTAGGCCGGGTCCTGCACGGCAACGACGCTTTCCGCGCTGAAGATCGATTGAATGTTGGCGGAGTCAGGCTTGGCGCCATCGCTGACGAAGACTTCGTCGGGTTCAATCGTGACCCCGTAGCCGCGGTAACGCTGGGCCAGGGCTTCGCGCAGTTCCGTGTTTCCTTGCTCCGCGCCGTAACCCGTGTAGGTTTTCACATCGGCGAGCTTTTCCACACCCCGGTGAAGCCCCGCGATGACGGAGGGGGAGAGGGGTTCGGTCGTGTCGCCGATGCCCAGACGCATGACCTTGACGTCCGGGTGGGCCGCCTGAAACGCGCGGGTCCGCTTGGCAATCTCGGGGAAGAGATAGCCCGCCTGCAGCTTGTCATAGTGCTCGTTCGTCTTCGCCATGGTGATGTAACAAAACTCCTTCCGCTGGCCATGGATGAATGGAATCCGAAGGGGGCAATAGGATACCTGATGTCCCACGCTTCATGCACATTTTTGGATCGGGTATCAGGAATGGGAATTATGGGATGTATGGGAAGCATGGGATAAATGAAAGACAAGATGCCATCGGGCACCGTCATCCCAAACCTCCCATAGTTCCCATACTTCCCATACTTCCCATACCCTGTGATATCGCGCCGCCGGCTCGGCGAGCGAGGCAGTACCAGAAGGCCTATTCGAGTTGCCCTTGTTACCGCTTTGGGCATGGGCTAAGATGGCGCGGGCATTCACTACCATTGCGAGGGGATAACCATGAGATCTCTTTCTGGAATCACGCTGGTGTTGCTAGCCGCTGTGTCAGCCCACGCCCAACTCGTCCTTTCGGGGAACGAGAACAAGATCGACTTGTCGAGCGGCACGGCCGTCGTGCTGCCCGATGCGCAGCCGGATACCTTGACCATCCTCGACTTCTCAACGTTTCCACCCAAGGTCACGCATCTGGAGAACATCCGTAACAGCGTGATCGGCCCGCCATCGAATATCGCCATCACACCGGATGAGACGCTGGCGCTGATAGCCAGTTCCACGCTGCCGGATCCGGCCAATCCGGGCAAGTGGATCCCCGACGATGTTATCCACGTGCTGGACCTCGCGCTGGATCCCCCCAAGGTCATCGCCGAAATCAAAGCCGAGAAGCAGCCTTCCGGCATCTCGATTGCCCGGGACGGGTCGTTTGCCCTGGTCGCGAACCGCGCCGCGGGCACGGTGTCTTTGCTTTCGATTGCGGGGAAGAAGGTCGAGATCAAACAATCGGTGAAAGTGTGCGAACCCGAGGACAACATCGCGGATGTTACACTCGCGCCGGATGGGACCTTCGCCGTGGCGAGCGTGTGCAAGGGCCATTACCTCGCGCTGCTGGAGATCAAAGACGGCGTGCTCGGCGTTTCCGAACGCAAATTCTCGACCTGCGGCGAGCCGTACCGGTGCGTCATCACGCCCAACGGCGCCTACGCGATGACCGCGGGCTCAGGCAAGGGCTATCCCGACGAGGACACGATTACGGTCGTCGATCTCAAGGCGAACCCGCCGCGCACGGCGGACTACGTGCGCATCGGCTCCGGTCCGGAGTCGATGGAGGTCAGCCCGGACGGGCGCCTCGTTGTCGCTGTTCTGATGAATGGCTCGAATCTCGCCCCGGACTCGCCACTTCGCAACGAGCACGGACAACTGACCGTCCTCGCCTTCCGCGGTAAACGGCTGGAAGTCATTCAGAAACTCGACGCCGGGGCTATCCCGGAAGGCGTCGCCTTCTCGCCGGACGGCAAGTACATCATCGTGCAGTGCCATCCGAGCCGCGAGTTGTGGCTCTACGAAGTGAACGGCGAAACGGTGCGCGACACGGGCACACGGATCAGCGTGCCGGGAATGCCGTCGTCGCTGCGCGCGGCGGAGAAGCCGTAGGGAGAAACCGCCATGGCGGGAGAGTCAGCCTTGCACGCGGTGACGGGCGCCTTCGGCTATTCCGGGAAGTACATCACGACGCGTCTGCTCGCGGCGGGACATAGGGTCATCACGCTGACGAACTCACCGCAGCGGGCAAATCCCTTCGGCGACGCGGTCAAAGCGTATCCCTTTCATTTCGACAGTCCCGAGGAGCTAACCAACGACCTGCGCGGCGTTGAGGTGCTGATCAACACGTATTGGGTGCGCTTCAATCACAAGATGTTCACCCATGCCGACGCAGTGGAGAACACGCTGACCCTCTTTCGCTGCGCGAAGGAGGCGGGCGTGCGGCGCGTAGTGCACGTCAGCATCACGAACCCCTCCGAGGATTCTCCGCTCGAGTACTTCAGCGGGAAGGCCCGGCTGGAACGGGCGCTCCGGGAATCGGGAATGAGCTACGCCATCCTGAGACCCACGGTCCTCTTCGGCAAGGAAGACATCCTCATTAACAACATCGCATGGATGCTGCGGCGCTTCCCTGTTTTCGGTGTGTTTGGTGACGGGCAATACCGCATTCAACCGATCTACGTTGATGACCTCGCGGCGCTGGCCGTCGAGCGCGCAGTCTCGGACGAGAACGCAATCATCGACGCGATCGGGCCGGAGACGTTCACGTACCGAGAACTGGTCCGCGTCATCGGCGGCATCATCGGACACCCCCGGCCGGTGATCTCCATCCCGCCCCGCCTGGGTGGCATAGTGGCGGCGATCGTGGGCCGCTTGGTCAATGACGTGATTATCACACCCGAAGAGATCGAAGGGCTGATGGCCGACCTGCTCCACGTGGACTCCCCGCCCGCGGGGCACACGCGCCTGACGGATTGGGCCAGGGAACACGCCCAGGAACTCGGCCGCCGCTACGCGAGCGAACTGGCCCGCCGCCGCGACCGGCGCAGCGCATACAAGAGTGCCTGAGCGGAAGTCAGCGCAGCGCCCGAGGTGGCATGGGCATCCCTGCCCATGGTCTTCTCAGCCTTCCCCGTTCGCGGGAGAGAGCATGGGAATCATGGGAAGTATGCGAGTTATGGGAGCCCTGCTCCCTCCCCGCGTGCGGGGAGGGGCCGCTTCATGGCCTGACCAATCAATCTGTATGAGCGCCTTTGGCGCGTTGAACGCCCCCCGTCACTCACCCGCCGCCTCAATCCCAGCCGTGGAGATGAAACCAGCCCGCTCGATTGAGCGCGTCGCGTGAGTAGTCGCGATGCGCGGTAAAGAAATCCACGTCGCGCCCTTGCTGTAGTGCTTTCAGGACATTGCCGGGACCGCAGTTGTACCCCGCGATTCCCGCGCGCAACAGCGACAGCCCTTTGAGGTCCGTGCGGCGCTCGATGATGCTAATCGTCCCTTTCAACACCTGGCACCCATAGAGGATGTTGGATTTGGCGTTCTGCCAGTCGCCGCTGCGGGCAAACTCATGGGCGTCATAATCGATTTGCATGAGGCCACGGCCGAATCCGCCGCCGTCGGGAGGCAGCGGCCCCTGGCGATAGGGTTTTGTGTTCGAACGGCGCGTGGCGTCGCCCGTGCCCGTGGGACCCTTGGGCTTGAGGGCAAGCCCCCAGCGCGACTCCCGCGAGCCCACGCCGCAGATCACGGCCGGCCGCACCCCGCACAGTCTCGCCCCCTCTTCAATGAAGGCGCGGTACGTGTTGGCCTCGGCCAACTGCGCCAACAGCGATTGATCGTTGCGCGGAAAGCTCGTGTCGAGGGACATTGCCGGATCCGGAAGCGTCTCGCCCAGGATGACGGCCCACGTCATGGCGCCGACGATACCATCATCGTCGAGCCCGTGCTCGCGCTGGAACCGCTTCACGGCCATCTCGGTTTCGCGTCCGAAGTGGCCGTCGAGCCCCAGGCCGTAGCCCTCCTGGTTGAGGATTTCTTGCAGTTCCCGCACCTCGTCCGCGAGGTCGGGACTCGTGTGGTCGAATCCATCATTGAGGCGTAACGTGGGACGGCTCGCCATAGGTGTCCTTTCTGCTGAAGCCGGTAACCGGCAGCGTGGTTGCAGCGTGAAACGACGGAACGCCCGCGAATGCTCCTACCTATTCAGCACGGGACGTTGCATCGCGCCAATACGATAGCACGGCAACCGGGGAAGGCATCAAGCCGCCAAGAATAGGAAGCGGAAAGAGTGAATTCCCTCTCACCACGAAGGCACGAAGGACACGAAGAAAGTACACTCAATTCACCCTTACCGTGAAGCGGCGAAGGAAGAACGCTCTAAGCGGCGCGCGCACTCAATCCCGTCCATCCTGTTATCCTGTCAAAGCTCTTCTCTGCACGGCGCCGGTTTTGGCCGCTCACTGTGTTTCTGTCCTCTACCTTCGTGTCCTTCGTGCCTTCGTGGTGAAAGTTCTTGACTTCATCTTCACCGCGCAGCCGCTGTACCGAAGGACTCTAGCCCCGCGCTGATCTCCTCGTACAATTTGTCCAGCCACTTCGGGCCATCGTACTCCCCCGATTTCCAGGGCATGGAACGGAAATCACGCGGCGCTATGATAACCTCGATGGAATCGCATCCCACCTTGTCAACAAGGAAGAACAGGTCTTCAATTCCACTGTCGCCGATGGCGATACACCCGATGGACGACCCTCCCCCGTGGATGAAGATTTCATCCCCGAGCTGGGTCCGGCCGTCCTCGATCGCCTTCTGGCGATCAAATGCATTGGGGTAGTCCAACTTGAGTGACAAGTGAAACTGGCTGTTGGGATGCAGAGCGGCTATTTGATACATGCCCTCCGGCACCTGCAAATCGCCCTCTCGCAGTTTTGGGCCGGGCTTCCCGCTCGCGCCTAAAACGTCGTAGGCGCAGACATGTTTCCAAGGCCCATCATCGCTTGCCCAAACCTGAAGCTGCCGCTCCTCCTTCAAGATGATGAATGCCAATGAAGACGGGGGAAAATGGACTCCTGCTGCGTCAAAGACGGGGTGCAGCCTCCCGGAAACCTCCGGCTCAAGCCCCGCAGCAACGCTATCGACAGTTTTGAGTCCAGCCATGCGAAAATACAGAGGCTCCCAGAAGGGACGATAGAAATCGCGAAGCAGAAACGAGAGAGCGAGCACGAGGACGATAACAAGCAATCCAATCGCCCGCTTGGTCATTCGCTAGACTCCCTGCGACCCGTGTTTACATCAGAAAGCGTCCCCACGCGCTGGAAGACTCGGCCGCCGGTCCTATCCCACGTACGGACGCTCTCACAGAGTGCGCCCGCCCGAATCGTCAAAGAGGCTCTCCTCCTTCGCGTCCTTCGTGCCTCGTGGTGAAATGTCTTGAATTTGCTTGCCGCTCAGGGTTGTTCTTTGGCGGAGAGTCCGTCGATTTCCTCGCGCGTCTTGTCGATGAGGTCGAGCGTGGCCAGTTCACCCATCTCGCCTTCAATGAAGACGAATCTCAGTTGGCCCGCTTCGCCTTTCGCGACGAGGTCGTTGAGCAGCGCAATAGCCTTGGCCTTCTCCCCGTCTTCCAGGTACGAGTCGGCCATCGCGCGCACGGCGAACACGGAATACCACCCCTGCGTCTCGAAGCGCTCCTTCACCTTGGTCCACATTGCGTAGGCCTCGGCCTTGTCGCCCCGCTCCCAGGCTATGCCAGCAAGCTCCATGTGAACTTGCGAGACATCCTCACCCTCTGGAAACTCCTGCACATATTCCCGGAGCGCAGCCTCGTATTTCGCTTCATCCCCGAAGTCCTTATAGCGGTATGCCTTGTCGATGATGGCGTGCCTGCCCCTTTCCGTATCGCCGTAGGTCTGCGCGATCTCATCCAGGATGGCCACACACTTTTCGAGCGCCTCGGGGTTCCTATCCCTCACTTCATTCCACAGCGCGCGAGACTCGCGTGTCCGGTACTCGGCTGCCTTCTCGCGATTCCCTGCCTGCTCAGCCACTTTCGCCGCCTCGCGATTAGCCCCGTTGTCACTAAGTTCGCTGGCCTTCCGCAGCAGTTGCTCTTGCTCAGACAAGGGCGTTGGGGTTGCAGATGGTGCCGCCTCCAGGCCTTGCCCCGCCTTGATCCTCGCTTGCCTCTCCGCGTTCCTGGCCTTAACTGCGATGGATTCTGCCTCCATCGCATCATTCTTCTCAATGCGTTTCTCCAGATCCCTGACCGCCGCCTTCCGCTTCGCGGGGGTGTCCAACTCAACATACGCGCGTTCAGGGGAAGTCGACATATAGCCTTCGTATTTCAAGTTGCCAGCCTCGATAGCATCAATAGTTTCCAGCAAGACACGACGGGCATTGGTATAGTCCCCCACACTTTGGTAGGCACCGGACGCGTTAGTTGCCAACAGGGGACTAAAGGTCCCCCCGGCCCGTTTCAGTCCTTGCAGGTTCTCTAGAATTCGGGCTTCTTGCGCATAATCCTTGAGATCTTGATTCAAGGTGGAGGCCCAGTTCGAGTAGGCATCTTCCACCATGGGATGATTGGGGTACTCCTTGACGAATCGCTCATACAATTTCACGCGTTCTTCGGGAGGCAGAAGTCGGCCATAGCGGCCAGCCTTTTCGCACAGTGCGGTGCCCGCCCCTTCCGTGCCCGGATAGCGCTCCACGATGTCGTCGAGAATCGCCCACACTTGCTCGTACCGCTCTTGCTCTGGTGGAGCGGCCTTCCCTGCCTTCACCATCCGCGTCCGTTCCTGCGCCAACTTGTGTGATACGCTCTGGGCGTGCTCGAATAGCGACTTCGCCGCCGCCTCCAGGTCCCCGGCCTTCTCATAAGCTTCCGCTTCTTTGAGATGATCGCCCTGCCTCCGGAACTCTTGCGCCTGCGCGCGCTGGGACTCGGCGTCTTCCGAGACGCCCTTGGATGGCTCGAGCGCCGCCCCACCCTGCGCAAACGCGCTCGCGGACACAAGCAGGAGAGCCGCGGGAAGCAACCGTTTGAGATTCATGAGTCCATTCCCCTGACAAATTCCATCATACGCGCGCGGTATGCAATCCCCGCAGTTTCCTTCGCGTGCTTCGCGCCTTCGCGGCAAATACTCTTGATTTCATTCTAACCGCGAAGCCCGCGAAAGAAACCTGCGCTTTACCTATCTGTTGGTCGCCGCTTCCGCTTTCTTCGCTGCGAGCCGTTCGGCGGCTTCCTCCAGACTTTGCTTAACGTACAAATAGGCCGGAGAATCGGGGCTACTCTTATTCACTAAGTCCACGTCCCCCCGCGCGTTCTCGATTAGCTTTTCGGGTGTCGTACGCAGCGTCCGCGTCCATTCCTCTTCTGGGATTTCTTCGATCGCTCTAATGGCGCTGTCCAGGCACTTCTGCGCCGCCTGCTGGTCTGCCTCTGAACGCGCCTCCGCAGCTTCTCTGGCTACCAAGGGAAGGGTATGCCAGATGTATATCCCTCTTCTCAGCAGATTGGCCAACTCTGTCAAGGAAGCATCCTCATTGGCCTTGCATGCATCTTGGACCAGTTTCCTGAGAGCACCATATCCCAGCGCGTTCACACTCCGGCGACCCTTGAGCGTCGATTCTATGAGAGCTGCGAGTTCATGTGGACTGAGTCCGGGGAGCGCAAGATATTCGCTTTCCGTATGCGTACCGTGAACATCGGACCCGAGGAACGTGTCGTAGTTCACCCCCGACCGGTGCTCCATGAGCAACTCCGGTCGTAGCTCCGGCGCTTGTTCGACCAAAAACGCGCGAAGTTCATTGCGTCGATCCGACTGTAAGTACCCCATTTCGCGCAGCTTGGCGCACGCGAAATTGTGAACGATGGGGTCCGAACCAGGTACATACTTCTTGAATAGGTCAATTATGGCGTTTGCTGCATCCAATCCGTTCTCGGGCCTAACGAAGGCACCGTAAAACATAGTTCGGTATGCGGCGTCCAGAAGCCCACGGACCTCCTCAGGATTACTGGCCGTCTTAAGCTGCTCGTTCACTTTCGACAGGATTCTCTCCCTTTGTCGAGCGCGCACGTCGGGTTGATCGAAGAGCATGCGCTTGTTGCATTCTGCAATCCAACTCAGGCTCTGAATTTGCGCATTCGGCACCATATCCACCGATTTCCAATTCACTATCATGCTCCAGATTCCGTCAGACACCCAACGCTCCTTACACTCCTCGGCGAGCATCTCGTTATCGTGCGCGCTTGCGGTGCCAGGTGGAGTCTGCAGGATGGAGTCGAGATTCTCGATCACCAGCGCCGCACTCTGGGTCATATCGATGAGCATCTGCGTTGCCTGCGGGTCCGCTGCCGGCCCATCCGGTGACGGACCACCGGCTCCGGTATCGGCAAGCGCGACAGCGAGCACATTCAAGACAAGTGGAAACGCGCTGACCCACGGCCAAAGCACAGGCCTGCGCGTCCGCGCCTTCAGAGCGGCTAACGTCACAATTCTCGGGTCCGCTATTAGCATTTGGTCCCCTGCGACCGGGGCATCTCGCAGCCCGGACTTACATTCCGTTTCCCCTTCGTGTCCTTCGCGCCTTCGTGGTGAATACTCTTGAATTCATCTTTGCCGCGAAGGCAAAACCCAGCGAATGCCAGAAGCTGCGTGAAGCCGTTCGTCTGCTATTCCTTCGGCAGTTCAGGCAAGTCTTCCAAACGGCTCATTGCAGCCTCGAATGCCTTGTTCGCCTCCTCGTACTGTTTGCGTACCCAGACGTCGAGTGCCCCGTCAAATACAGGTTCATGAACCTTGCCACGATACGCGTGATTGTCCACGAAGGGGATGAGATACCCCTCCTTTGTTTCAAAGGCGCACATGTCACCCCATTCATTGTAAACGTAAATCGTTAGCTGCGCGTAGGAGAACGGTCTTGACTTGATCGCACCACTCTTATATACATAATGGTACGCCAAAGGGATGTCAGCTTGCCGGATGATTTCCAGTAGAATTTTGCGAGCTGAAGTTGACTTCATCTCGACCGTGACACTCGGTGTACTCCAGACCCCATCCGGCTTTTTTGGGCTCACGAAGTGTATAGTAGTTCGCATTGTGGCGTCGATAGGCGCGACTGCCGCCATTTGCAGGTTGAGTTCCTTAAGCGCCTCCCAGACGGTAGCGTCCTTAACCGAGAGAGAGAGCGGTACATCCAGATGATTGGCGTGCGCGACCAATCCCTCAGGCGGAACTCCAGTCGAGAGAACCACGTAGTGCCCGTTGATTCGCTTCAGTTCATAGGCCCCTCCAAGTGCTGCGATTTCCTCATGCAACGATTCTGCCGACATCTCATTCAGAGCCGCGCAGTGCCTCATTCGCTCGAGTGCGTCAAGCTCCGAACGCGCCGCGCCGTAAACGTCTTCGTAAGAAACAGGAGAGAAGAGTGGAGCACCTGGTGCCCTATCGTCCGCATCCGGCTGAGCGCCTGCAAGAGCGATGCTACTTGCGAAGACAGGCATCGCCAAGAGAAGATGATACAACCGATCTTGCACTACGCCATTCCTTCAACGGTGGGCGCGATTCGCGCAAGCGTTGTTTTGCTGCGCTGTGGTCCCTGTTCACTTCATCAAGTTCTAAACGGACTCAACCATCCAATACGCCGTCGAACGGAAAAAGTTCATGCGCCCCGCCCATCCTGTTATCCTGTCAAAACTCTTTTCAGAACGCGGCGCAGCCATCTGCTGATTCAGTTTGCTTCCGTCCATTTTCCTCACATCCTTCGTGCCTTCGTGGTGAGAGTTCTTCAATCAGTATTCGCCGTGAAGCGGCGGAGGTGTCAACGCCTTCACGCGCGGTGCGAGGGGGCGAGGCCGGCGTTCAGCATGGAACTCAGCGGGGGCGCGTTGCCTTCCCAGGCGTAGGAGAAGTGCATGCCGTTCTTGTAGGGACGGTTGCCGCCCCAGTCGAAGCCGGCGCTGGTCCAGCACTGGATGAGAGCGGGGGAGAGCCGGGGCTCATGTCCGGGCAGGTTCTCGTGGGCGTTCAGGTCGATAGCGAGTCCGTACGCATGGGCCGACAAGACGCTGATGCTTCCCCGGCAGGGCCGTATCTCGTAGCAGCCGTCGAACGTCTTCAGCTCATGCTCGAGGCCCGCATCAAGAATGTTGGTGAGCGCCAGCGTGAGCGGACTCAGCATGTCGCGGTTGCAGTAGATGCGGTGGGTGAGCATGCCGCGTCCGCTGGCGACGTTCTTCCACACGGAGGCGATGCGCGGGGGCACGTCGCAGATAACCATCCAGCGGGCCTCGTGGCGCCATTGGCGCGAGACGAGGTTGACCGGGCCGTAGCGGAGCGCGGCCTGCTCGATGGTTTCACACTTCATGATCGCACCCCGGCTGGAGCGTCCTGGAAAGAAGGGTCATGGCTCCTCACCTCGCACTTGGTGTTGTTGTCACGGTCCGCCACACAAAGGGAAGCAAGTTGGATGCCAGGAATTACTATGTGAGTACAATGAGAAAAGTGCCATCCAACTGTATCGGCCTCGCAAGGTTTCTACCTGATACAGATGAGGTTAGGAGGAAAAGGCAGGGAAGGTATGCCGGGAGCCCCAGCATCACTGCTCGCGGGGGATGTTACGGAAGTTTACACTAAGCCCCTCGACCGTAACACAATGTTGCGTTTTGGAAGGGTAGTAAGCTCCGAATATGGCACGAAGTCCTGCCCCTCTTGAAGGGCGGGTTTTCCAATCCGGCAGTGTTATTGTGTGAGGGTTGTAGAAAGGCTACCGCACCGGCGATGCCGGTAGGCGCGCGTGGCGGACAGGAATGTCCGCCCTCCTGGCAGGAGGATTTCCACAAGCGCGGGCTAGATGCCGCTGCCGCCCACGTGGATGCCGCATTCCTTTGCGGCGCCGCCGCCTTCGTGCGTGTGATTGAACCAGCGCCAGCGCCCCGCGCGCTTGTCTTCCCAGGACAGGGTGGGCGTGGTGCAGATCTTGCACCCGATGCTGGTGTAGCCCATGTCGTAGAGGGGATTGTAGGGGACGTCGTTCTCCTCGATGTACCGGCGAACGTCTTCTTCCGTCCAGTCGACCAGCGGGGCGATCTTGATGATGGAACGCTCCTCCTGCATAACGACGGAGACCTTGGCGACTTCCTTGCGGGATTCGGACTGGTCGCGGCGCAGGCCGGTGATCCACACGTCGACCGTGCGCAAGGCGCGCTGGTTGGGTTCGACCTTGCGAATCTTGCAGCAGAATTCCTGCTTGGGTTTGCTGTCGAAAAAGAGGTATTCACCGTGCTGCTCGAGCATGCGCTTGAGACGCTCGGGATCAGGCTGGAAGCGCTCGATCGTCATGCCGTAATGGCGCTCGACGGTATCCATGAACGCGTAGGTCTCGTCCGGCAGACGCAAGGTATCGACCGTGATAACACGCAATCCCGGCGCCACGCGCGCGGCCATGTCGGTGATGACGCAGCCGGTGTTCTGAAAGCTCGTGAAGATGCCCGCGCGGGCGCCGTGGTTTTCCCAGGCCCATACCAAGAGGGACTCCGGGTCCATGGCGTTCAGTTTTTCCAGTTGCACGTGTTCTTGCGCGATTGCCATTGTTACTTCCCTTCGCGGGTTAATGCTCTCTCCATTCAGCTCGCTTGGGCGGCGGTCTCCACGTAGGGCCTGAGTCCTTCGACGCCGACCCGTGCTGACCAATCGCCAAAGCGTTCGCCCTCGTCACGGTTGGCCTTCCATGCGGAAAGCAGCGCGGAGACGAGATTGCCGGCGTCCACAAGCGTGAGCTTCTCCGCGAGCTGCTCGTTCAGGCGCGTGCCGAGGTAGTCGCCGCCGGTGTACAGAATGTAGCGATCGGCGCCGCTGCCGACGATGCCGATCTCCGCAGTGCGTGGCCGCGAGCAGTTATTGGGGCAGCCGCTCATGCGAATGATCACATCCGCGTCGGCGTGGCCGTTCGCTTCAATCGCGCCGATCAATCCGGGCATGGCGCGCTCGGATTCCGCCATCGCGAGACCGCACAAGGGCAGGGCCGGGCATGCCATCTCCAGGCGGCGCAACTGCGAGATGCCGGAATCGGTGGGGATTCCGTGCTGGTCGAGAATCGCCTGCACGGCGGCCACATCTTCGTCGCGGATGTTCGCGAGCACGAGGTTGTGGTGCGGCGTCAGGCGGATATCGGGTTGGAAGCGCGAGACGATCTCGCGCAGCCCGCTGCGGAAACGGTAGCTGCCCTCGAAATCCCGGATGCGCCCATTCTCGATCCACACGCCCACGTAGTTGAGCCCGGCCTGGGCCTGCTCGTGCCAACCCAGGTAGTCGGGCTGCGCCGACGGTTTGATGCCACGAGGCGCGGGATAGCTGCGCCCCGCATACTCGAACACTTTCGCGCGGAAGCTGTCGAAGCCGATATCGTCGATGAGATACTTCATGCGCGCGTGCTTGCGATTCGCACGCCCGCCGAAATCGCGTTGGACCTTTACGATGGATTCGATCAGCGGGATCAGCTCTTCGCGGGACACGAAGGCCAGCGGCGTCGCGAGGCGCGCGTAGGTCTCCGGCTTGCGGTGGGTGTAGCCCAGGCCGCCACCGACGAGCACTTCGAATCCAGCGACCTTGCCATTCTCCGTTACCGCGAGAACTCCCACGTCGTTCGCGTACACATCGACGGAGTTGTCGAAATCGATGCCAAGCCCGATCTTGAACTTTCGGGGAAGGTACGTGCTCCCGTAGATGGGCTCTTCAATGGGCTTCTCATCGCGCGGCTTGTACTCGAAGGTGCCGTCTTCGTGGACGATTACCTTCTCATCATCAACCCAGAGGTCGTAGTAGCTCGTGCTCTTCGGGAGGAAGTGCGCGCTGATCTCGTTCGCCAGGGCGATCAGGTCGACGCCGATTCCCGCATAGCGCGGATCAATGTCGATCACAGGGCAGGCCATCGTATTGCGGACCACGTCGCCGCAGGCGCCGAAGGTGGTAATCTTCGCGAGGCGATTGAGATCGTTCAGCAGCGGCCGCAGGTCGCGCTTCACCACGCCGTGGAACTGGAAGCACTGGCGCGAGGTCGCCCGCAAGTCGTTCTGGCCGTACTTGGACGCGAGGTCGTCGCACATCAGGTACTGCTCCGCCGTGATGCGGCCGCCTGGAAACTTCGTGCGCACCATGATCCGGTACTCCCACTCCAGGCCTGCTTTCTTCCGGTCCGTGCGTACGTCGCGGTTATCCTGCTGGTAGGCCCCGTGATGCTTGAGAAGCTGGACGCATTCCTCGCCGAGCTTCGCGGAGGCGTTGCCGACTTCCTTATCCATAGGGTGATAGAGGCCGTTGCTCGCCGTCTTAATGCCTTCCACGGCGGAGAGCTTTACTACGGCACCCTCGTTGGTTTCTTGCTGCTCGGACATACTGCGTGAACTCCCAAGTTGCTGAAATTGAGACGTTTAGCCCCCATAGGACCGATCCGGGCCGCCAAGGCGCTCCGGGGGCTACGCGAAGGGGACCTAGTCTACCTGCGTCCCGGTATCAATTCAAGGGAAACGACCGGGATGCGGCGAATTATTACATATAAGATAACTGAAGTCAAGTATAGAAACACGAGTAGGGCGGAGTTGATTCCTGGCGGGGGTATGTCATGTTAAACTGGGTGATCGGTAGGTCGTGTGAGTCATCTTTTCGAGGGGGGCTGCTGATGGCAAATCCCAACCGCGAGTACTTCTCCACATGCGGGCGCGGGGTCCAGATTGGCGTGCTTGCGGCGTTGTTTGCTTCGTACGAGATCGCAACTCTCCTGAGCCTACTCCATGACCACCGGGATGGTTCGATGCCGGGCGGCTTCGCTTGGCTGGCGATACTCATTGCCACCGTATACTACGAGGTTTATCGGCGCTTTCCCGGACGGGACAAATGGGTGTTGGCGGTATTTGTGCTGCTTGCGGTGACGGCCATCATCGTTACAGGCATCCTGTTCGATGCCAGCAGTCTCATCGCGAATTTCTAAACACACCATCTGAAGAAGGCCGGGCGGAGGCACGTCGGCCGGCCATCGTGCCTCGGAAGTCTTGTGCCGCCGCGCTCGGAGAGCGAGGCGGTACCAGAGCGCATCCTGAGTCCCTCCAAACGGAGTGGAGTCGCGCATCTTCAGTACCGCCTCGCTCTCCGAGCGCGGCGGCACAGCGCCAAGTTATGCAACTGACCTGGACGGGCTCCCAATGACCGTGGAGCAGGCGTTGTGAACGAGTTCCCTAAGAGCCGGCAGGGGTGCCGGCGCTCCTGGTGGCGTTCTCAGTGGCACTCACCTTGTCAGGCTATCTTGCGGTTGAGGAGGTTGAGGAACTCCATGCGGGTGGCTTCTTCTTCGCGGAAGCTGCCAAGGACGGAGGAGGTGGTCATCACCGAATTCTGCTTCTCGACGCCGCGCATCATCATGCACATGTGGCGGCATTCCATGACGACGCCGACGCCTTCGGCTTCGGTGACGGACATGATCTCGCCGGCGATTTCGGCGGTGAGGCGTTCCTGGATCTGGAGGCGGCGCGCGTAGAAGTCGACGATGCGCGAGAGTTTGCTGAGTCCGAGGACGTGTTTTTTCGCTATGTAACCGATGTGGCAGTAGCCGAAGAAGGGCAGCATGTGGTGTTCGCACATGCTGTAGACCTCGATGTCGCGGGAAATGATCATGTTGTTGGCGTGGGATTCGAAGACGGCGCCGTTGATGATCTCGCTCAGGTCCGTGCGGTAGCCGGAGGTGAGGTATTCGTAGGCCTGAGCCACGCGCTGGGGCGTCTTCAGGAGACCTTCCCGGTTGGGGTCCTCGCCCACTTCGATGAGGAGTTCGCGGACCAGTTCTTCGACGCGTTGCAGGTTCATAGCGATAGCCTTTCTCTCAGGTACTTCGTGAAGGCCGGGTCAGCGGCGATAGCACTCCGGTCCATGCCGCGCACGACGTCCGCCAGCGGTTGGCCGGTGCCCGGCAGCATGAGGCCCGGGGCGAGTTCAATCAGGGGCACAGCCAGGAACGGGCGTGTGCGTATGTCGGGGTCCGGCACCATCAAATCATCATCGCAGATTTGCTGGTCCGCGTACAGTGCGATGTCGAGGTCAATGGTCCGCCGCGCGTATTTGTCCGCGGTGCGCACACGGCCCAGTTGTTCCTCAATCGGGCGCAGACAATCGAACTTGAGCGCGCGCGGCGCGAGGGCCGTCTCGATCGCGCACACGCCGTTGATGAAGTCCGGCTGGTCCGGGCGGTTCAACGCGGCGGAGCGGTACATCGTGGAAACGGCGGTCAATCGCTGCGATGTAGCTAATAGCCGGAGCGCCCGCAGGATGTTCGATTCAGGCTCGATGTTGGAGCCGATTGAGATGTAGGCATCGGCCAGGGGCGGCATGTCCACATCACTCCGGCCTATGGCGGAAAATGTCCACAGCCACGCTCTGCGCAAAACGCAGCGCGCCGGGCTTGTCGAGGGTCACGCGGACCGCCTGGACGCGCGGGTGCTCGAAGCACACCTCGGCGATGCGTTGTGCAAGGCGCTCGATGAGATAGCAGTCCGAGGTCTCGACAAGCGCGAGAATGGACTGCTTCACGCCCTTGTAATCGACGGTGTCTTCAATGCGATCGCTGAGACAGGCCGGCAAGAGATCCGCGTGAAGGGTCACGTTGATCCGCACATCCTGGAGGTTGGTGCGTTCTTCGGGATTGATGCCGACAATGCAGCGGCATGCGAGATCCCGGATGTGGATCTGGTCCAGTTCCCGCTCAGCCATACATCGCCCCCCGCAAGTTGCGTCCGCCATCCACATAGATAACCTGCCCCGTGATGAAGGTGCTTTTCAACAGGAAGACCGCCGCGGCCGCGACATCGCCCGCGCTGCCGTAGCGATTCAGGGGATTCGTCGAGGCCAGGCCCGCGAGATAGGATTCGTCTTTTCCCGCGGGAGGCAGCACGAGTCCCGGCGCGATAGCGTTGACGCGGACGAGCGGAGCGAACTCGACGGCCATCATACGCGTCAGGCTGAACAGGGCCTGTTTGCTGAGGTGATAGGCGATGTGCTTGCGGTCGTAATCGGCGATCATGCAGTCGAGCATGTTGACGATTGCGCCGGGTCGCCCGAGTTCCGCGAAGGCGCGGCCGATCAGAAAGGGGCTGAGCGCGTTGATATCGAGATTTGTATGGATAGCCTCAGGCGTCACATCGCGCAAGGTGGATTCGGGAAAAATGGACGCACTGTTGATGATGAAGTCAATGGGTCCGGCGACGTCTTGCGCGCGCGCGGGCAGCGAGGCCGCCTCGTCGAAATTGGCGAGGTTGGCCTGAATGGCCCATGCGCGGACGCCAGTCCCGGCGAGTTCTTCCGCCAGCGATTCCGCTTCGCGCACGGAGCGGTTGTAGTGAATGACGACATTGGCGCCTTCCGCGGCGAGCGCATTTGCGAAGGCTCGTCCGAGGCGCTTTGCGCCGCCGGTGATCAGTGCTGTTTTTCCGTTGAGTTGTTCCATAGCGTGGCTTTCGCGCTGTGTTTGCCGTGAGCCCGGGAGGTCCAATGGCTAAGCAACAGCCAATCGCGCGGAAACATTTCCGAAGTACCTGCTGAATTAACTGCGGAGACGGCCTATCACGCACGACGTCCGTCTCACTATGTCGCAGGCAAGCCTGCTCAGTTAAAGCAGTCACGCCCGAAGCGTGACCGCACTCCAAAGCGCTCCGCGCACAACTCCAAACACTCGACCCGAGATACAGAGCACCAGGGAGACTATTTCGTTGTCGCTGGATATAGGCTGCTGATAGGGATGCGCGCAATGCGCGTGCGGTCGAGGCCGCCCTCGCGTGTGGTGTCGCCCGCGCAATATCCAAGGAACACGTTATCGCCGATGAAGTCCATGGCGATGTAGCAATACCATCCCGTGGGGGAGTCTTCGAGCGCAATGGGCGCGCCCCACGTGTCGCCGTCATCGCTGGAAATCGCCGCGGTGAGCGGTGTGCGCTTGCCCTTCAGCTCGCCGGAGATCGCGCGATGATCGTTCCAGACCAACAACAGATCTCCCGTGCTCGGAATTCGCTCTATCGTCGCCGGAGACACGGGCGCGATAATATCCGTGCGTTCCACGGGGGACCAAGTTACGCCACTATTCGTGCTGAACGAGCGCATTTGGCAGCCTTGGTCCGTGCGGCACAGCATGAGGAGCCGGCCATCCTTTAACTCCACGACGCAAGGTTCCTGAAGTCCACTCTCGCTGTCGTCCGGCGCTTCGAGGAGCGAGTCGCTCACGCGCCAGGTTCGTCCATTATCGTCGGAGAGATAACACGTCGCCTGACCGCGGCCCCGGAAATCCCCGCCCGGCAAAGTGTGACGCGCGGTCGGGATCACGAGACGGCCCGACTTCAATTGAACCAGCCGGTCGTTGTTGACGACGAAGTATCCGATATCGTCAATCGCCTCGACGGGTTCACTCCACGTCGCGGCCTCATCGGTGGAGAAGCGAAGCAATGGCCGGCAGTCGGACGTGGAGTTCTTGCGCAGATAGAGGAGCACGATTTCACCGCTGGCGAGACGCAACAGCGAGACGGACATGACGTTCATGCCGCCCTCATTCTCCACAATGACTTTGTCTTCAGTGGTCCACGTCTCGCCGCCATCGGAGGAGTAGCGCGCCGCCAGATGCGCCGCGCCGTGATCGCTCGAACTGCCGGTGAAGTGCGTGTACACGTACATCAGGCGGCCATCGTTGAGTTGGAGGATGTCGCCTTCTGAGTTGCGCGGATTGCCAGGGCCTGGTGGCAGATCGAGCACGGCGAAGCCGCCTGCTTGCACCAACCCTTGTGCGGCGGACACACCCGCGGCCGTGCAAAGCAAGGCCAGTACTGCTATGCGACGCATGGCTATACTCCCGTGGCGGGCGCCTCTTGCGGGGCCGAGTCGCCAGACTCTGCGGGCGCATCGTCAGACTTCGGCTCTTCCGAGGGCTGAGGCGTCTCACCTGTACCTTCCGCCTCGGGTTCCTCCGCGGGCGCCGGTTCAGTTCCCAATTCCTTGACTTCCTCGCCGGCGGCGGGGGCCTGGGCGGCCACTTCGGCGATATCCGCCGCGGGCACGATAACCGCCATCGACATATCACCCATACCGCGCATCATCGACATCATGCCGCTGCCGCCTTTGACGGATCGCATGACCATGAGGCCAACCATCTGGCCATCAAGGGTGAAGGCAGGAGAACCCAAACCGGTCTGCGTGGGGTCATTCCCCGGGATGTAGAGCGTGCGGGGCTTGGTCACAACCGAGTCCACACGCTCAATGGAACAAGCATAGGAACGGCCCGCGACACGCCCGAGTCGATTAATCGTGATGATGGGGTCGAGAATCTGAGGCTGTCCGGCGTTGGCAAGGTCCACGGCGGCCAGGGGTTCCTTCGGAGCTTCGAGGGGCCGCACGAAAGCAAGGTCAAGGTCCTTGTCGCGCAGAACGATCTGCCCGGGAATCTCGGTACCGTCCTCAGTGAGGATCTTGAGGTCCGAGACCTGGCTGTTCATCTCCAGGCCTTCCATATCTTCACCGGACATCTCGGCCATGTTCTGGAACATGCTGGTAGGGTCGGTCTCGCTGAGCGCGACAACGGTCAGACCGGAGGGATCGACGACCGTACCGGTGACTTCGGCCTTATCCTCCATATCCTGGGATCCAAAACCGGGCATGGAGATTTGCTGTTTGATCACAAGCTTGATGGTGACCACCGCAAGCCGGTGTTTCTCGAGTATCTGACGGCCCTTATCGGCCAATTCATCGGCTTGCGCGCCCATGCACGCGAACGCAAACACGACTGCCGCAAAGAACCCGGCAACTCTCTGGGACATGAACTACTCCTTTCCTGTGGACGCTGAATCGTCCCACTTGGGTTCAAACTCGAGATACGCGCGATGGATGCCGCGTTCGATCAGGAAGACGACAGCGCTTTTCGCGCCGGATTCGATGGCTTTCATCGTCGTTTCGAGCGTAGCGACATCAGGCACGGGCTGGCCGTCGATCGCCACGATGAGGTCGCCTACGTCAAGGGTACCTAGAGAAGCCCAACCGCCGGATTCGACTTTCGTCACGAGCACACCGGTTTTGTCCAGAGGCCACTTCTCGCTGGCTTTGTCCAGGAAGGTGATGTCACGCGCCGTGAATTCAAAATTCTTGTCCTCATACGCCTTCATCTCACGGCTCTGCTGAGGCGCCGCGGCCAGGTCTATGGGCAACTTGATCTTCTCCGTGCCGCGCAGGATGCCGAGTTCCGCGGAAGAACCAATCTTGTACTGCCGGATGAGCGTCTCGAGTTCCTCGTAGTCTTCCTGGGTAGCGGCTTCGAGGGGTTCGCCGTCAACGGCGTAGATTAAGTCACCGACCTGCACACCCGCCTTTTCGGCACTGGCGCCGGGATACACCTGAATCACGCGGTGGCCTTTGAGTTCCGGATTCTGCATCTGCTCGGCCATTTCGCGCGTGATGACCTGGGTGCTGATGCCGAGCCAGGCCTTCTGAACCTCGCGTGGAGGATCGGGCAGTTCCTTGATCCCGACTTTCACCACGGTCATGTACTTGAGGGCCTTGCGTTCAAACTCGACCATGACCGGCGTAGGTTCGGTCTTGCCTTCCGTCACCTCGGAAGTAATGGAGCGCAGGCTTTCCACGTTGATCACGGGCTTTCCATTGACCGACACCAGCACGTCACCACGATTGATATTCGGCTTGGACTCGCCCGCGGGACCGCCCGCCGCAACCGTGGACACGTAAACGCCGTCGGTGGTGTCCCGCTGCATTTCCTTGGCATTAACGAAGGAGAGGTCACGCCCGGTGATGCCCCACTGCTTGAACTCCTGCTCCTTTGGCTGCACCTTCTGATACTGAGTGGGCGTGACTTTGAGCGTCACTTCCTTGCCATCGCGAGAAACAACGGCTTCGACCTCCTGGCCAATTGGCAGCGCGGCTACAAGAGCATTGTACGCGGGAATCTGCTCTTCGAAGCGGACATTGATCTCCTTGCCGCCGAGACGGACCAAGACGTCGCCGGACTGAAATCCCGCGGCCGCGGCTGGCGTGTCCTTGATGGCTTCGCGCACAAGTACGCCGCGACGTGAGGTCGGCGCGGTTCGCAAGAGCGGCTGCACTTCAAGGCCGAGCCATGCGCGCTTCACTTCGCCGTGCTCGATGATCTGCTGGGCAACTTCTTTCGCGAGGTTGCCAGGGATGGCGCCCGAGAGACCAAAACGGATCTCGTTCACGCCGATGGCCTCGCCCTTCAGATTCACCAGTGGACCGCCGGAGTTACCGCCGTAGATGTCGGCATCGTGTCCGATCCAGCGCACGAGGGAACCGACGTCTTCGCCATCGAGCGTGAAGGCGCCCCAACGGCTCATACGCCCGGGGATGACCAACTCCGTGTTGCTCACGATGCCAAGCGTGACCGACTGGGAGAGCGCCATCGGGCTTCCCATGGCGAGCACGTAGTCGCCCACGCGCAAGTCGGAGGAATCGCCAAACGTAGCAGTGGGGAAGATGCGCGCCCCGTCGGACTTGAGTTTGATGACGGCGATGTCCGTCTGCGCATCCGTGCCGATGAGGTCGGCCTCGATGATCTCGCGCGTGGACAGCGTGCAGAACATGCGCGTCGCGTGTCCCGCCACGTGGTGGTTGGTGACGACATGTCCCTCGCCGGTGATGATGGTGCCGCTACCAGTAGCCTCATACTTCTGCTCGCGCCCGTCGCGGTAGTCGGTCCACACGACGGCAATGCGCACGAGGGCAGGTTTGACCTTCGCAATCGCGACATCCACCGCGGCGCGGACGGAGTCCGGCACCTCCTGGGCAGCAGAGACCGGCGCCCCGGCGAACGCGCCCATGGTGAGCAACGCGACGAACAGGAGCATAGTCCGGGAATTCCTAAACTGCATACGCTTCGAATCCTTGTAGTAGCTTGGAGTCCGGGGTTTCACTAAGCCAGACGGCACCTGGGCCGCCGACTGGCGGGCAACGGCAATCTGGCCGCGCAGACGACTGCGGTTCACGGGGGGCCAAACGATTTCGAGTCTATCCTTGCAGTCCACGCACGCATTCGCAGCCATCTGGCACACCGCGGCCCATTATGGCGAGGCAGTCTCTGCGAGTCAAGCAAGCGAATGCCGCTATCTCATGGAATGGCACACAGATACGTTTTGAGGTGCGCCCTCGCTGCGGCCGAAGCAACCTGAGATTGTCCCCAAGCATCTGCTCAACGATTTGAAACCGGAATCGCGCTCTCGACTGCATGACGGCAGCTAATGATCGGGCTGATAGATCGAGTTCGATTTGTTTGGACCCAAATCCGGCAGTACAATAGGAGGGACACCTTCTTTCGCGTATGCTCCGCGGAGCGAAGCATGGGTCCCTTGGCCGTTCGGGCGGTACATCACCACGGAGAGCAAGAATCTGTGGACCACCATACAATCAGCGTACCACTTCACGAATCTCAGAAACGCATGCCGGTCATTGGCGGTTCGAAGGTGTCCCCCGCCTGTTCTCCCCTCGCATTTCTCCTGCGAGCGCGTGGATGCTCGGTTCATTCAGCGTTCAACTCCGCCGATGGTGCGGTCTTTGCGTCGGCGACAATCTGGGAAGCACGTGCAACTGCCGACCGGCACCGTTCGATGTCTTCTGAGGGGATTTGAGTGTTGGGAGTCGAGTCAAATGCAGCAAGGGTTTCCACTGCTTGATCTTCAAAAGACTGCAATTCGACCGGTGCGACACCTTGTCGCGCCAAGTCAATGGCCAAAGCGGCTAGGGCCTCCGCCTTGCCAAGAAGCGCCTCTTGGCGTTGGAGCGAATCCGAAGACATCAAGAGGACCGCATCGAAAGCTGCGGCAGCTTGGACGTGACCGGAACCGCTTGCATAGAACTTTCCGTTTTGAATCAGTCGATCAGGATTCTGGTGAAGCACAAGCGCCTTTGCGAAGCGTTGGACAAGCTCATTCAGATCATCAATCCTCTTGTACCGGATTAAGTAGCCGGACATCCATCCGTATTCCATAGACAGTTGGTCGCAGTCATACACCCCTTGTGCAGTTTCAATGAACTCGTTCCAGGCGGCGTACCACTGCTCTCTGTCGCCGGCGGCGAACCAGATCTCCTGCAGGAGCCGACGAGAAGCGATTTCGGTATCC
Organism: Candidatus Hydrogenedentota bacterium; assembly: GCA_020849535.1. GTDB lineage: Bacteria > Hydrogenedentota > Hydrogenedentia > Hydrogenedentales > SLHB01 > JAHDWY01. Next base: position 39,952 of record JADLGB010000009.1, read on the forward strand.
ACATCGTTCGTGGATATCGCCATGTCGATAAGGTTCCTGCACGGCTCGATGAACTCGCGAACCGCAATGGCAGACTCGTCATTGGAAGGCCTCCTCACGTCGAAGAACCGCCGCAGGATTGAGTAATACACCCACCGGCAGTCGTCCAACGGGCCTTCGAGGAGGTCACGCGGGTCCCCTGCGCGTGCATCAAACGTCACTGTGCCGGTGGGAGCGGTGTGAAAGCTCATCACCCGATTGCCGTCGGCAGTCTCGATGTAGACCTCTACGGGACAGGAGGGCAAACGAGTCTCACCAGTCCCGCCATTGTACGTCCACACTATCCGGCGCGGCGGAGCGATAGGAAGGGTATCTGAACCATGCGAATAGGCGAGTGCTTTCTCGTGGACGTCAAGGATTACCCTGCGACCGCCCGGCGTGCCTCCTGATTCGGGCGGTTGCTGCTCCCAACGCACAGACGCGATCGGATCGGACGTGGCGTCACCATAGACTCGGCCCGACCGAACACTCGAACGTCCGCCTTCTTCGGAGGTGTCATATTCCACGCGCTTCAACCGCGCGAGGTAGAACCAAGGGTTGTCTTCTTCCCACGTGGCGACCAGCGTGCGATTCGCGGTGTCCTCTCGCGGTTCTTTCAGTGGAAGGACACGGCAATTGTGCTGCACCCAACTGTTCGCCACAGTCGCAACCACTCGGTTGTCCTGCCCTACGCGGATGGGCGACTCGCTAACCGTGGCGACCGCTGCCTCCACCGCTTCACGTGCCGCTTGGGGTGCCGTCCAGCGGTGAGGCTGATATATTTTGAGACCCGTGGACGTGACCGCGATAGTGAGCCCGATTGGCTCGTACGCCAGACCTCGTGCTCGCCAGTTTGGTTTCCGCGAGATGCATTCGCCCCGGATGACGCCATTGTGAACGCCAAACACCCCGCGAAGGGTCCCCGCGATACCCGGCGGCGCGGCGATTCCTTCGTGAGGAGGATACTCAAGCACGAACTCCGCGCATGTACTTGCTGGTGCAGGCGCGGGACCCGCAAGGACGCCCGAATTCACAGCTTCGACAGGAATCTCAAAAAAGGGAGAACCAAACACGCAATCGGCGATCAGCCCGATTGCTTCATACTCTTGGACCGCACGGGCGTGCTCTTTGACGCTGCGAACGCGCGCGGCGCCAGCCTGCACACTCTCGGTGGTTGAGGGCTTCTCGGGCGGCCCTGCCTCCGCTCCAAGCGCGGTGGCAGTCTCCCCGATCCCGGCGGATAAGAGCGCCAGGCATATCAGGACCGCGCCCCGGAACAAACGCGGCAGTCTGTGCCGGGAGCATGGTCGGTACTCTGGTTCATCCTCGGATCGTTTATCCATGCGAACTACGGCGCCTCCAGGATAGGTATCCGCCCACCGCCGCAACAATGGCAGCAATTGCGCACAGCGCTATGTATCCGCCCAGTGACGAATCCGTATGTTTAGCCTCCGGAGCGGATGCCGCCAGCCTCTCATCGAGAACAAGATCCGAGGAACCGTCCGTTACTACATCGGGATCTGGAGGTTTGGCCGAGCCCAAAGTCTGGTCCGTGAGGTTGGTCTCCGGGGGCGACATCGGTGGGTCAGACTCGACGCTGAACTTCGGGAAGCGACGCTCACGCTCAAGCCAACTGGCAATGCTGTGCATCTTGGAACGCTCCGTCTCTTCTTCCATTCCCTTGCGCTCCAGTTGCCTCAAGCGGTCGGAGTAGGGGTACTCCGTCATCTCTTCGGTCGACGTGATGACCCGGTCAATATACACACTGATTCCATCCAAGGTTAGTAATTCGGCGGGGAGCCCTTGATCGCGCTTCTCCTCTATCTCAGCAAGTTCTGCTTGAAGATCCTCGCTTGACAACTGTCCCTTCGCAGCAATCGTTTCCAGCAACGAGGCAAGCTCCGCGTCTGTGAGAACCGATTTGAAATTCGGGTCGAGCGGGTTAGCCGCAGCGAATCGCATATTCTGAAGACCTTCTTCTGTGATGCGCTTGAATTCGTCCAACGATTCCTGGTCAGGAAGGTATTCGGCCACCTCGCTCAACGTTGTTACGACCGCTTCCTCGACGGCAGTGAACTGCTCATCTAACCGCTTCTGCTCGTCCTGGTTGAGTGGCGGGCGCGACGCGTAATCGTCCAGCAAGAGCGCGTACTTCTCTTCCATGATCTCGAGAGTTACGGATGACTCGAAGTGTAATGGAGTTTGTTGGAGCGCGGTATCCGGCGCGTATTTCAGAACGTGTGCCGCCGACTCCGGCGGAAGAGTGTTCAGCACCGTCTCACGTTGCCGCTCCAATATATCCAGAAATCCGGCGCGCTGTGCTTCTGTCCACTCCGGACGTTCTTGTTGGAGCCAAGCGTCCAGTTCGCCCCTCTCGAAATTCACCTGGCCGGAAACGCGAAGCGCCGGCATGCACAGCAGGACAGCCGAGACACTGAGCGCCAAAAGCCGCGGCACGTCTACACCCCCTGTCCGTCGCGCGGACGGCAGTCTCGAAATATTCATTGCGGATGCCGTTCTCCAATTCTGCCAAAATGCTCAGAAATCCAATGCGATTCCGCAGATTCGCAAGTCGCGCACTACGGCTTGATGAGTCTGGGTCCTCCGAGATCCAGTTCCCCGTAAGAGGTGTCAATTTCAGCAAAGGCCTTGGATTTGGCCTGGAACATGTAGTCAGTGGTATCTCTTGTCGCGTAAGCCTTTGCGCTCGCGCTCGAACTGAACTTGATCCCGCACCTCGAACCAGGATCGTCATCGTACTCAAAGATCGAAACATACACCAGAAAGCTCTCGCCCGGTGCCGTGCTCTGAGGAATGATGTCTGACCAGTTTATGCTAAGTTCAATAACGCCAATCCCAATTCCGGTAAGGCCACCGGCTTCCTGTATGACCTCTGCGCCCGCCCATACGTCCTTTTCCGACAACTTGCCCTCTGAATTGGCGGTTTCACATTCGAGCTTGCCCTAAGCGTGTGTGACTATCTTCCCGTATCCAAAATACAGGCCTTCGATGTCCAGCGCCGCATCAGCATATACTCTCGCGACGACGTCGCAATCAAAGCGGTACAGCGCAGTGGAATCCTGGCCGTCATGCGTCCACTCCCATTTCGTGTAGGCGGTGATTCCACCCTCTGCAGGAGTCGTTGCGGTGGAATTGCTTGTATTCTCTAGCTCTACCTCCGCATGCGCGTTTCCCCACTTGTCTGTCCCGATGGTTAGGCTCCGGTTCACGCGCAAATTCCCCACGTCAGTTGATCCACGCATGATGTTTACCGTCGAACTGCCCGACGCGGTTTCGCCCGTCGGGACAAGCGTATACCCCGCGTGCGCGACGGAAGGCACGGCCACTGACGCGCAAGCGATGATAGCCACCATAGTGCAACAATGTTTGTGCCTAAGCATACAGTCCCCTCCTTGCCAGTTCGTTTGACATTGAACCAATTAAGATATCCCCCATAGCATTCGACAATGGCCGAGTTGCTGTGTCGGTGTATGATGTAATAAATAGTGAGATGTAACTACGGGCTTGAATACCTTTGCCCTCGCCCCGTCACGTGCCAACTGAGTCTGTGATGGTCCTCCAAGAACGCGCGGGAAGGAAGCACGATACAATTGTCAATTTGAGCAATTGTCATGCCATTGTGCGCAAGTGCGTGAGCGTACCTAAAAGGGCATTGTTCTTCAGGCCCTTGCAGAGCCTTCAGTATTCAATACCGAAAAAGTCACGCAGTGAGAAGTGTAACGTATTGAAGCGCCTTGTAATGTATATTTACGGTACGCGGGAACCAATTGGAGACTCGGGCGCGAGTTCCTGCAAACCCAGGGACGGACTGCTTGCTTCACGTGTGACTCTCTTCTCCAAGAGTCCCAGAAATGCACGCGAGTCAGAGTCCGATCTGTGCGTGTCCGCGCGCAGGTCCCCCAGTTCAGGCAATGCGTGGTTGTTCTGGATCCTGTTCAGTAACACGGGTTGATGCAGGAGCAGGTTACAGACGCAATTTTCAGCCAATGACGATGATCGTGACGGCCTCGTAGACAGCCGCGATGAGCAGCAGCGCGCCGGACAGGACCGTGCCCCAGCCCACCATCGCCCAGGTTCGCTTGAGGCCCCCGAGAAAGTCTTCCGATTGGAACGCGCGCACCATGTAGATGGGATAGAGCACGATCGCAAAGGCCGCAATCGTATACGCCTCCATCTCTAGCGCAAGCGTCACGGAGTGGTACGTGAACCGGCCGAGAATATCTGCCCACAACGGCGCCATCGCGAAGCCCGCCACCCCGAGATTCAGTACTGTCTTGAACGCGCCCCAGAAAGGAAGGATCAGCGAGGGGATGACGCCTGAGCCGACGGTCACCACGATGAAGTTGTTTATGAAGGTGTGCCAGGCCGCGCCGAGGACATTGCCGCTCACATAGGCTTGGCCCAGTTCTGCCAGATTGCCCGTTGTGAAGACCTCAGTCACAAACGTGAGCAACTGCAGATTGGCCCGCGGAAAGAGGAATGCGGCAAGGCCGGTCACGAAGTAGGCCCCGTAGCACACTACGTGGATTGAGAGGGCGATCCGTGGGAACTGGGTGATGGGATCGATGATATCGCAGAAAAGAGTGTTTTGGGCGTTGAAGCGGAAGAGCAAACGGAGCTGGAGAAACGCCCCGCCCACGGCGACCATGCCGATCCCCAGAAAGCTGACAAACGCCGGGATTCGCGCCGCCGGGATCAGCGGCACGACAACTTGCTGTTCCTCCTGTTCGGCTCGCTTCTGGTCCTCTTCCGTGAATTCCCGCAGTTGTCCTTCGGGATCCAGCCAGCCCGTACTCCCACCCGCTTCGGCACGGAAGACTTCATCCAGCGATGCAGCGCGCGGAATGAGATAGGAAAATGCGAACCCCGCCGTCGCGCGCTTCATGCGCCCCACGACCGTATAGGTTTCGCTGTTGATCGTGAATTGCTCCAAGCGGCACAGGTGCCCTGCCAAGACCTCTCGCGCGCCGGAATCCGGAATGCGGCCTGAAACCAGCAGGGCCTCCCACTGCTCTTGAGGGAGTTCTACAGAAACGAGACTCTCGCGAATCTCCAGGCTTGACAGATCCACACCCTCCAGAGACGAACCCGCGGATTGCACCTGCTTTAGAAAAGCACTTTCGGGGAAGTTCTCGGAGGGCAGTTTCCGCACTTGAATCGGGATTGTACCGTCCCAAAGCGCGCTCCCGGAACGGGCCGCCAAGGCGAAACGCCATGGGGCGCCGACCTGGCTGTGTTCCTCCATGAGCGCCGCGGCCGCAATCACCAGGATACCGCCCAGGGTCAGCAGGAGCGGCCCCGTCAGGGCCTTGGGACGTGCCGCGCCCGGCAGCGGGGGAGGGGGCGCCAGGGTGCTTTGGTTCCGGCTTGTGGCAGGGTCAAACAAGGGGTCTTCTGACATGATACTACTCAGATCTCCGGCTCGGTGCTTGCAAGGGGGGCGTGTATGCAGATGATCAACTGGCTTCAGGTCTCAAGGTCGCGACCATGTGATACAGGAGTTCCGTGAAGAAGGCCTCTTGGTTTGGTCCCATCCAGGACATCACATACATCTCATAGGTGTACGTCTGTTCCTTGGGCAGTGAGTAATACTCGAATGGCGATATGTAGCCGACGTAGTCTCCGTCGAAACTGAGCACCCAGAGCGAGACGCCCTTGTTCCTGGCCCATTGTTTCAATTCGCGGCTGATTTCTCCGCTCATGTCGCAGGGAGTCCCGTAAAGGAAGACGTCCCCGATGCGGACCCCGGTGGACCACGCGGTGTCGTCCACACCCAGGAGCGGCAAGAGAAATGGTGATAGACGCCAGTTTTGGTTCAGGCGCAACTGCATGGGAGGCGTCTCGAATGCGAATCCCACGGAGGCAATATCGACCGAGTCCTGGAAGTTCAGACCTTCGCAGCCTTCCAGGACCTTCTGGGCAAGGCCTTCGCCCATGGCTTGGGCGCGCTCGAACCCGTCCGCGCCCTCGATCTGCGGACCCATGCTTCCTACGGCCCCAGACAGGAATACGGCCGTGCCGCCGGTCTTGGTCTCAATCGCCCGTTTCAGGTAGCCCGGATAGTCTCCGCTGAACTCCATATTGGAGCCGCCGAGAACCGTCGCGTGCGCGGAATAGGAGACCACGTGGCACAATTCCCCGTCCTGCCTGCGCAGCACCAGGAAGTTCAATTGGCTGTCCACGGATCCGGTGTCTCGAGCGCGATTCCGAATGTACTCGGGAACGTCCAGGCTGCCGTGGGCGATCGACGCGGGCGCGAGGGCGGAGTACGCGACACCAATAGCGCTGGCAAACGCCGCCGCGAGCTGCGCGACTATGGCGTCATCGTATGCGCCTGCGAACATTGACGCCATGACACCGGGGCCCCAGGCGCCGGGCCCGGAGTGGGAGTGAGACGCGTTAAACAGGATGTCGTCAGGCGTGAGGCCGGTCTTCTCGGCAACCTGCTCCCGGACCGCGTTCGCAATGTTGTCTGGCACGATGAGCATATCCGAGCCCACGAGGACCACCGTGTCCTCACCGTCACTCAGGGCAACCGCCTTCACCTCCAACTCGTCGTGTATCCCCGTCGAGGGCTTGCCCTCGCGGTCGCCGAATCCGGCCAGCGGAGTCCCCACCGGGGGTGTCAGCCGTGCGCTGCCCCAACCCGCCTTCAAGGGGCCGGGGGCGCCGAGGCTGGATTCCTTGGCGTGGGATTCCACGAGCGCGGCGGCTTCCTGAAAGTAGTCTTCCTGGGTTACGTCGGAGGCGGCATAGGTAGGCCATGGCCCCACGACCGTCAAGACGAGTAGGACCAACACAGCCAGGACAATACCCGCCACCAACAGAATCTTCTTCAACATAAGATGTGCACCTCGGCGGCCTCGCGTCGATGAAGGCCGCTCACTGATCGACGGAAGTTTTCAATACATTCTCGCCCGCCCGGCTTACCAATTCAAAAGCATCCCGCGACTGCTCCAGCGGGAACGAATGCGTGATCAGCGACCGGACGTCGATACGTCCGCTGGCTACCAGGTCTATGGCGGTCTGAAAGTTGAACCGGAAACGGCGGCACCAAGTGATGGTCAGTTCCTTGCGGCGCGCGATGTCCACCGGGAATTGTCCGTATTCCTCACCGGAGATGCCGGTCAGGATGCAGCGTCCCGCCGGGCGGGCGACGCGGCACGCAATGGCAGGTGTCAACGTAGACCGTGCACAATCAATTGCGAGATCCACGCCACGTCCATTGGTCTCACGCAAGATGGTTTCGACCGAATCGATGGTTTGCGCGTTGTAGGCGGCGTCCACGCCGTATCGCTTCGCCACGTCCACCCGATAGCCGAGAAGGTCGGTCCCAAGGATTCGGCCCGCGCCCGCCAGCCGCGCCACCTGCGCCGTCAGGAGTCCGATGGGCCCCAAGCCCAGGATAGCCACGGTTTCGCCCGGCATCAGGTGAGCAAGCTCGATGGTATGCAGCGCCACGGCCAAGGGCTCAATCATGGCCGCTTCCGCCGCCGTGATCGCATCTGGCACCGGGAAACAAAACGCCGCGTGGACCGCACTATACTCGGCCAAGGCCCCGTCGTAGGGAGGCCCTCCAGGGAACTGCAGCGTCGTACACACATTGTAGCGGCCACGCAGGCAGTGCTCGCACTTCAGGCACGGGATCCCCGGTTCCACGGCCACACGCTTGCCCACCAGAGCGGGGTTGGCGTCCGCCCCCACCGATTCGACGATACCTGCGTATTCGTGCCCGAGAATCAGCGGCTCTGTGATGATTGTCTTGCCGATGCGCCCGTCTGTGTAGTAATGCATATCGGACCCGCACACGCCGGTAGACTCGATCCGAATGAGGGCCTCGTGGGGTTTCGGAGCCGGCTTAGGCACCTCGACAAGCCTCATGTCATGAGGGGCAAACCATTTGACGGCTTTCATGGGGGATGAATGGCTCCTTGGTAGCGAGACGCAGATGGTCTTAGGGCCGTGTGCAAAGCCACACGGCGGCATGGAGACACTAGCACTCGGGAGCGGCTTGGGGCAAGCAGAGAACTGCCTACGGAGTGGGGGGAGTCGGGCGGCTGGCCTGTTTGGCCTCAGTGCATCGACTGAGAAACCTGTCCCGCTGGGCTCTCGGCATGCATCTTTTCAGCCATCCCCTTGTGACGCTCGATAGCGAGGTTCATGAAGTCCTCGGCGAGATTCGCGTCTACAGGGAAACTCGTCACCGTGCAGCCATACCGCTTCACAAACTGCTTTAGGTCGGAGCTCAGGCGCTCCAGAAGGTGACGCGCACCCTCCTCCGGGGTCTCGACAAGGAGGATGGCCAGCCCCCTCCGGTTCAAGCTAAACACTTGGTCGGTCGCCCGAAGCTCGTCCGTGATGTGCATCCCCAACCGAGGCAGGGCATCGGCGGCCTCGTCGGGCACACACAACGTGACGAGGGTGGTGGAAGCCGGGTAGCGGATGGATCGCTCGATCTCCTCCCGGACGCGCGCATGGAGATATGTTTCCGTACGAAGACCGCTCGAAGGGTCGCGATAGGCCAACTTCTCCAGAAGGTGACAACGACGCTCCAATTCCGTTCGGAGTTGGATCTCCTCACGAAGACGATTCTGAAGGTCATCTATGGCAGTCTTCAGTTTCTGAATATCATCCATTTAGGCTCCCTCCCAGCACTTACGTAAAAGCAAAGAGCATGCCTGAAAGCTATACAGGCCGTGCGGGATGGGAACACCTTGCAATCATGGAGGTTACAGAACAAGCAGGCGAGCTTCTCCATTGCAATCATCATCGTCGATGGCACTAAGGTGTTCACATTTGACAACTATTTTCTACAATCTGACAAGGTGTAACCCCGATTGTCATCACATTCTTGACAACTCATCGATTGTTCTGTACCATGCTAATTATATACTGCTCCGAAAATTAGTGCGCAAACTGTCAGCGAGTGGGGCCGGTTTGGAGAGAACATACGCCGAAGGAATGTCGACTCGTTTTCTAATCGTGGAAGACGACAAGGCGCAGCGTAACTTCCTGATGGAGGTGCTCCGCCGACAGGGGTTGGAGTGCGAGTGTGCCGCCACCTGTGCCGAAGGGCGGGATCTCTTTGAAAAGGGGGTCTACGCGTGCGCCCTCATCGACCTCGGTCTCCCTGATGGCAGCGGTTTGGACCTGCTCTCCGAGTTTTCCGGTCAGGATTCGTGCACGGTCCTGGTCGTTCTGACGGGGGATGCCAGCGCCGAAACGGTCATCAGCACGATGCGCAGCGGAGCCTTCGATTATCTCTGCAAGCCCGTTGATTTGCTCACCCTGCGCGCCGGCGTCAGCCGGGCCCTTGCCCATCACGCGATCCTGACCGAACGATCTGAGTTGTTCCGGCTGCTCCTGGAAGAGCGGGAGCAGTTGCGGGTTCGCGTCGAAGCGGCCACCAGCGACATCCGGCAATACGCCGCGGCCTGCGGCACCAGCAATGCCCGGCTCAAGGCGCTGCTCCGGCTCGCGCAGATGTCTAACGAGTATTACACGGACGAGTCGCTGTTTCGGCAGGTTTTCGCGGAGTTGGCCAACCACCTTCCGCTTCGCGGTCTCGCGTTGTGTAGTCCGGGCCGCCGTAAGCTGCTCTTCGCGATTCAGCAGCCAGGCGCCGAGGAAGTCGAGTTTCACGGCTCGGACACGGTCTCCATTGGCGCATACGATTCGCTCCTCATGGAAGCCGACCCCGGTCTTCTGATCCAGGAGAGTCTCGAACAGTACTGCAACGTCGATTTTGAAGAAATTACATCGTTGGTCTTTCCTCAGGTCTGGAGGAATCGCGCAACCAGCACGGTCGCCTTCCTGCTCGCGAACAATCACACGTGCGATTCCGCGGATTCCGAGTTTCTCGATACGTGCGCGTATTTCCTGGCGTTCGAATGGGAGCGGGGACAGCTCCTCTATCACGTGGCGCACCACGTTTCCCTCGGCAACATCGCGGTGGAACTGGCGCGAAATTTCATCCAGCCGCTGACGGCGATCCAAACGGCGAGCGAGTTCGTCGCGGAGACCAATGTGAGCGAGGAGGCCCGTCAGGGTCTCGAAATCATCGAAGAAAACGTGGACCGCCTCCGCCGCCAAACGCAAGAGTTCCGCAAGCTCTCGCTTCTTCGGGAGAACGCCATCGAAACGGTCACGCTGGCGGAATTCGTGGATCAAGCGCTCGACATGCTCAGCGTGGCCATTCAGAATCGCTCGGTGCGCGTCGTGCGGGAGTTCGATTCCGATTGTGAATGCGTCCTCCTGAACGGGGCCGCCTTGGCACGCACCTTCCTCGATATCATCCTGGGGGCGTTGCGCACCGTGGAAGTGGGGGGCCTGCTTGTCTTGCGGCTCTTTGAGGCGGACGAGGAACACGTCGTTTTCGAAATCTCGAATGAGGGCTTCTCGCGCGAGACTCCATCACTCGCGGATGGGGGGCAGGGCGTGATATACTCCGGCGGAGGTAACCCCGGACTTCTCCTCGCGGAACGCACGGTACACAGTTGCGGTGGAACGATGAGCGTGGAGTCGCGTAACGGACGCGCCGCCACGGTTCGGATTCAACTTCCTCGCAATGCCACCAGTCCCGCGCGCCGCTGGGAGACGGCCTGATGACACCGGCAGACGATACCAACGCGATAGAGGCACTTCCCCCACAGGCCCGCCTCATTGTCATCCTGGATACTGACCCCGGAGTGCGCTGGGCCCTTGAAAAAGGCCTCGCACGATCCGGATTTGAAGTGCGAGGCGCCAGTTCCCTGGCCGAGGTGTTGAGCCTGGGTGAGGAACTCCCCGTTGCCGCCGTCGTGATGGAACTGCTCGCCGAGGCCGGCCTCACCGAAGAGGCGGTCACGATGATTGTCGAATGCCCCGCCCGGCCCCGGGTCATCTGCGTCGCGGTGGATTCTCCGCCCCAACTGGTCATCGAATGCATGCGGCGCGGCGCCACGGACTTTCTGCCGAAGCCATTCAGCCTGGCCGATTTGCGAGGCTCTTTGAACCGGGCATTCGAAGCCGCGAAAAGCCCTTCTCCTTTTCCTGGCGGCATCACTCCCCAGCGCGGCGGTGCGGCGGACTCTTCGCTGCTCATCGGGATTAGTCCCTCGATTCAGGAGTTGCGGGCCGTCATCAAGAAGATTGCGCAAACCGATCTGAATTGCCTGATCCGCGGCGAAAGCGGCACCGGAAAAGATATGGTCGCCCGCGAGATCCATCGGATGTCGCGGCGATGTGAGCGGCCCTTTGTGAAAGTGAACTGCACGGCCTTGCCCGAACAACTACTCGAGAGCGAACTGTTCGGTTACGAAAAGGGCGCATTCACCGGGGCCATTTCCTCCAAGCCGGGACGATTCGAACTCGCAAACCGGGGCATTATTTTTCTCGACGAAATCGGCGACATGCATCCCAACCTTCAGGCCAAACTCCTTCAGGTCATCGAGCACAAGGAATTTACCAAACTGGGTGGGCGCCGGCAGATCAAGGTCGATGTCCAGATCGTGGCGGCCACCAATGCCGACCTGGAAGCCAAGACGAAGGACGGGTCCTTTCGCGGCGACCTCTATTTTCGGCTCAACGAAGTCTGCATTTGGGTGCCGCCACTGTCGGCCCGCAAAGAAGATGTACCCCTGCTCGTCCGCCACTTCATTCAGAAACACGGCCGCTTTTCGGGGGATCGCGACATGCGGTTGAGCATGGACGACCTGTCCGAGCTTACCCGGCATAACTGGCCGGGAAACGTGCGCGAACTCGAGAGCACGATCAAACGATGGTTCGCCTTGGGCAAGCAACCCCTCACCGGAACGCTCTCAATCGCCAGTCTCACCCCCTTGGGCCGCGGAACCCCAACCGTAAGAGGGGCTGCGGAGTCTGTTCCACACGTCGATTCGGCCCCCGTGGAGGATGAACGGTCCGAAACCGAGCGCATCCTGGAGGCCTTGGACCGCTTCCAATGGAACCGCAGAAAAGCTGCGGAACATCTGGGAATGAGTTACCAGACCCTCCGCCGCCGCATCGAGCAGTATGGACTCGCTCAGAGCCCTGGTTGAGTTCTTTACGCGTATCCGATTTACTCATTTCTGATAACAAGTAGTCTGTCCTGACAAATATAGATTCAACCATGACATCATAACGCTTGCGTCATGAGGGTGGTGGGCACCTCACGCACCCTTGCGTAACGATTAAGTGCATGTTTTGTAGTCTTTTACATAATTTCAGAGTGTTTGGCACGAGACCTGCAGTACATCCCAAGTGGCTGATATTTGAGAGCTTGTGGGTGTAATCTCAGGGTTCTGGGAAGTGAATGGCTGTTAAGTCGTTGCTTCACAAGTGCTTGCGCTATAGTTGCACTTATCGTAGCTTCGATGTGGCAAAAAGGAGAGTCTCAAGGATGTTGGTGCAAAGAGCGTTAGTTGCCTTGGCGCTCGTGGGGTGCTTGTCTGGGTCAGCCTTCGCGGCGATTGTCCCTGGAGACCCCAATGAAAACGAACCATGGCTATTCGAGATCTATAACACACTCTACGGGACGAACTATGCGTCCACGAATGACCCTGCTTTCCTTCAATTGCAGGTGGACAACTTCGAGACGCTGACGATTGACTCGGAATTCGAGTCAATCACGTTCGATCCCCTATGGCGCCAGTCGTGGCTCACGGTCGACGTCTTCTTCTACACGCTGGATGGCAGCAATAATCCGGACCAGTTCACCCATGTGGTCGGTCCTATCGACAACACGGGTCCGAACAGCGGGCAAGGACAGCTCACGGAGCCCGCGCTGACGGTCAGCACCTTCGGCATCACGGAAATCGGATTCCAGGATCGCGCCAAGGATCCCGGCAGCCCCTTCACGTACTACTGGTACTCCCAGCCGGACCTGAACGACGGCCAGTATTCCGTGGTCCCGGGTGAGGTGCATGTCCTTCTCCTGGAGACCAGCATGCCCGACACGTACCTGCTGTGCTTCGAGGATCTGCCGTATACCTACTTCGCCGGCGTCAACGACATCGGCGATACGGACTACCAGGATATGCTCGTGCAGATCACGTTGAACCGCACGGTGGTGCCCGAGCCCACGTCCATGGCCCTTCTGGGCCTCGGGCTGGCCGGCCTGGCGCTGCGCAAGTTACGCAAAGCCTAACGCCGAGGACTTCGCCGAAATCCGGGTGAGGTGACTCGTTCTAGTGTGGTGCGGCACGCTCCCTGAGGGGATGCGTGCCGCAACTGTTTTCTCCGGCGTCTCGGCACCCGCGCATTCTCTGCCCGCAGGGCTCAGAGGGTGATGATCCGGCAGCCGGGGCCGGGGGGAACGCCCTGCAGGGCATTGCGCGAATCGAACACCAGGCGCGCTTCGCGCGCAATCTGGTGGTAATCGAAACGGGCGTGATGGGTGACGATCGCGACGCAATCGAAGCTCTCCAACCCCCTGCTCAAGTCATAAGCTTCGTACCTTTGGCCCAGCACCTCGATGTGCGGCACGTAGGGGTCCGCATACGACACCTCCGCTCCGCGTTTCTGCAAGAGCCCCATGATGTCCAAAGCCGGCGATTCGCGCGTGTCGCTGACGTCCGGCTTGTAGGCGATGCCGAGCACGAGAATGCGGCTCCCCTTCAGGCTGCGCTGGCACTGGTCCAGCGCCTCGTGGATACGCCCCACAACGTACTCCGGCATGCTCGAATTGACCGCGCTGGCCAACTCGATGAAGCGGGCCGTGTAGTTGATGGTCTTCAGCTTCCACGACAAATACAGCGGATCGATCGGGATGCAGTGTCCCCCCAGACCTGGACCGGGATAGAAGGCCATGAACCCGAAGGGCTTCGTCTTGGCCGCCTCGATCACTTCCCACACATCCACGCCCAACCGTTCGCACATGATCGCCAGTTCGTTTACCATGCCGATGTTGATGGCCCGGAACGTATTCTCCAGAAGCTTGACCATCTCCGCCGCCCGGGCGCTTTTCACGGGGACGACCGTGTCCACAGCATGCCGGTACAGGGCCGTGGCCTTTTCCGTGCACTGCGGCGTGACCCCCCCAATCACCTTCGGGGTGTTGCGCGTTCCGAAGCGTGTGTTGGCAGGGTCCACGCGTTCAGGCGAAAACGCCAGAAAGAAGTCCCGGCCGACCTCCAAGCCCGACTCGGATAGCCGCGGAAGCACCAACTCCTCTGTAGTTCCCGGATACGTGGTGCTCTCCAACACGATCAGCATGCCGGGGTGAATGCGCGGTTGGATTTCATCCACCGCGGAAACAATGTACGAAATATCGGGGTCTTGGCTCTTGCGGAGCGGCGTGGGAACGCAAATGCAGACGGCATCCGCGGTGGACAATACGTCAAAACCAGTTGTCGCGGTCAGGTGACCGGACCGCACGAGTTCCTGGATGGCCGCATCCGGGATGTCCAGGATGTAGGACTCCCCCTCGTTTACTCGCCGCACACGCTCCGGATCGACATCGATTCCGACTACAGTCAGGCCGCTACGTGCGAACTCGATGCACAAAGGCAGGCCGACATATCCCAGTCCAATCACGGTGACTACCACGGTATCTCTCCCCGCCCCGCGTCCAACGAGCGTTGCTTCTGCAAAGGATACTGGACTCGGGGGTTCCGCTTCCAGTGCTTTAGAGGAACTGTGTTTGGGGCGCGTCATGACGACAGCGAGAGGGCTGGAGTGTATTGAAAAGACTTGACAGCGGTAGTGGATTATCACTAATGGTCGTTTTTAGGCAAGTTTGAGCAAATCTTGAGTACAGAGTTACAATATTTGACAAATAATATGTCATAGTTGAGTTTGCTAATCGATGCGTTGGCATCTTTTTATCAGCAAATGATATACTATATGTTGAAAATGAGGAACTGAAGCACTATATAGTGTGGTCTGACTGAAGTTGATGCAAAAGTGGTGCGGATTTTGCTCATGGGTTCTCAGGAAACGCTGTTGGAGCGAGACCTGGGCAAGGTCTCTGGAGTATGTTCGCGGCCCTATTTGTGGTTGGGGCGTCGCGGAATACGAGACCGGAGTGGCTTTACATGAGTGATACATTGACGATTGACGAAATCATCCGCGCACCACTGAATGAAGGGTTGCTGGGCATCAGCGAAGTCATCCGGGAGACACGGGAAGTCCTGAACCGCTTGGCCCAGTCAGACATCACGGTATTGATTGGCGGGGAGAGCGGTACCGGGAAAGACATCGCGGCCCGTCTGCTCCACAAGAAGTCCCCGCGCTATGGCCGCCCCTTCATCAAGGTGAATTGTCCCGCGATTCCTGAGACTTTCCTGGAAAGTGAGCTGTTCGGGTATGAGAAGGGCGCTTTCACGGGGGCTCGGAACTCCAAGCCCGGCAGACTTGAGCTGGCGAACAACGGGACGATATTTCTTGACGAAATCGCAGAAACCTCGTATATTGTGCAAGGGAAGCTCCTGCAGGTCCTCGACGGTGAACCGCTTATGCGCATCGGCGGCGTAAGTCCTATTCCGGTCAATGTCCGGGTAATCGCCGCGACCAACATTTCACTCGAGGAAGCGGTTCAAAAGGAACTGATGCGGGAGGACTTGTTCTTCCGGTTGAGCGAAGTCATCGTACGCATGCCGCCTCTCAGGGATCGCCGCGAGGACATCCCGCTGCTGGCTGAACACTTCAACTACAACTACAGTGAACGCCTCGGGAGAGCCTATCAGCCCATAGGCACGGCTCTCGTCAGCCAGATGGCATCCCTTGACTGGGTGGGCAATGTGCGCGAACTCGGGGCCTGCGTCAAGAAGTACGTGGCGACAGGCGATCCCCGGGCGCTGCTGGGCGAGGCCGAGGAGGAAGGCCCGGTCTCGAGCCGTGTGGATACGATTCCGCCGTCGCCCGTCGCGGCGCCGGCGGCGGCGCCCGAGACCCCCAAGAAGACTCTGTCGCTGAAACAGGCGACGCAGAAGGCGGTTGAGGAAACGGAGCGGGCCTTGATCGAAGAGGCGCTTCGGAATACCCTTTGGAACAGGCGAAAGGCCGCGAAGCTGTTGGATATCAGCTACAGTTCGTTGCTGCGCAGGATTGACGCGTACAAGATAGGAAAGTAACCAAATGCATAGTTGCTTGCCGCGGAGAATTTGGGGAGTGGGAAGAGCGCCGATGAGAGGCATCGTGGTCTTGTGTTGCGCGGTCCTGGTGGCCGCGCCGGCAGGAATGGCGGCCCCTTGGGGCAAGAGAGGCGCCGCCAAGGACAAGACCGTACAGGGCGTTGACCAAGGCGTGATTGTGGAACATGCGACGATCGAGATTCCGGGCCGAATGCGGAAGTCCGACGTGGAAGCGGACATCACAGACCCGACCCTGCTGCCCGCCGAACTGCCAAAAACCGAATACACCATTGGTCCGGGCGATGTCTTGGATTTCCAGTCCTTCGACGATCCTTCGCTTTCGCGCCCTGGCGTCGTCATATTGTACGACGGGACCATATCGCTTCCCCTGATTGCCGATTTGAATGTGAATGGTATGACGCGGGAGCAGGCCGAAGCAGCTATCCGAACGGCCTATCAGGCCGTATTCAAGGACCCGCAGTTGTCCTTGAGCATTCAGTTGGCCTCCAGCAAGTACTATTACGTCCTGGGCGATGTGTTGCAGGCAAGCAGGTTTCCCTACGAGAACCCGATCAGTGTGCTTGCGGCCATCAATGTGGCCGGCGGTTTGCGTACGGCGTCGCGGTCGGATGGCCAAATTGGGGCACAGTCGCCGGGCACGCTGACGAAGGCGTTCATCTTCCGCACGATGGAGGGGAAGCGTACGGTGATTGAATTGGACTTGAGTTACCTGACGAACAAGGGTCCACATCCCTCGGAAGTCCTCGTCATGCCGGGTGACTTCGTGTACATCCCGGAAGGTGTGAACCTTGTGTACGTATTGGGTGAAGTGCAGAGTCCCAACGTATTCCAGTTGGCCGAGGGGCAGACGCTGACGCAAACGCTGACCCGAGCGGGTGGGCCCATCGATAGTACGGCCAAGCTGCGCAATCTCATCCTGATGCGCGAGATTGACGAAGCCCGAAGCGAAGTGATGGTCGTCGACTGGAAGGAAGTCCTCCGGACGGGCGAAGACATCGTGCTGGTTCCGGGCGACGTCATTTATGTGCCGCGCAAGGGGCTGGTGAAGCTGGGAGAGTTCGTGTCGCGTGTAACCGGGCCGATTTCCCAGGTGATGTCGCTCTATAGCCAGTTCTTCGACACCTACTACGCGGAAGACCGGAACAAGCTCCTCAC
>JADLGB010000010.1 GCA_020849535.1 Candidatus Hydrogenedentota bacterium
AATCGCGATAATCGCGACCACGATCATCAACTCAATCAGCGTGAAACCGGACTTCTTTGACAATGCTTTCATTACACAACCCTCCAAAGTTCCAAGACTGTCCTCAAATCCTCGGGCGGCCCACCAGGGCCAGCCCGTTCCCTTAAACTTTCGGAACGATGAAGGGCAATCGCCATGCCAAATTCCGAACGGCTTGTCGTATGGAATTGAAAATAAACGGGTTAGATACTAAATGGAGGGTCGTGAATGGCGAGGCTATGGCTTCAAAATGGCCCCCAAAAGGGAGTCTATTGACATTTTTTGTCACGCGTTCAATTTGCGCAAACCATGGGGACTTCAGGATTTGGAAGGGAATCTGCGCAGGTGTGCCGCGAGTCGCGGCGATGCTACTTCTCGACCGCGATGAAGATTACGAGCCGGCCTTCATCCATCGAGGGGCCGCCCAGAAGCAAGTGCTCCCCGGGAACGAGTGCTGCCGTCGTGTCGACGGCTTTTCGGACGACCTTCTTTCCGTCACGTTCCACCTTCTCCTCGACCCAGACCTTCACACGCACGCGGCCTTCGGTGTCCTTGGATAGTGGCGTGAGCGAGAGTGTGTAACGCGCGGTTATCGGGAACCGCGCCTCCTTGTTGGGCGCAGCGGATGCCTTGTCCGACTTCACTTTTTTGAAGGTATCGAAAGGGAGCTTCTCCAGGGAAGAGCGAAAGGCCTCCAACCCGGCGCCAAACGACTTTTCACCGGCAGGACGGTTTTCCTTGGTTGCCTGCACGGCCACCATGGAGATCGTCACCGGCTGCTCGAAACCCTGGTCTGCGCCACCCACCAGCGCAACCAGCAAGATGGCAACCCCCGTTACGCTCACAGCAAGTCCCGTTGCGCGGTGCTCACCCAGACCACCGCGGTTCCGTCCTCGTTGGTATATTTCTCGACCGTTGCGCCCGGAATCTCCGTCGTGGCAGCCTCCACCTGCGTTGTCACCGCCTTATCCGGACCGCTGCTAAACACCAGAAAGGCCGAAAGCGCCACCAGCAATGCCGCGGTACTCAGGGATAACACCGCCCAGAATCCGCGGTGATGACGCCGGGGCGCCTCGATACTCTCCCGGATGCCTTCCATGAACGAAGGGAACTGCGCGTCGGCGATTTCGGGCCGCCGCAGGGCATGCTTTGCGCCTTCCCGCAGTTGCCTGATAGCGGCCTCGTAGGCCGCGGCCTCGGCATTGGGCACCGCCGGTGTCGCGTCCCCTTCGCCGTCAAACCGGCACGCGATCTCTCGTTGCCACTTTTTCATCGCCTTATCCTCCGGCAAAGCCCATGCGCTGGAGACTATGCTGCAGTTTCTTGCGCGCGTGGTGCAAGCGGCTCATGACCGTGCCCAGATTGCACCCCATAACCCGCGCCATTTCTTCGTACGTCATGCCTTCAAATTCACGTAACACAAACGCTGTCCGGTGCTTAAACGGCAGTTGGCTCAAGGCCGTCGTAATGGCCTCGCCCAATTCCTTCGCCTCGACAGCATGTTCGGGACCCAGAATCGGGCTCGCTGCATGCTCCGCCTCCAATGCGTCATTATAGGAGACGGTGTCAAGGCGGCGTTTCTTCAAAAAATCCTTGCACTGGTTCGCCGTTATGCGCAGAACCCACGTCTTGAAACTGGAATCACCCCGGAACCGGCCCAGGGACCGGTGCGCCTTGATGAACACCTCTTGTGAAACATCCCAGGCTTCCTCGCGGTTCCGTACGAAATGGTACGCCAACGCGTACACGTCGTTTCGGTAGCGGCGCACCAGCTCTTCAAATGCCCTGAAGTCGCCGGATTTTGCCCGGCTGACCAAGCCGGCATCGCCCTCCGCCGGGCGCGGCCCTGCCCCAATGTCCGCCTCCTCAGGGCCGGACACTTCTTCATAGCGCAGGACATTCTCCAACGCAACACTCATAGAGCCGTTCTCCTCGATTCCCAGAGCACCGGGGTCGCGCCAGCTTGTTCTGGCCACCCGGCGCCGCATCGCGCCGCTGCTCGCGGCCGGCGACTGTGAGTTCGCTGCATTAGACGCCGCGGGCACGTGCATATTCAATCCATTGGGCAGGGCGCCTTTGGGAGCGGGCTGGCTATTGGCAGTTGCGCCGGCCTGTACGCCCACAGGTGGACTCTGGGCAAAGGGATCCGGCACTTCGCGTCCTGGGGGGTGATCGGACCCCTTGCCAAAACTTTCCTAGCATGGTAAATTATTGACATTATGAAAGCGTGTCTCGCATGCTTCCCGCTGCTGCTCCTATCCGCCGGTTGTGCCACGACCAGCAATGACCTCGGGCCACCTACCGCGGTGGTTTCCATGGAGGTCACCGGCTATTGCCCATGCAAGCAATGCTGTGCGTGGAAACGCAATTGGCTCGGGCGACCGGTTTACGCTTCCGGCTCTCTCAGGGGTGAGCGAAAGAAGGTGGGGCAGACCGCGAGCGGCGCGATGGCCGATGTCGGCACCATCGCCGCGGACACGTCCCTCTATCCCTTCGGCACGATCATGTACATCCCGGGTTACGGGTACGGGCGCGTGGAGGATCGCGGCGGTGCCATCCAGGGGCAGCGCCTCGATCTCTTCTTCAAGAAGCACAAGCAAGCCGAGGCGTGGGGAAGAGTCACCACGAACGTGGCCGTGTGGCTGCCCGCTGGCGCCCAACAGACCGCGGCCCTTCCGACGCAATAAGCGGCAGTGCGTTGCCCTGCCTGTCCCATTACGTCATACTCTCCCGTGAACTCCCGTCGCTCGATGAGAAAGGGCAGTAATGCGTTTGCGTGTCTGCGTGCTTGGACAAGCCAACCCCTTCGCGTGGTTTCCCTTCTACGTGAAGGCGTTTCGCGAGTCGTGCGAAGTCATTACTGTGGGTCCGCATCCAAGCCAGGCCACGCTGGAGAGCTGGGGCAAAGCCCACCTCGCGCACATGGTCGTGCCCAATGACATTGACGCCGATCTGGGCGCGCTTGAGGATCTTTACGCCGTCTTGCCCGAAGGTTGGAGGCCGCATCTCGTGGTGGCGATCTCCGGCGGCGGCATTCCCCTGTTTACGCAGACGGCATGCCTGGGTTGTCCGGCGGTCTATCTCAGCATTGATACGTGGCAGTGTCTCATGGATTACCACGAGGCCATTCACTACGATTTGGTTTTCGCGGCGCAACGCGCGTACATCCCGCACCTGCGCGCCACAGGGTCACGGCACGTGTACTGGCTTCCACTGGCCTGCGATCCTGAGGTTCACTATCCCGTCGAGATGGAGAGGCCCTACGACATCTCCTTCGCGGGAGCCGCCAGTTGGGCCGTGCATCAGGAGCGCGCGCGCCTTCTGACGCTGCTGGCGCACGACTTTTCCGTGTTGGCCAAAGAGGGCGTTCACGGCGATGACTTGTGCAGCACTGTGTCGAGCGGACGTCTGACCTTCAATCATTCGGCCGTGCAAGACCTCAACATGCGCATCTTCGAAGCCCTCGCCATGGGGCGCCCGCTTCTGACCAATCGCGCCAGCGAAGCGAACGGACTGCTCGACCTGTTCGAGGATGACACGCACCTCATCGTGTACGATTCGGACGACGATCTTGTCGGTAAGGTCCGCCACTATCTGGATGACGAATCCGCGCGCGAAGCCCTGGCGCTGCGCGGGAGAGAGGAAGTCCTCCAACGGCATACCTACTCTCACCGCGTGGAGGAGATCCTGGCGATCGTGCGCCGCCATTTCCCAGACATCGAGGGCGAGGCACCCGCACGCAAAGCATTGGGCGACGCCTTGGCCGCGCATCTTCCCAACCTGCCGGGGGTAGTTCTGGATTTTGGCATGCAGTTTGAAACCTCCAAGTATGCCCTGCGCCGCCGTGGCGCGACGCGATTCGTGGGGATCGCGCAGGACACGCTGCGCAGGGAACAGCGGCGCGGCTCCTACGATGAGGTGCATGCCGGCACGCCGGGAAGTTGGCTCGGCAAGGCGGATACCGTGGTTCTTTCAGGTCTAACTCCGACGAGCTGCTTCGATACCGCATTGAGTATCGCGCACAGCGCGCTGTGCGACGGAGGCTCGCTTGTGGCGCGCATCCCGGTTGGGGGATTGGAGGCGCAGAGAATTCCCCCAGAACCTTCGGCCCTAAGTTCGTGGTTCGGCGCGCGCGACTTTCATGCCACCAGCATTCACGCATGTCTGGATGGGCAGGCCATCATCACGGCGCGCAAGCGCACGCGCAAGCTGCGCGACATCGTTCTCGAGACTCTCGGAAACCTCATGGTCCCCGGCATGAACGCCGAGCGTGTCGCCGCCATGGTGGATGAGGAACTGTAACGCGCGGGCGCCACTCCGCCTCGTGTTGTCAATCTGGATTTCTCCTTTCCGCACTGCATGGCATAATATGGTCGAAGCGAAATGCGCGGCAGCAATGTGATTGACTTGCAATGATCGAAACTCAGAACCTCACGAAGCGATTCGGCACGAAGACAGCGGTGAATGCTCTCGACTTGTCCATCGGCGCCGGCGAATTTTTCTGCTTTCTCGGGCCCAACGGCGCCGGGAAGACCACCACGATCAAGATGCTCACGGGGCTGATCAAGCCCAGTTCCGGGCAAGCTCTTCTGGGCGGCTTTGACATTCAGAAGGACCCGGTGAAGACGAAGTCGCTCATTGGCTATATCCCCGACACGCCATTCCTATACGAGAAGCTGACGGGCCGCGAGTTCATGCGTTTCGTCGCGGGTCTTTACCAGATGCCTGCGTCCGCCTTGAACGGGAGCGCGGAAGAGCTGCTCGAGTTGTTCGAGATCCGCCACGTGGGCGACCAGTTGATCGAGAGCTACAGCCACGGCATGCGCCAGAAGCTCTCGTTCGCCTCTTGTTTCCTGCACGATCCAAAGATCGTGATCGTGGATGAACCCTGGGTGGGACTCGACCCCAAGAATATCCGCTTCGTGAAGGACTACTTGAAACAGCGTACGCGCGAGGGCATGACCGTATTCATGTCCACGCATTCGCTGAGCATTATCGAAGACGTCGCGGACCGCATCGGCATCATCCACAACGGCAGCCTGCTGCACACGGGAACCCTCCCGGAGATACTCGCGCTCTCGCAGAACCCCGGATCGCTCGAAGATGTCTTCCTCGAACTGACACGCGGGGCGGACGCATGACCCGCGCCGGCGCCATGCTCCGGGCGAAGCTCCGCATCGTGCGCAACCACTTCGCCTCCGTCCGCGGCGAATCCAAGCTGAAGATCGCCGTAGTCTCGGTCTCGGCCATTCTGCTTTGGTGCGGCGCCTACTATGGGTTCTGGGAGGCATTCAATTGGCTGCGGCGTTTCGGCGCGGACCCCGGCGGAATCAGTCTCGGCGACATCATCATGTCGCGTCTCTTATCCGTATTTGCGCTCGCGCTGTTTTTCATGCTCATCTTCTCGAACGTGCTGATCGCCTTCTCGACACTGTACCGCTCGCGCGAGGTCGCCTATCTACTGCAGGCGCCCGTGCCCTGGTGGGAGTTCTACATCGCGCGCCTGGTCGAGTGTATCGCCTTCAGTTCCTGGGCCTCCGCGTATCTCGGCTCGCCGCTCATCCTCGCCTATGGCATCACCAACGGCGCGCCGTGGAGTTTCTATGTCGCGGCCGCGGCCTTCTACTTGCCGTTTGTAACGATCCCGGCGGCCATTGGGGCGGTGATCGCAATGAGCCTGGTCCGGATCTTCCCCCGGCTGCCGCGGGGAGGTATGGTGGGCGTCAGTCTCCTCGCGGTAGGATTCTTCTTCGTGTATCTGCGCGACGTGTTCAGTTCGGTGAATCTTTCGGACCCGACCATCTCCGGCATCATTGATGCCATGACGAGGACGCAGTCCTGGTTGCTCCCGAGCCATTGGGCTTCGCGCGGCGTGCTGGCGGCCGCTGAAGGCGAGGCCGGTGAATCGGTATTCTACTTTCTCCTGATCGCGTCCAACGCTCTAATGGCCGTACTGCTCTCCGCCGTGTTTGCCCAGTTCGTCTTCTACCCCGGGTGGTCAGCGCTTCTCGGGCATGACATGAGCAGAAGGACGCCGCCCGGCCGTGGCGTGCTCAGCCGGATCGATCCCGTGCTGGGTTTTCTGCGCGATCCGCAGCGTGCCCTGGTCCTCAAGGACATCCGCCTGTTCTGGCGCGACCCCGCGCAATGGTCGCAATTCGTGATCTTCTTCGGAATCATGGCCATCTACGTGGCCAGCCTGCGTGACCGCTCCGCGGCTTTTGAGAGTGCCGCGTACCGGAACTGGATCGTGTGCCTAAATATCGGCGCGTGTACCCTGATTCTGGCCACACTGACCAGCCGCTTCGTGTACCCGTTGATCAGCTTGGAGGGCCGGCGGTTCTGGGTGTTGGGGCTTGCCCCTCTCACGTATCGCCAGCTCGTCTGGCAGAAGTTCTGGCTGAGCGTGTGCACGACTTCGTTTTTCACGATCACCCTGGTGATGCTTTCCTGCTACATGCTGAAGGTCGAGCCAATCTTCTTCGCGCTCGCCTTGTACAGCATCATTGTCACCAACTTCGGGCTTTCCGGGCTTGCGGTTGGACTGGGGAGTCTCTACCCCAATTTCCACGAAGAGAACCCCGCGCGGATTGTCTCCGGCATGGGGGGGACGCTGAACTTCTTGCTCAGCATGGGGTACATCGTCCTCGTCGTGGGAACGCAGACCGCCGTCATGCAATGGCGCGCGTTGGACGCGTATACCCATGCCCACACGTTTGCCTACGCGCTCACGGCCGCAGTCGTTTTCATCGCGATCCTCAGCGCGGTGAGCACGTGGCTTCCGATGCGCTTGGGCCTGCGGAACCTGAATCGGGCGGAGTACTGAGAAGGGCGGACATGCGTCCGCCCCAATCGGTCGGATCGGTCCGATCCGTCTGATGTCCGCAAGGCCCCGGCTACCTGCCTGGAGCGAGGAGCCCGAAACTCAACCGTGATTCTCCGCCGTGGCTCGGCAACCGTGCCGGCTTGATTCTATCGAGCCGCGCGGCCAATGATGGAGCGTTACCCGAGTTCGCGCGAGAGGAGTCACCGATGTACGAACTGAGCATTCAGACCCGCGACCATTGCCAATTCATCAACATCGACCGCGACGTGCAGCAGATCGTCGCGAAGTCAGGGGTGAACGAAGGCGTGTGCACCATCTTCGTGCCGCACACTACCGCGGGTATCACGATCAACGAAAACGCGGACCCCGACGTGGTTCGCGATATGAAGCTTATCCTCGAACGGAACGTCCCGTGGGAAGGCGGCTACGCGCATGCGGAAGGAAACTCCGCGGCACACATCAAGGCAAGCATGATGGGACCCAGCCAGCAGGTGATTATCCACAACGGGCGGCTGCACTTCGGCACGTGGCAGTCCATCTACTTCTGCGAGTTCGACGGACCCCGCGCGCGAAAAGTCTGGGTGCAGATCACGCCAGCCGTTTCGTAGGCGCCTCGCTCAGAACTCCAGCGTGGTGAGAAAATAGACGTAGTCCGCGTCTTCGCGGCCTTGCCCACCCACGAGCGTCAGACCGTTCTCGTCGATGAACGCGCCATCTTCCACGCCTTCGCCGGTGAAGAAGTGACTCCAGCCGACTTCAAAGGACAAGTTCTCGGTGTAGCTGTAGACCGCCCACAGGTTACTCTGCCATCCGAGTTCCCGCGAACCTTCCTCTGTCCAAAACGCAAGGGCGGGAGCGAGCGGTATCTGCCAATCGCCCAACGTGAACGACGCGGGCCGGTCGAAGGGTTCCAGGGCCTCCAGGTATACGATGGAGCTTCCGGCCTCGATGGCGGGAGCGGGTGCCAACGTGACGCCCGCATAGGCCTTCCAAAAATTGGTCATGGCCGAGGCATCGATAAAGGCATCTTCCCGCCACGACGAGAACAGCCGGTTAAACGATACGCTTGCCTCCGGCTGGTAGAACGGGTTGACCCACTCCAGGAAGGACAGGTCCCGCTTGTCTTCGCCGCCGTAGTACGCAGCTCCGAGGTATGGCCGGATCTGCAGTTCTCCTTCAAACGTGTAGCCGACTTCGCCGTGGCCTGCCCATGCATTCCACGAGGCTCCAACGTCGCCATAAATCTGGCCAACAGGAAGGAACAGCGCACCCACCGAATCCGCATCGCCCCATTGGTACGCGGCCTCCAGTTCCCAGTCCAGTTGATTCACGCTGCCCGCGCCCCGTGCGCCCACCGTATGGAGCGAGGTCGCGTCGTAATCGTCGAGTTGAAACACGTCCTCGATCCACTCGATAGGTGCGACGAAATTGGTGTCGTTTTGTGAGGTAGCGTCACGCAAGAACATCCAGTAAAGGTCGAAGGTGACTTCCTCAACAGGATGTTCTAAGCGCCCGCGTATGGGGCCGTGCCGCATGCTATGGTAGAGGATGTGAATGGGAAACACAGCCTTCAGCACCTTCAGCGGCGCCCGTGCCGCCGCGTCCCCTGACTCATGAAAGGTCAAATAGACCCCCATGAAATCCGTGTCGCCGTCCTGCTCGGCAATTCCATTCTCCGCGACCTTTGCCCACCATCCCGAGATCAAGAAATTGCTGATGGTGTAGTCCAGGCGAATGGCATCGAAAGAGAGCCCCACAAACGGATCTGGACCGGGGTCCGCGCCCACCAGCCAGCCCGAGCCAAACTCCTATTCCTGCCGGCCTATGCGCAGATGCAACGGAAGCCCCAGCATCTCGTCCACATCGATAAAGGCCTGATACAACTCCACGTCATCGCCCGAGAATGCCCGGCCGTCGACTCCGGTTCTGTAGTCACTCCGGAAATCCTCTCCCCACGTATCAATCGAATCCAACTCGATGAATCCCTGCACGTGGTCCGTGAAATCCGCGTCCACATACAGACGCGTCCGTTGCTCGAAGAAACTCAACTCGTGGCCGCTCCCATCGGCACGATAGTACGATACCGTTCCGTTGGGGCCGATGGCGCGCCCGGGCACGAAGAAGTCGGGTATCCGGATCTGGCCGTTGTTGGGCTCAAAGAACTCCGAGTACCATCCCCCATAGATCTCGAGTTTGCCGCCGACCTGAACGTTCTGCAGTTCGGCGAGCGCCGTCGTGGACCCCACAATCGCCAGACATACAACCATCACCTTCCGAAGCGAATCGATCATTGTGGTACCCCACCCCGTGCCGCCAAGGTCCAACGTAACGCGCAGCGCCAGTGCCTTCAAGAGTTCACATATGTCTGCGCGCTGCGTCTGTGGCCTCGAACGTGCCGTTCGTTCCTACCGCATTCTATCTAGGCTTCTTGAAGTGAGCAAGCCATTGGCCGGACACTGACGCAGGTTCCACCGATTCCAGGATCTCCGAAATCGTCACGCTCCGTTTCCCTCCACCTCGTGGGGGTACGCCTGACAGAGTTGCGACGCCGTGCGAGTGCGTGCTCTAATGCCTTATGGAGTCTGTGAAAGCAGGCCCCACCGGGGTCCCCATTCAGTTAGAAAGGGTGCGTGACATGCCGAATCTGTCCAGAAGAGCGTTCCTTCAGCAGTCCGGGGTCCTATTGGCAGGTGTTGGTGCTACAGCCGCCGTGCAGACGGTCGCCGCGCAGGCCCCCGCGTGGCAGCAAACTTCCGATAAGAAGATCCGCATCGGCGTGGTCGGCGGCCGGTTTGGATGTTCCTTCCATTGGCACCAGCATCCCAACTGCACCGTTGCCGCCGTGAGCGATCTCATCCCTGACCGGCGTGACCGGTTGATGAAGACCTACGCCTGCGATAAGTCCTACGAGTCTCTCGAAGTGCTGATTCAAGATCCCAACATCGACGCCGTGGCCCTGTTCACGGGCGCGCCCGACCATCCCCGCCACACGGTTGCCTGCATGGAGGCGGGCAAACATGTCATCTCCGCGTGTCCTGCCTGCATGACCCTGGAAGACGCGGCGAAATTGAAGGAGGTGAAGGAACGCACCGGCCTTCGGTACATGAGCGCCGAAACCAGCTACTACCGATGGGAGACCATCACGGCGCGCCGCATGTACCAGGACGGTCTGTTCGGCGAGCTGGTCTACACGGAAGGTGAGTATTATCACCCCATGAACGATGCCGAGCGTGAAGCGCTCTGGTTCTATGAGGGCCAGCGCACTTGGCGCTATGGCTTCGCTCCCATGTTGTACCCGACTCACTCTTCAGCGTTCCTGGTAGGAGTCTCGGGCGAGCGCCTCACGAGTGTTTCCTGCATTGGCTGGGGTGATGAGCATCCCGCATTGAAAGACAACGTCTATGGCAACACCTTCTGGAACGAGATGGGGATGTTCATGACGTCCTCCGGGAAACCCTTCCGCTGCAACGTCGGTTGGAACCTCCACGCGCACGGCGAGCGCGCCCAGTGGTTCGGCACAAAGGCCGCCCTCTATATGCCTGGCGGTGGCGGACAGCCCTTTGCGCTCCAGTTTCCGGGAAGTGGGGAAGAGGTGTTGCCCGACTATTGGCCCATGGTGCCCGAGGCGATGCGCGTCGACAGCGGCCACGGCAAGTCGCACCCCTTCATCACCAACGAGTTCATCATGGCCTTGGTTGAAGACCGCGAACCCGCCATCAGTCTTTATGAGGCCCTGGCCTTCTGCGTGCCCGGTATCGTCGCGCACGAGTCGTCGAACAAAGGCGGCGAGTTACTCAAGATCCCCAGCTTCGATCGCGTGACGTGAAGTCCCCCTTGAACGCTTCGCGCACACGGGCACGATCGTCAGCATAGCGAGAAAGGAACGCACATGACCGTCTTCGAGGGTCTCTTCATTGCAACGGCCCTTTTCGCCTCGCATGCCCTCGGCCCCGAATGGCACGACTCGCGCGACGGGGATTGGCGCTTCGAGGACCCTGCGCGGCAGACCATCCGGCAGGTTGTTTCCGATGTGCGGGCGGATGTGTTTACGCGATTTCCCGCCAACGCGGGGACGGTGTGGCGCGCCTCGGTCGAGCCGGGTCCCGGCGCCTACCGATCCGGTGTCTGGGTTTGCCTATCCGAGAACCCCTTGGAGTGGCTTCTGCTCGTCCTCAACGCGGAAGCGGCGCACGGGCGCGGCTTTGCCCTGCTGAATGGCGCCGGCACCGTGCTGTGGGAGGACCCCTGGGCGCCCTGGGTCTACTACACGCCCTACGTGATGGAATGCGTCGTCGAGGCGGACCGCGTGCGGGTCCAACTGTTCGAAGCGGACGCCAAGACCCTGATTTCCCAGAGCGACTGGATCGCGGTTAAGCTCCCGCAGCGCGGGAGAGAGGTCCTGCTCGGCTTTCACACGGACCGGACTGTGGCGCGTTTCCGCAACTGGGAACTCGCGGCCAACCCCCTCTCGCCGCTCGTGGACAATGCCCCGAACAAGCTCCGGCTGCAACAAGGCCCTGACTCCGAGTGGGCCGTCGTCGGCGGGGGTAACTGGGCTTGGACGACTTCGGAAAGAAAGGTGCTGCGTCAGGCTGCTGTGATCGAGCGCAGCTCGGCCGTTTCCTTGACCAAGCCAGAAGAGACCGCGCAGGTCTGGCAGACCCGCATTCGCGTCGATGCAAACGCCGGCGGCGCGGGAATGCTTTTCCTGACCGACGAGAAGGCCGAATCCGGCTTCATCGCGTGGCTGGGAGGCAACCCGGGTGCCGGCGGCCTGATGCTCTATACGCTGTCGCCGAACAAGGCACTCTGGTCCAGCCCGCAGGATATCTGGCATTTCGATACCGAATACCTGCTCGAAGCCTCCGCACGCGACGGTGCCGTGTCGGCGCGCCTGCTCACTGCGGACGGGGGGACCGAACTGGCCGCCAGCCCCGCGTTTCCCATGGCGGACCTGAACGCAACGCATGGCGAGCTGTTGGGATACCAGACGTGGAAGGGCACCGCCGAATTTCAAATGATGCCATCAGGATCGACTGCGGTGGCGGCTCCGGGTTCGACAGCACCCGCGGCGATGCCCGGCTGGCAGGTCCTCTCCGGCGAGTGGACGCACCAGGATGGCGCCGTCGAAGGGAAGGCTGCCTCCGGCGCCCCGGCGCGCACACTGAACACCGGGCTGCGCGGGGCAAAGGGGGTCTGGACTTGCCGGGTCACTCCCGCCAGCGCGGACACGGCTTTCGCGCTTCTCTTTCAGGCGGGGTCCAAGGCCGGGGAGGGATTCCAGCTTTCCGTAGGAAAGGACGTGGTCTTGTCCCAACTGGATGGCCGGGTCCTTTGGCGCCAGGACGAGGTGAAGCGCGCGCCCGGTGAACTGATCTTGGAAGGCATCGTTTCGACGGACAGGGTCCGCGTCCGGGTGGCAGACGCGGCTGGGCAAACCCTCGCCGAATCCACCGACTGCTACGTGTCCGACACCAATAACACGCGGCAGGGCGTTCTAGGAGTCGAAGTGGCCAACGGGGCGGCGCGTTTCAGCGGTTGGGCCTATGCCGCGACGGAGTAATCGGTGGCCGTGCGAGAAAAGGGAACGCCCCCCAGCCGTAGCTGAGAGGCGCCTGATTCATACCTGAATCGTTGAAACAGAAGATGAGAGATTAGGTGGTCGGATTCTGCTTCTCGGCCTTCTTCTCTTCCTTCTCCTCCGGCGTCTTCAGGATGGTGTCGCACTTCGCGCCGTTTGTGGCGGCCATCTTCGGATCAACCTTCGTCAGAGCCTTGATGTGCTTCATAGATGTCACCTCCTTGGTCCTTGTGCTTGTTAAAAGCCTACGTTGACTCGTCCTACCAAACCCGCGCCACGAAGCCG
>JADLGB010000011.1 GCA_020849535.1 Candidatus Hydrogenedentota bacterium
TTCCGCGCATTTGGCGCGGACATCCAAGAGGGGAGAACCTGCATATGGGTACGATTAACCGGCGGCAATTCATGGCGCGCACCGGCGCTGCCACCGCTGCATGCGTTTGGGGAGCGCGGGGCGCACACGCGACCGTGGGGCCGAACAACAAAGTCCGCCTCGGCGTTATCGGGTGCGGAGGCATGGGCAGCCGCCACATCGCGGCCCTCGCCAAGAATCCCAACTGCACGCTCGTCGCGTTGTGCGATGTCTACCAGCCGCGCTATATGAATGCGTGCAAGGCGGTGGGGGAGACCACCGGTGTCACGCCGGATGGCTATCAGGATTTCCGCCGTGTGCTCGACCGCGATGACGTCGATGCGATCTTCGCGCCCACGCCAGACCACTGGCACCCGCTGCTGACCATCCTCGGATGCCAGGCGGGCAAGGATGTGTACGTCGAGAAGCCCGCGTGTCCCACCGTGGCCGAGGGCCGCGCGATGGTGAATGCGGCGCGCCGCTACGGGCGCGTGGTTCAACTGGGCACGCAGCAGCGGTCCATGCCCATCTTTCAGGAAGCCATCGAGATCGTGAAGAGCGGCAAGCTCGGACAGATTACCTCCGCGGGCGCCTGGATCGACGTGAATGGCTTTGGCGAAGGTGAAACGCCGCGTCCCGTTCCCCAGGGTCTCGACTGGGATCTGTGGCTCGGGCCCGCGCCATACGAACCGTTCAGCGCGGAACGATTCCAAGGGTTCATGGGGTGCCACGACTACGCGCGCGGCGGGCAGCTCACGAACTGGGGTGTGCACCTCATGGACATCGTGCATTGGGGTATCGGCAAGGACAGGCCGCTCAGCATTCAGTCCATGGGCGGCAGTTACCGGCACGCGCCTGGCTGTGACAACTACGAGGTCATCGAGACGCTCATCGAATTTGAGGGCTGCAACGTGACTTGGGAGCAACGCCCGCAAGAGCGCAAGGGCGGCAGCGGTTACGGTATCCGTTTCCAGGGCGACAAGGGCGTGCTCTATGTGGATCGCACCCGTTACCTCGTCGAGCCAGCGGACCTGGGCATCGCTAAGAAGGACGGCGCACCGGAACTGAGCTGGGCCAACGACGACCACCACAACAACTTCTTCGATTGCGTCCGCACGCGCAAGCGTCCCGTGGCCGATATCGAACAAGGCGTCCGCTCGACCACGACGGTGCTGCTCGCGGGCATCGCGCTCAAGACCGGCCGCAAGATGCTCTGGGACGGCGAGGCCGAGCGATTCATCAACGACGAAGAAGCCAACCGCTACCTGACCCGCGCGTATCGCGCGCCGTGGCAGTTCTAATGGGAGACGCGATCATGTTTACGAAATCCATTCGCCGTTGGCCCGTGGTGGCCTTGGCGCTGTTTGCATCCGTCGCGGCATCCGCCGATTGGCGGCAGCTCGCCGCGGATGTTTCCAGTCCCGACGAGGCTGCCCGCATCCGCGCGCGCCAGTTGCTCCCGCGCGAGGGCGTTGCTCCGCTTCCTTCTCTTATCCCGCTGCTCGCGCAGGAGAATCAACCGATTCGCCTCGCCGCGCGCAACGTCATCGCGGACATCCTGAACGGCGCCGCCGCGCCCGGCCATGAGGCCGATCAGCTTTTCGCGGCAAACCAGATGATGACCTGCCTGGCGCCGGATAAGCCCCGCGTCCAGGTGGAACTCGGCCTGCGCCTGTTGCCGATCATCGTACCGGAAGGCTTTGATGTAGGGCCCATCGCGGCGTTGCTTACCAATGCCGAGTTGCGCGAGAAGGCCCGCGCTTGTCTCGAAGAGATCGGCACGGACAACGCCTGCACCGCGCTGCTGAATGCGGTTTCCGTCGCGGACCCCGCATTCGCGGCGGCATTGATCGACGCCGCGGGCAAGCTGCAGTCGGAACGGAGTATTGATCCGCTCATGGCGCTCTTGAGTCACGCCAATGCGGGGGTCCGCGCGGCCGCGGCTACGGCGCTGAGCTGGACCGGCGACCCCGGCCTTGTGCCTGCATTTAAGACTATCGCGGCGGAGTCCACGCCTGAGACCCAGTTCAAATCCTACGACGCCCTTCTGCGTTTGACCGACGCCATCGTGCTCAAAGGTGGCAACTGGAACCTCGCCATGGATCTCTATCGCGACGTTCTTGCCACGGGTCCCACCTACATTATCCGCGCCACCGCCATGATGGGGCTTGGGCGTTACGGCGATGCCTCCGTTGTCGACTCCATCGTTGCCGGCATTCCCGCGGACGATCCGGCAATGGCCGACACCGCTGTGCAGGCATTAAGCAGCCTTCAAGGACGCGAAGCGATCAAGGCGGTGATGGAGGTTTATCCGGGTCTCGGCCAGCCGATTCGCGTGGGGCTCCTCAACGGCTGGGGACAGCGACGCGAACTGGCCACGCTCGATCTCGTCAAGGAAGAGTTAAACAGTGCCACGCCCGAGATTCGCGCCGCCGCGCTCCATGCCCTCGCCGCCATGCAATCCATGCAGGCCTTCGCAGCGCTCGTCGATGTCGCGCGCAACGGCAACGACGAAGAGAAAGCCTTCGCCCTCGCGTCCGTGCGCGGCATGGCCGGTTCGCTCGGCAGCGCGGGCAACGCGCAGGCTGCGGGCCTCGCCTATATGCAACTCTACGATCTCGCGACCGACGACGACCTGCGCCGCATCTGCGTGCAGGGTCTCGAACGCTATCCCGTTCCGCAGGCTTATGACTTGGTGAAGGGCCTGCTCGAAAACGCCGCCCTCAAGGATGCGGCCGTCCCCGCCTACGTTGCCGTCGCGGGCGCTGTCGCCGCGGAAGACAAAGAGAAGGCTAAAGAGGCCTTTGACCTTGTGCGCAGCATGGACATCTCGCCGGAGTTGCTCGTGCAGCTCGCGCAACGCCTGCAAGGCGCGGGCGTTCCCGCCGACCTTGCGAATCTCCTCGGCGTCGTGAAGCGCTGGCATCTCATCGGCCCCTTTGATTGGAAGACCGATGCGGACTGGGATACCGCCTTCGTGGGCGAACCCAACGTGGACCTCGCCGCCACCTTCAAGGCCGGCGACGCCACCCTCGCGTGGAAACCCACCGTCACCGAAGACGCGCTCGGCCTCGTGAATCTCGCGGGCCTCATCGCGCAACGCGACCGCTGCTTCGGCTACGCCTACGCCGAAATCGACGTGCCCGAAGACACCGCCGCGCAAGTCCGCATCGGCTCCGACGACGGCAACAAGGTGTGGGTGAACGGCGAAAAGGTGTGGGAGAACCGCGTCGATCGCGGCGCCGCCCTCGACCAGGACAAGGCCGACATCCGCCTCGTCAAAGGGCGCAACCGCATCCTCGTGAAGATCAGCCAAGGCGCGGGCGGCTGGAACTTCATGCTCCGCCTCGCCCTGCCCACCGGCGCCGGCGTCACCTTCACCCAACCCGAATAGACGCCCCCCATCGCACCCCCAACGGGGCCCGGCCCACACGGCCGGGCCCCGCTATCCGTTCTCCCACAAAGCGCCCCCGGTTTCCCACCGGAAGCGCCCAACTCGAAACGCCAACCAGAAGCGCCCAAGCAGGGGACGCCCAATCCGAGACGCCCGACCAGGAGCGCCAGCATCCTTGCTGGCTCTTCGTTGCGTTCTACCAAGAGCCATGGGAGTGATGGGGAGTATGGGAAGTTCGGGACCTATGGCGGTGCAGGCTGACGATCATGGAACACCAGGCAAAGTCGGCGGCCATTTGCGCCTCCCAGTGGGGCGCTTCTCTTTTGTCTGGGGTGCGGGATCAGCGGTTTCGACTGTTTTCGCAGTTGTAGTTGTAGGGGCCGGTGCGGCGGTGCAGGTCCCGGTTCGAGCCCGTAACCATATCCTCTTTCGCAGTTACTCTATTCTGGGAGTGGTCCGTGGGCGCACTCGTTGTTTGACTTGATTGGGCAGGCGTCGTGAATTGTTGAGATGTGATCTCTTCTGAACAAAGCTTGTGCTAGACTGTGTGCGTGGCCTGGGGTGTGCGGGTCTCGGCCGTCATCTCGCCGTCCTGGGTGCTTGTTTGTATACTGCCGGTTTTGTGAGTTCTTGTTGCGCTCGGGGCTTGGAATGTATCTGGCGAAGGCCAGTCCGTGAGGTATATGGTTAGCCTATCAACGGTGAGCGTGGGGCGAGTTGTGTTCCGCGGGCATGACGTGACCGATACCGATTCGCTCGGCATGCGGCGAAGCGCGCGGCGCAGACTCACGATGCGTGCCTTGTTGCCTGTTTTCTTCTTCGCGTACACCCTGTTGAGCGGCACGGCCTACGGCCAGGCCGCTATCCTCTCTCCGGCGCCGCCGCCTGAGCCCGCGGTGCGCCCGCTCATCGGCGAGACCTACAGAAACGATGCTGACCGCGACCGTGTGGATGACGCGTTGTTGAGCCGTCAGCGGGCGGCGGAAGCGTCCGTGCGGGCGCCCGCGTCGGAAGCGGAGCGCAGCTTGGCGGCGAAGACGCTGGACGCGCTGGTGGATGTGGAACTCATCTTCGATCAACCCATCACGCAGAGCCAGATCGATGCTTTCCTCAGCCTGGGTGGTGAGATCACCTACATCTACCGGGCCGTTTCTTATGGGTGGAACGGCCGCCTGCCGTTGAGCAAGGTCGGCGAAGTGCCTAAGAGCGTGGGGGCAGCCCTGCGCCTGGTCCATCAGCCTACGGTGGCCAAGCTGCACATGGATATCGCGACGCAGACCGGGCGCGTGCGCCCTGTGTGGGTGGATGGGTTCGCGGGGAGCACGGGCGGTTTCCGCGGCAACAACACAATCACGATAGGCGTCATCGACAGCGGCCTCGACGAGTCACACCCCGATCTCGACGGGCGCAAGGTGTATTGGCACGACTTCACGCCGGATGGTTCTACGACTCCGGAAGATGTCGGTCAACATGGGACCCATGTGGCGGGAATCGCCCTGGGTACCGGCGCCGAAAGCGGCACCGCGACGGGCACGCTGAAGTACACCGACAGCGGCACGATGAGCGGGCTTTCCAGCGGCATGTTCTACCCGAGCCCGTTCTGGCTTCCCTCAGGTTCGGTCACGCTGTCGTCGACGGCGCGTTGGCTGGGCGGAGGCTCGGCGGAATTGGCGGGTTTGTCGCACGCGATCGGTACGGGCGCCGGAGATTTCGACGAACTCTCGAATCCAACTAGCGGCGTTTCGGGGGTTACGGAGAGCAACCCCTTCACGGTGAACGCGAATCTCCAGTACACGGCCGGTCTGTACTCGAACGGATCCATCACCACGTATGCGGTCGCCAACACGATCACGAACTACCCCGGCGTGGGCGATGGATTCAACCGGCTGAGCGGTGTGGCGCCTGGCTGTTCCTGGGCCGCGGGCAAAGTTTTCACCGACGACGGCGATAGCCTCAGCACGTATATCGGCGCGGCGGTGGACACCATGGTCGCCAACCGCGTGTCGCAGAACATCAAAGTCATCAACATGAGTTTGGGAATGGTTGGCGATCCCGGCATCGACGCTTCCATCCGGCAGAAGGTGAACAGCGCCGTGAACTCCGGGGTTGTCATGTGCGTGTCCGCAGGCAACGATGGCACGGAGTCCGGCGGGGCGGCGATCGTTGACGACCCGGGCCGCGCCGCCATGGCATTGACCGTGGGTGCGACGAACGATGTCAACACATTGACGGACTTCACGAGCTGGGGCTTCACGAGTCCGGGGGCCACCTCGGGGCAAGAGGAAGACTACAAGCCCGATGTGCTGGGGCCGGGCGGTTCCTACTACTACTCGCTCCTGTTCGCGCCCGACAGCAACACCGCCGATGGCGAGAGGTCATCCTTCGCGGATATCCAGGCCGATGATTACTACAGCCTCACGGGTACGTCGATGTCGAGCCCATTCGTGGCGGGGTGCGCCGCGCTCGTGA
Organism: Candidatus Hydrogenedentota bacterium; assembly: GCA_020849535.1. Taxonomy (GTDB): domain Bacteria; phylum Hydrogenedentota; class Hydrogenedentia; order Hydrogenedentales; family SLHB01; genus JAHDWY01. Next base: position 5,882 of record JADLGB010000011.1, read on the forward strand.
TCGAAGCGCTCCAGGATTCCGGCACCACGTGGGATTTCACTTCCAGCCAGCACGCGCGGCTGGTCAAGATGCTCCTGAGCGCCACGGCGACGGAGACCAACGCGAATCGCGAAGCAAGTTCGGGGTCCAATCCCACTCTGCAGCGTGCCGCGGCCGGACCGAGCGGCTTTCCCATTGGCAAAGACATCTACGAAGGGTTCGGCCTCATCAATCCCGATGCGGCAATCGAGGCCGCGTCGCTTGCGCTATCCATCGGCGCGGTTTCCACGGACACGCTCGGCGGCACCAATTACAGCCGCCGTGCTTGGGCAAGATACGCGGACCTGACGACGGGGACCGTCCTGAATCCCACGCTGACGAACCCCGCCGGCGGCGACTTCGACCTCTACCTGTACAGCGGGAGTCCATCCGCCTACGGTACGCCCGTTCTTTTGATGTCGAGCACCACGGCAGGCAACGGCGGCGCGGAGACCTTTTCCTTCACCGCCACCAGCGACACGCGCGTCTACCTGGTCGTCAAGCGCGTATCGGGCAGCGGAACTTTCAATCTGACGACAGGCCCGGACGAAACGCCTCCAAACTTCACGAACATCGTGGCGACGCCGAGCTTCGGCAAGTTGTCCGCGCTGATCGCGATCACGTTCACCACCAGCGAACCCCTCTCCGCGAACCCGGTGGTTACCGTGAATGGCCGCAGCGCGACCTTCCAGAGCCTGTCCGGTGACGTGTACACGTACCACTACACGATTCAGACCGTAGACGGCAACGGTGACGCGGCCATTCAGATCTCCGGCACGGACCTGGCCGACAATGCGAACTCCGTGACCGCGCCGAGCGGCACGCTGACGGTCGATAAGATTTCGCCGGTCAACACGCTATCTGGTCCATCCGCAACATCGACTGGGACGACGCCGGTAACCTATACGGTGACGTACATCGGCGCCGACGTCATCACGCTCGCCCCGGCCAACGTCACCTTGAACACAACGGGTACCGCATCGGGCGTTGTGACAATCAGCGGCACGGGTACCGCGTCGCGTACCGTCACGATCGGTTCGCTGACCGGTCAGGGCACAATAGGCATCAGTATCGCTGCGGGCACCGGGAGTGACTTTGCGGGCAATTTGACAGGCGCCCTCGGGCCGAGCACTACCTTCAGCGTGGATGCCATACCGCCCACGATCGGCATCGATCCGCCGTCTGAGAGCTTGACCAATTCCGGCCCGGTCACCTACAAGGTGAACTACTCGGGCGCGAGAGCCGTGACTTTGGCGGCGGGCCACATCACGCTCAACAAGACCGGCAGTGCGAACGCCAGCGTGGCTGTCACCGGGTCCGGCACCACTACGCGCACCGTAACCCTCTCATCCATCACCGGCGATGGAACGCTCGGGATCTCCATCGCGTCGGGCACGGCGCAGGACACGATTGGCAACCTGGCGCCGGCCGCGGGACCCAGCGCAACCTTCCAGGTGGACAACACGGCGCCTACGATCGCGATCGGGGCGCCATCCACCACGTACACATCCACGGGACCCGTAACCTACGCGATCACATACGGCGGCGCCACCGGCGTGTCGCTCACAAGCTCCAAGGTCGTGCTCAACAAGACCGGCACCGCGAACGGTTCGATTTCGGTTAGCGGTAGCGGCACCACCACGCGCACCGTTACCATCAACGGCATCACCGGTGATGGCACGCTCGGAATCTCGATCCTGTCAGGCACCGCCGACGACGACGCGGGCAACTTGGCGTCCGCGGCGGGACCGAGCACTACGTTTATCGTGGACAGCACACCCATCACGGTTGGCATCAGCGCGCCCACGGCGGCCATTACGCAGAATGGACCCGTATCGTACACGGTCACATACCAGAATGTGTCCAACGTCACGCTGGGCGTTCCCGATATCACCTTGAACAAGACAGGGACGGCCAACGGCACGCTGTCCGTCACAGGCGCCAAGGCCGACGGGACATTCGTACGCACGGTTACCATCAGCAGCATTAACGGAAACGGATCGCTGGGGATCACCATCGCCGCGGGCACGGCCACGGATACGGTTGGCCAGAGCGCGGCCGCCGCCGGACCCAGCACTACGTTCACAGTGGACAATACTCCGCCATCGATTGCGGTGGGGCCGCCATCGACTTCAATCACTGGATCCGGTCCCGTGACCTACACGGTCACCTATATAGGGGCGTCGTCGGTGACGTTGGTGCCTGCCGACATAACCATCATCCCCACAGGCACCGCGGTGGGCATGGTTACAGTCACTGGCACTGGTACCTCCACGCGTACGATCAATGTCATTGGTATCAGCGGGAACGGCACGCTCACGTTCACGATCGCGGCGAACACGGCGGTGGATGCCGCAGGGAACCTCGCACCTGCGGTGAATTCCATTCAAGGATTCGAGGTCAATTCCTCACTCGCAACGCTTCCGCTGGGCTGGTGGCCTTTGACCCTCATCCTTGGTACCATTGCCGCCGCTATGCTTTGGCGCGGGCGCTGCAGTCGCGCCTGACGGAACGTGCAAGGGAGGGGGGACCGATGACACGTACGTGCTCACGTCTGTTCTTGATTGCCGTGATGGGTGTCATGCTGGCGGCGGGCCAGGAAACCGCGCAGACACCTGAGAACAATCGCGCCGAGTGGCTGTACCAGGCGCAGTTTGGCGTCTTCTGCCATTACCTCTCCGACATCGCGCTCAAGGGCCGCGAACATACTCCCGAGAATTGGAACGAGGTGGTGAATGCGTTTGACGTGGAAGGCCTCGCCGCACAGTTGACCTCGGTCAAAGCCCGTTACTTCGTGATCACGCTCGGCCAGAATTCCGGCTACTACTGTTCCCCCAACGCCGCCTACGATCGCATCCTCGGGCGTTCGCCCAGCACATGTTCAACACGCGACATTGTCGCCGACATTGCCAAGGCGCTGGCTCCACGCAACATCCGCCTCATGGTGTATTTGCCGGGCGGCGCGCCCGACCGTGACGCCCAGGCCATGCAAGCCTTGGGCTGGGCGCCCGGCAAGTATCCGATTTGGAGTCACCCCGAAGGCGGCCCAGATGGCGGCGATCCGCGCCTCGAAGACTTCCAGCGGAAGTGGGAGGAGATCATCCGCGAATGGTCCACCCGCTGGGGCACCACGGTTGCCGGCTGGTGGTTTGATGGCTGCTACTATCCCATCGCCATGTACACGCATCCCGACGCCCCGAACTTCGCCAGCTTCGCCGGAGCGGCCCGCGCCGGCAATCCGGACAGCATCGTGGCGTTCAACCCCGGCGTGTTCAATCCGGTGCGCACAGAATCTCCGGAAGAGGACTACACGGCAGGCGAGATCAACGAGCCGCAGACGGTCGAGCTTCCCGGCCGCTTTCTCGACGGCAACCAGTTCCACGTGCTCACGTATCTGGGTCCCACCTGGGCGGGAAGCCCGCCGCGTTTCACCAACGAGGAGGCCATTCAGATCACCCGCCGCATCATCGCCTCGGGAGGAGCCGTCACCTGGGACGTGCCCATCACCCCGGGTGGACTGATCCCGGAGGAGTTTGTGGCGCAACTGCAGGCTATCGGCAACAACCTGGAGGCGGACCCAATCCCGCGGCCCTGACGCGAGCACGGACAAACACGGACGAGCACGGACGAGCACGGACGAGCACGGGCCACTCGCTCCACTCGGTCCACAAAGTCCACAGAATTCGCTCGGTCCACAAGGTCCGATCTGAACCTCCCCCTTCTCTTGTGCTATAGTTAGGCGATTCTTGTCTGAAAGCCCCATTCACACGATTTTCGGGAGGTTTGCATTTCATGTCGAGCGGGACGTACGACCACGCGGCCATCGAACCCAAGTGGCGCGCACATTGGCTGAACAACAAGACATTCAAATCGGAAATCGACCACACCAAGCCCAAGTACTACGTACTCGACATGTTTCCTTACCCGAGCGGTGATGGCCTCCACGTGGGGCATCCGCTGGGCTACGTCGCCACCGACATCATCGCGCGCGTGAAGCGCATGAAGGGGTTCAATGTCCTCCATCCGATGGGCTGGGACGCCTTTGGGCTTCCCGCCGAGCGCCACGCCATGCGCACCGGCGAGCACCCCGCCATCATCACCAAACGCAACTGCGACACCTTCCGGCGTCAGCTTCAGTTGCTCGGTCTCTCTTACGACTGGGACCGCGAGATCGACACGACCGACCCCGGTTACTACAAGTGGACCCAGTGGATTTTCCAGATCCTCTTCGAGCGCGGGCTGGCGTATCAGATCGAAGCGCCGGTGAACTGGTGTCCCGCGATTGGCACCGTGCTCGCCAACGAGGAAGTGAAAGATGGCAAGTACGTCGAAACCGGCGACCTGGTCGAGAAGCGTCTCATGCGCCAGTGGATGCTCAAGATCACGGCGTACGCGGAGCGTTTGCTTGCCGACCTCGATGAACTGGAATGGCCAGAGAGCGTCAAGGCCATGCAACGCGAGTGGATCGGAAAGAGCGAAGGCGCCGACGTAGTCTTCCCTGTCGCCCATTCCGATCTTAGTTTCATGATATTCACCACACGCCCCGATACGCTCTTCGGCGCGACGTATTGCGTGCTGGCGCCCGAGCACCCGTTGACCTTGCAGGTCACGACCCCCGCGCAGCGCGCCGAGGTGGAAGCCTACATCGCCGCGGCCTCCAAGCGCAGCGCGCAGGACCGCATGCAGGCCGAGCGTGAGAAGACAGGCGTGTTCACGGGCGCCTATGCGGTGAACCCCGTGAATGGCAAAGAGGTCCCTATCTGGACCGCCGACTACGTGCTTGCCGAGTACGGGTATGGCGCCATCATGGCGGTGCCCGCGCACGACGCGCGAGATTATGAGTTCGCCACAAAGTTTGGTTTGCCTATCGTCGAAGTCGTCAGCGGTGGCGATATCTCGCAAGCCGCTTACGTGGGCGATGGACTCCTGGTGAATTCCGGCATCATTGATGGACTCAGCGTCCCCGACGCGAAGAAGAAGATCAATGCCTGGCTGGAAGAGCGCGGAGTAGGCAGAGCTACCGTGACGTATCGCCTCCGGGACTGGCTCTTCTCGCGCCAGCGCTATTGGGGCGAGCCCATCCCTCTGGTCACCTTAGAAGACGGCACGATCCGCGCGGTACCCATGGAAGATCTGCCGGTCATGTTGCCCGAGTTGGACGAGTACAAGCCGACTGCCGACGGACAACCGCCGCTCGCGCGCGCTGCGGAGTGGGTCAACACGACGGACGCAGCATCGGGGAAGGCCGCGATGCGCGAGACCAACACGATGCCGCAGTGGGCGGGTTCCTGCTGGTACTACCTGCGCTATGTCGACGCGCGCAACGACAAGGCCGCGTGGTCCAAGGAGGCTGAATCGTATTGGATGCCGGTGGACCTATACGTGGGCGGCACGGAACATGCCGTGCTGCATCTGCTCTATTCGCGCTTCTGGCACAAGGTGCTGTACGACGCGGGATTCGTCACCACGCGGGAACCCTTCACGCGTCTTTTCAATCCCGGCAAGATCCAGGCTCATTCCTACCGCGACGCGAATGGGAAGTACTACTTCCCCGAGCAAGTCGAGAAGCGTGGCGACGCGTGGTACGTCAAGGGCAAGGACATGCCCGTGGAAACCCAGGTCGAGAAGATGAGCAAGTCGCGCTACAACGTCGTGAATCCCGACAAGGTCGTCGCGGAACTCGGCGCGGATTCCATGCGGCTTTACCAGATGTTCATGGGGCCGCTCGACCGCGACAAGCCATGGACCGAAGAGGGTCTTCACGGTATCCACCGCTTCTTGCGCAGGGTGTGGGCGTTGATCGTCGCCGAGGACGGCTCCATTCATCCGCGCATCGTGGAGAGTGGGGGCGATGCGTCCATGCTGAAGACGCTGCATCACACGATCAAGTGTGTCAGCGAAGACATGGACAGTCTTCAGTTCAACACGTCGATTTCCCGCTTGATGGAGTATCTCAACGCGGCTGTCAAGGCGGAATCCATCAACAAGCCTGAGATTGAGCAGTTCATCCTGCTCCTGGCGCCGATGGCGCCGCACATCTGCGAAGAGATCTGGGAACGTCTCGGACACGCGGACACGATCGCTTACGAGCCGTGGCCTGTCTACGACCCGGCCTTGCTGGTCGAGAACACGCTGGAGGTGCCCGTCCAGGTGAATGGCAAGCTGCGCGGTGTCGTTACCGTGCCGGCGGATGCCGACAAGGACGCCATCCTCGCCGCGGCCAAGAGCGACGCTAAAGTACATCCGCATCTCGATGGCAAGACCTTGGTAAAGGAAATCTACGTTCCCGGCAAGATGGTCAACATCGTCGTGAAGTAGTGCCCGTCGCTGCTATACTCCTGGACAGTATGGGCAAGCCCCTTGTACATGTCCTCGTCATCAACTGGAATGGGCAGGAGCACTTGTATGAGTGTTTCGATGCCCTTTGTCAGAATACATATGCGAACGCGCGATTCGTGCTCGTAGACAATGGAAGCACGGACAGTAGCGTTGACTTGGTGCGCAACGAATTCGGTCACGACCCGCGCGTCGAGATCCTCGAGTGCGGCGCCAACCTGGGCTGGTCCGGCGGCAACAACCGTGGCATGGAACACGCCCTCACCTCCAGGGCCGGGTATGTCTTCCTCCTGAACAACGACACGGCGGTCGCGCCGGATTGTATCGAGCAGCTTGTGTCGTTCGCGGAAGCGCACCCGGCCGCGGGTGGTGTCGCCCCCAAAATGCTGCTCTTCGATCAACCCGACATCATCAATTCCATCGGCGTCGACTGTTCCCTCGTGGGTGTCGGGTGGGATATCGGACTGGGGCGTGTGGATGGGCCGGCGTGGTGCGAGCCCCGCAGGGTCCTCGGGCTTTGCGGCGGGGCCTGCTTGATTCGGTGTGAGGCGCTGCACAAGACGGGATTATTGCCGGAAGATTTTGACATCTACCTCGACGATCTCGATCTCAGCCTGCGCCTGTGGGACGTTGGCTACGAAGTCTGGTCCTGCCCGGCGGCGACCGTCCTCCATAAGTTCAGCGCGACGATGGGCGAGGGGGCAAACCTGCGCCGGAAGTATTATCGCAACACGCGAAACCGGCTACGGCTTATCCTGCGTAATTTCCCAGCGTCCAGCATCTTTCAGGTGTGTCCGGCCTACCTTCTCGCAGAGGCGAAGGCCGTTGGCCGGGCCCTGCTGGGCCGCGAACTCTGGAGAGTCTGGTCGCACGTGCGGTCCTGGTTTGCGGGTTTAGCGTATGTTCCGAAGGCGATGACAGCCCGGCGGGAAGCGCAGACGCGCATCCTCAAGCCCGGCTCGTTCTGGCCTCTTGTACGCAAGGACCTTCTGTTCTTCCCTGGCATTGAACTACCCACCGGTGGCTGGTACCGGGCACGCTATTTGCGTGGTGCGCATATGAGGCCCATGGCACGCACCGCGTGGGTGCAATCCCTCGGAGGCAGCTTGCGGGTATCTCACGCGAATTGCTATCCTCGGATCGCGCAAACTGAGGTGGAAATCCGCGCGGGGGAACGCCTGCTCGCCGTCCTCACAACCCTCGATTCCGGCTGCATGGAATTTGAAGTGCCTGCGGGAATGATCGAGTTCGTATCGCGGCGGATCTTCACTTCGGAAGAGACCGGGGAAGGCATCGACATCGGCGGCTGGATACGGATCGAGGAATCCTGAACCGGCCACGTCCCGCGTCGATAACGTTGGATGAGGATTTGCTGAAGGAAAGCTACATGGCGGAATTTGACCTGGCTGGCTACTTGTCCGCGCGAAAAGCGTTGGTCGAGCAGGCGCTTGAAGAGCGTCTGCCCTCCGCGGGCCGTGAACCGAAGCGCGTTCATGAGGCCATGCGCTACGCCGCGCTCGACGGCGGGAAACGCCTGCGGCCCATCGTAGCACTGGCCGTGGCGGACATCGGAAATGTGCCCCCCGTCAACGTGCTCGACGCTGCGTGCGCCGTCGAGTTTGTCCACACCGCATCGCTCATACTGGACGATCTTCCGGCCATGGACAATGCGCCGCATCGCCGTGGCAAGCCTTGCGCGCACCACCTGTACGGCGAGGCGACCGCGATCCTGGCGTCATTCGGTTTGATATCCAGCGCCTTTGAATTGGTCACGCGTAATGCGGAATGCCTTCATGGCAACGAGGCCACCGCAGACGTCGTGCGGATCCTATCCGAAGTCCTCGGCACGACTGGCATCATCCACGGACAGCACATCGACCTGATGCTGCACGATCTCAATCCCACGTTAGAAGAACTGGAGCAGATTTACATCCAGAAGGCATCCGCGCTGTTTCTCGCCTCGATTGCGATACCCGGCCGCTTGGCGGCGCTGAAGAAAGACGAGCTGGAACGCCTGGAACATTACGCCCTGAATCTGGGCCTTGCCTTCCAGATTACGGATGACCTGCTGGACGCCGAAGCCCCGGACGAGAATAAGGCGAAGGCCACATTCTCAACATACCTCGGCGTCGAAGGCGCCCGCGACCGTGCACGCGATTTGCTCCGATTGGCCATGGAATCCCTGGCTCCCCTCGGGGACAGGGCAGAACCCCTGCGGATGTTGGCTGCCTATGTCGGTTCGCGGTCGTTCTGAGGCTACCGGCATATACCTGCGAATCGCAGGCGCAGTGGTTATTGTGCTCATTGCGGGCCTGGCGGGACTCTGGGTGGGGTCCCTGGGCACGAGTGAAACCGCGAAGACTCGGCCTGTCACTCCTGTGCCGGGCGTTCCTGTGGAAGAGTCGGAGACTCAGGAAACCATACCACCACCCCCCGCGCCGCTGTACTTCTACGCAAGTGTGCAGCCGGGTGCGGACTTGGAGGCCGTCTCCGGCGAGGTTGCCATGGCCGCAAAAGCGGGCATTCACGACCATGTGCTTCGTGTTGCCCTTCCTTGGCCCGAGCAGGGTCCCGCCGTCACGGAAACACTCTACCCTCTTGACCGCATCGAGCAGGCCGACCCTCAGGCAAATATCATCCTCGCTATCACCATGAATCCGCCGGACGCCTGGCTTGCGGCTCATCCCGAGGCGGCGGCTTCCGACGGCATTCACCCCAGTGTCACTTCGGAGGTCTGGCTGAATGCGGGGCGCGAGGCCCTGTCTGAGTTGCTGAACGGCATCGAACATTCCGAACGTGGCGATCGAATCTCAGGTTTCATGTTGGGCGGCTTGGAGGAAGATCGCTGGCAGCGCAGCGGTGACTACGACCGTTCCCCGGCGAATGAGGCGGGCTTCCGTGCCTGGCTGCGCACGCAATACCCGGATGAACTGGCGCTTCGCCAAGCCTGGGGCAACGATACGCTCGGTTTCGATGACGTGACCATACCGGAGCGGCCCAACACACTCGACACGCAAGCGGTCTTCTTCGCGGAGCCCGGCGAACGCATCTACGTGGACTTTCTGCGCTACGTATCCGAGAGCACGGCGGACGCCATCTCCAACTTCTCCGCACAGCTCCACCAGTCGGGCGCCAGAGTCTTCAAAGTCTTTGTCCCGTACGGCTACTCCTTTGAATTGACTGCCAATGACACGGGGCATTGCGCCCTTGCCCTGCTGCTCGACGGCGTGGTTGATGGATTCGTTAGCCCGGTCTCATATGTGGACCGCGGTCTCGGCGGAGCCGGTGGCTTCATGGGACCCGTCGACAGCGCTGGGTACCACGGCAAGCAATGGCTCATTCTGGACGACACGCGCACGGGCATCTCGCGGAACGCCGTCTCCGGCGAGATTGAGCGGATCGAAGGTCTGAGAACCGAGGACGTCCTGCATGTGCAGCGACGCAACTACTCGGCCGCCCTTGCGCGCGGGCTCGGGCTCCTCCTGGCGGATGCCGATGGCGTCGGAAGTCTCCACGATGCCCGCATGTGGGAAGAATTCGGCAAGATGCGAGAGGCTTACCAAACGGTTTGGACCAGCGCGGAGGTCTCCAAAGGCTATGGTTTTGTAAACTATCCCACACCTTCTCAGCGCCTGGGCCTCACCGTAGTGGTTGACGAGCCTAGCCGCTTCTACCAGCGCTGTGACCTCCCGCTGAATCGCCGGCTCCTTTCCGAGGTTCGAGACAGCGCCCTGCGGGCGGGAGTTCCCACCCAGTTCAGCCTCTTGCAGGATGTGCTGGACCGGCGCGCCGCGCCATCTCTCGTGTATATTTTTGCGAACGCGTTTCATCTCCACGCTGAAGACCGGGCGCGCCTCCAAGACGTGCTGATCAGCCAGAACAGCGCGGCAATCTGGCTGTATGCCCCCGGATTCATAGACGAGACCAGCAGCCCTGAAAATATAGCACTTACTACGGGATTCCAAGTCAAGCAATTCGACAAACCCACCCTGTCAGGTTCGGTTTATCAGCTTTCCGACGGACGATGGATTGAGAAGGACGAGGAGTTTGGGGCTGCGGAGACTTGGTCGCCTTTATTTTACATTGAAACCGAGCCCAACAAGGCCCTGGCCAAGTACCGCGATGGAGGTCAAGTCAGCGTTGCGGTCGAGTTCTTCGAAGAGGGCTGGGCCTCGATTTATGTGGCCGAGCCTGCCCTGCCTGCCCACCTCCTGCGAGAGATCCTGACGATCCTCGAGGAGCACCTTTTCGTGAAACCGGGCGGGGAATCTGGCGCGGATGTCTTTCATTTCGGCCCCGGTTTCTTCGCAGTCCATGCGGGGGAAAGTGGGGAGCGCGAACTGGACCTGGGCGCCAGCTATGATGTGCAAGATATGCTGGATCCGAATATAGGTTGGCTCGACAAACAGCAACTGATTCTGCCCATGAAGCTCGGCGAGACCAAAATCCTCCGGGTGCAGACGCCGCAGGCGCACCTGGACGAACCGGAGCAGGACTTGGCGGGTGCAGAAGCCGCGTTGGAAGGTCTGGCCGTGCCCGCGACGCCGCCTCCTCCCGCGGAGACGGAAACGGGTAAGGAAGGGGAATAGACATGGGCGAAGTTCTCTTGGGTGTGGACGTTGGTGCGACGGGAATCAAAGCCGGACTATTCACCCCCGAAGGCCGCCTCACGGCGGTTGCGGGCCGACGCAATGGTCCGGTGCAAGACCCGATGGGCCAGCCTGGCTGGATGGTCTGGGACCCCCAGGACATCTGGACGAAAGTCTGTGAGTGCATCCTGGAGTGTCTCAACCGGAGTGGCGGGTCGCACGAGGTCAAGGCGGTCGCGTGCACCGGATTCGGGGCCGACGGCGTGCCCATGAGCAAGGAAGGCGAGTGTCTGTATCCCTTCGTGAGTTGGCACTGCGGACGCACGATTCCACAACAGGCCGAACTCGCCAAGCGCGTGGGCAATGAACGTATCTTCGAAATCACGGGTTACCACAACTACCATATCAATACCGCATGCCGCTTTCTGTGGTTCCGGCAGAACCATCCCGTGTTACTCAAGAATGCCCACCGCTGGCTCCAGGTGCAGGACTACGTGGCGTTCCGGTTGTCGGGCGCATTCACAACGGACTGCACCATCGCTTCCACGACGATGATGCTTGACCTGGGTTCGCGCACGTGGTCGAAGACCATGCTCGAGGCCGCTGAGTTGGACGCGTCGATTCTGCCACCGACCAGCGAGGCCGGCACGCAAATCGGCACGGTCACCGCCAAGGCCTCATCGGAGACGGGCTTGCCGCAGGGCACGCCCGTCGTTACGGGCGGTCACGACTGCGAGATTGCGGTGCTCGGCGCGGGCGTGGCCCAGGACGATATCTGGATCGACATCACCGGGACCTGGGAAATCCTGATCGCCACCGTGGACGCGTTCCGGCCGCAGCCTTCGCACTATGCCAACGGGCTGGACTTCGAGTGCCATGCACTCCCAGGGCAGTGGATTTGCCAGAGCCTTATGATCGCGGGCGCGGTGACGGAGTGGGTGCGCGACAAGTTCTACCACGAAGTGCCGGAGAAGGATGTCTACGAAGTCATGTTCCGCGAGGCGGAAGCCCCGTCACGCGGGGTGTACGTGCTGCCGAGCTTCATGCGCGGTATGGGACCCGACGCCAGCCGCAGTGCGCTCGGCACTATCCTGGGTCTTCAGACCATGACCTCGCGCGGGCAGGTCGTGCGGGCGGCGCTGGAAGGTCTGTGCTTTCAGTTAAACCGTCAGATCGGCGCCATTGGAGCGGCCGTGGGAAGAACGCCCTCGCGGCTGCGCGTCGTCGGAGGCGGTCAGAAGAATCCGCTGTGGCTTCAGCTCAAGGCCGATGTCACCGGGTTGCCGGTGGAGATCACGACCAACCCGGAAGTGACGCTGCTGGGGGTGGCGATCCTCGCGGGACTCGGCGCTGGGCTGTACCGTGACGTGCATGATGCCCTAGGGCGCGTGAACTTCACGACGGAAGGCGTGGAGCCCGACTCCGCGAGACACAGCGAGTATGCAGCGCGGTACGAGTCTGTATACAAGCAGCTCGCTGAATCCCTCGAGCCACCCTACAAAGCCATAGACGCGGAGCTTCGCGGCTCCGCCTAAGCTACTTCTTCGCTCCGGCGACGATCCGTTGCCCGAGATTCTTGCGTAATGTCTGCAGCACGCTGGAATCCTGCTTCCACGAACCCCAGGTGGGCACCGCCTCGCGCACAATCGCGTCGACAGCAGCCTGCTCGCCACGTGCATCGAGAATCGCGAAGTATTCGTAGTCTTCCATGCCGTCGCGAAGATTCTTGAGACGGATGGAGGCGACAGGCCCATCGATGCCGGCCTCATTGCCGGGATAGAACAAGTACCCTTCACCATTCCAGCGAATGCGGAATCCGGGATCGTCCCAGGGATTCCGGTCGGGGTTGCTCCAGTGCACCGCGGACCAGTAGAGCAGCCCCGTCACGTGGTAGCGCCGATTCAACCACGGCGCGATACGATAGGCCGTGTAAGGGAAATCCAGCTCCCAAAATGGCGGCAAATCGTTTTTCACCGTTTCATAGGCGGGATGATACGGGGGAGCGGTCTGCACCAACGCCGTGTAGCTCCACACATCATCACCCTGAGCAATCACACGTTCCACGCTGGGCTCATCAATGAAGCCGAACAGCGGACACCAGATGTCGATGGCTTCGTCGAGTGTGCCCCAAGCGGGATTCTGTGTGTAGGGCTGCTCGACGACGAGCCGTCGCAGGCGCGGCTCCGCTTCGTGCACCACAGCGCCCAAGCGCCGCACCTCATCATAGGCTGCGGGATCGTTGGGCTCGTCGAGCATGTAGAGGTAGGAGCGTTCCGCCCATCCCTTCGATTCCAGGTACGCGTACCAGCTCCGGTAGAAGCGCAAGGCCTTCTCCCGGTTCTCACCGGTGTGATCGCCAAAGGGCGCGCGCGGAATGTCGATGTTCGTTACATGCAGGCGGTTCACGAACTCCGTAATGGCCGCGTCGGCCTCCGGCGCGAACACCACGGTGCCGTCGTCCGAGACTTGAGGGTGGAGTCGTTGGGGCAGGGGAGGATTGATGCGGTGGGCGGCCATCATCTCCGCGTAGCGCGCCTCGATCGTCGCGAACGCATCGGAACCGGCTTCCAGCCCGAGATACGTTGCGACTGTCCAGAATCCGCCGAAATGATTCTCATGCGTGGGGCCTCTCGGCAGAGCGAAATCCCACACTTCCAACGTAATGGGCAATTCAGCCGCAGCGTCCTCGGCGGTGATTTGAATGGTGCCGCTGTACACACCGGGCGCGGCATCTTCCGGGATGAACACGTCTACATACAACGGTTGCTGCTGGTCCTGCCACACTTCGAAGCCCACTGCGCCAAAACGGGGTCCCACCCGCCCTTTGTCTCCCCAGCTTGGCTCTGGCACGGACTCGCCCGTATAGGGATTCACAAAGGGCACCAGCGGATCGGGTACAAGCCCCGGCGCTTCCGTGGCGCGCGGCACCGAATGGCGCAGCGGCACAAACACTTCGCGGTAGAGTGTGACGCACGAAGCAGGAATCTCCTTCCCATCCGCGTTTCGCAGCGGCGTCGCGGAGGCATTGCCCTTGCGGAGGTTGCCGCCGCGCGCCATGACGACTACCTGGAAGGACTCGTACTCGCCCCTCGCGCCCGCGATAGTGGCCGTGGCTGAACCCGTAACCGGCTTTTCGGGAAGCACCCGCGCCGCGCCGTCCACTGCGGTCAGTTCAATGCTTGCGGCGGAACCAAGGGGGCTCGCCACCACTATTACGATGGCCAGCACCAAGATGCGGAGGTGGCTCATGGTCGATCTCCTTTCCGATAGGGGCACTGCGCAGCAGTATAGCAAGTCTCTGCCCAGCGCGGCGCGGCCGCAACCGAACAAAGATGGTTGCCCACCGATTTCAAGAATGGGACCCGACAAGGGGGATCTAGCAAGGGGGGACCAAAAAAGGGGAACGGGCGTCTCGCCCGTGGTTTAAGAATACCTCAACGCAGAGGCGCCGAGTCCGCAGAGGAACGCAGAGAATCAAAAGGGCGATGCCAAAGTCCAGGATGAAGAGATCGTCCACAGATTACACCGATTTAACACCGATTTGAAGACGGGGAGATGAACGCGAAGCTCGTGTTCGCAAACGACTCAGATCTGCGCAGATGATGAAAAGATCGAAGGAGATGACGGGGGACTCTCTTGAGGACTGAAGGGCCGGCGCCATACTAGCGCATTGCAGCCTAGCCACAACCAAACGCAGAAGGCTGTCCACCGCTTCGCCGATTACACCGATCCAAGCAAGAGACCAACAAGGGCAATCAACCAAGGGGGAACGGGCGTCTCGCCCACAATTCGCGCCCACTCAATTGCAGAGGCGCGGAGTTCAAAGAGGAACGCGGAGATGCAAGAGGACGGAATCCTGGTACTGCCTCGCTCTTCACGCCCCGGGCGTGACAGCACAAGAGCTTTCCTAGCCTCGGAGCCGGAGGGTTCTCCAAATGCCTTTCGGTGGTGTCGAATTAGCCGCACCTGTGTGCAGTCAAGCCAATCTCTTGAGCGAAGCGCATGGCTGCCGCGCTCGGAGAGCGAGGCAGTACTGAAGAGGCCACTTTGAGGCTGAACACCCTTTGGGAGTCGCAGAGTATGCACTATGGCATCTCTTTCCAAAAGCACGATCATCCAATAGCTTAACCCAAAACTGCCCAATCAAATGCGAACGTTTTTCACGATGTTGAGGGATAGGGACCCAGGGCAGAGCGAAGCGCCGCCCTGGGAATACGACGCCCCCCAATCTTGAGCGCTGAAAGCGCGGCCCCAGCAGCAAGAGGGGATAGAAAGGGGAACGGGCGTCTCGCCCGTGGTTTGCATTCTTCCCTGCAACGCCCGGCTTCCACGCCGGGCGACCGTTCTCAGGAACGGCGGCTCCACTCCCCCAACGTCGCTCCAACGATCCATGTGCTCAGGCTGACGACAGCGACCGTCCCAAGCGGAGCGAATCCCCGGGCGAAGACGGGCTGTCCCTGCCTTCTGCCCGTGGCCATCCCATTGTCTGTTTCAAACAGTAGTGCTATTCTAGGATAAACGCTCAATCCCTGGATCAGGGGCAGGGCAAGGGAAGTCACCAAAGGGGAACGCGGCCAACGGTATCTGCTTGAGGCAACGCGCACTCGCACCACGGCGCGGGTCGATGCGGCGCATTCCTGGGGCAGCTCCTGGCAGGGAGTACAGAAGGTGGTCATTGTCCGCATTTCACCCATGAGACCTAGTCCTACAACGCTTCCTTTTGGGATGAGATGGTAGCCAATTGTTTGAGGGGAAGGCAGATATAACGATTAAGGGTTTTGTTGAAATCTGCCGATAGTTTTTGTGGCGATGGGCATGCGGTTGGGGAGAAACCGCATGGACGTGTTGAAGGTACTGGAAGAGATGAAGGGGCTTCGTTGCCGGCTGACGTGGTTTCTGAAGCGGTTTGAGGATTGCATCAAGACGGCGCCAAGCCGGGAGCATCTTCGGACGTATGTCGGGGGCCAGGTGAGCAGCCTGCCGCGCAAGAGTGTGGAGCCGATCGCCTTGGCGGCGGGTATTGCACCGCGCACGCTGCAAGAATTCCTCGGGCTGCATCATTGGGATCACGAAGCGGTGAGACGGCGGGTCCACGAGGTCGTCGCCAAGGACCATGCCGACCCTCATGCCATTGCCGTCGTGGATGAGACGAGCTTTGCCAAGAAGGGCGACAAAACTGCCGGGGTCCAGAGGCAGTGGTGTGGGGCGACGGGCAAGACGGACAACTGTGTGATGACGGTCCACGTCGGCTACGCCGCGGGAGAGTTTCACGCGCTGCTGGACAGCGATTTGTATCTGCCCAAGGAAACCTGGCACGAGGACCGGCAGCGGTGCCGCGAGGCCGGTATTCCTGAAGACGTGGTGTACCGGCCGAAATGGCGCATGGCCCTGGACCTGCTGGACCGCGTCATGTCCCATGGCGTCCGATTCCAGTTCCTGGTAGCCGACGAAGCCTACGGAAGTATTCCGGCCTTTCGTCAAGGGGTAGCCGAGCGCGAACTCACCTACGTGCTCGAAGTGCCCCGTTCCGTCTTGGGTTGGCTCAAAGTCCCCGAAGTCCACGTCCCGCCATTGCGTGCGCCCTTGGGACGACCGCCCTCCAAACCTCGCCTGGTACACACGGCCCCCAAGGCAAAACGCGTCGATCAACTCTGGAAGCGCGGCGGACCTTCCTGGAAACGCTTCCACGTCAAGAACACCGACAAAGGGCCTGAAGTATGGGAGGTACGTGTCGTCCGCTTCATTCCGTGCGACGACCAACTTCCCCAAGACGAATGCTGGCTTCTCGTCGCCCGCCATGCACTCACCGGAGAGATCAAGTACTTCCTGTCCAACGCCCCCGAATCCACCCCGCCTGAAGTGCTGCTCCATGTCGCGTTCAGCCGGTGGCACGTCGAACGCCTTTTTGAGGACGGCAAGAGTCATGTGGGCCTGGACCATTTTGAAGTGCGCAACTATCTGCCAATCATGCGCCATCTGATCCTCAGTATGGTCAGCCTGCTGTTTCTCGCCCAACAAACCCATCGGTTGCGAGAAAAAAAATCGCCGCTGGACCGTGCGCCAAGTACGGATTGCCGTCGAAGCGCAGCTTGACCTGAACCGGTCCTCTGCCCGCCGCGACCGACATCTACGCCGTGTCGCTAGGTGCATTGCATACTGGCAACGCACCGCCCAAAAAGCGATCCATTCCCACCACAAACGACGACTCAAAGAACTCCGCGACCACGGCATTCTCAGCTCCAAGATCCCAAAGTGCTATCATGTTTTCTAGCGTTGTAGGACTAGGGAACAGGACAAATACCGCCGTTAGCTCTCTGCTCTTGGCTCTGGCCAGGCGATTCCTCAGTCATGACAGGTGGTTTCTCCCCAACAGTTCCCAGGTTCTGCTTATACTTGCCCAGCAGCTCTTTGAACTTCGGGAATTGGGCATCAAAGCCGGCGGCACTTCTCGAACTGATGGCAAATATCAGGAAGAAGTCACCTTCACTACCGTACGCTACGGCTTCCCAATTGCCTTCCTTGGCTGGAGTGAATCGGTACACCTTCAGCTTCTTGCCATCGCCGTCGACAATATCTGGTAATTGCTTGATCTCGATTGATGGGTCATCCTCCTTGAAGTGCTCTGTGTCGTTCTTGACGAGATCATCAACGGACTTAGTGTCGCCGATGCCTGGTTTATAGATTGCTTTTGCATACATTACCGTCTCGGCGTCGGCGAAGCCCTTTCCCTTTGGCACAATCGCGTTGACCTGGTAGTGAAAGCTCGCATCCCGGTCTGGCTCCCAACCGTCAATGGACGGCAACTTGGGCCACCAGTAGAACGCAAATCCTTCGTCTGTGCGGATAGCTTGCTTTTCGATCTCCCCCCAGCCCGCTACGGGAAATAGCAACGCCACAATAAGTCGTAGTGCAATGGCTCCACGCGGAAAGGTCTTGGATTCACTCTCTGGAATCAGCGTGTTCCTCATGTCGCCCCCATCTCGTTCCCAATGCGTATTATTGGGTCATCACTTCTCGGTGGAATTTGCCAAATTCTTTCCCTATATTGGGAACGTCGACAGAATTATATCACGCGAAGCGGCATGGCATCGCACCATGCGGCAGACTACAGAGCAAGACGAATCCGCGTTGCATCCCTTGAGTGTTCCGAGGAGCAACTCGACTGGGACTTGCGAAAGCGCAAAAATAAAGTCATTCCAGGAGTGGAGTTACCCCGGAGGGGCACGGACAGATCGCGCGTTTCGCTGCGAAAGGTTACGCGAAAAACAGGGTTCAGTCCCACAAGAGACTGCCGTGAAGGGGACCATCCCGAGTCCTGCGGCGTGTGTGTCTCTCTGTAGCGCCCGGCTTCCACGCCGGGCGTCTTTCACAGGCAACATCAGGCCATGCCACACGCAATGGCGTGAAGACGCCATGCACAATCAACGCACTAGCTCGCGGAGCGACAGAAACACCCTATCGCCGGCGGCTCCGCATTGGCGTCCATGTCTTTGGTTGCCGTTGTCCCTTCCTCACTCCGGCACTTTGTACTCGGTCCTCAATCTCGCCAGGGTGTCTTTCAGTTCGGCTACTTGCTGTTCGTAGGCGGGGTCACTGTAGACGCTGTGCATTTCATGGGGATCCCTCTCGAGGTCGAAGAACTCCCATTCATCGACATCGTAGAAGTGGATGAGTTTGTAGCGCGCCGTGCGGACGCCGTCGTGTTTGGGCACGCCGTGTTCGCCCACCTCGTAGTAGTGGTAGTAAATGGCGTCGCGCCAGGGTGACGCGGGATCGCGCATGAGTGGCACGAGGCTGCGGCCTTGCAGTTCCGCGGGCGGTGTGATGCCGGCAGCCTCTAGGAAGGTCGGCGCGAAATCGATATTCTGGGTCAGCGCCTCGACGCGGGTTCCCGCGGCAATCGCGCCCGGCCAGCGCACGATGAATGGCATGCGCAGCGATTCCTCGTACATCCAACGCTTATCGTAGATGCCATGCTCGCCGAGATAGAACCCCTGGTCGGACGCGTATACCACAATGGTGTTGTCCAGTTGGCCGGACCATTCGAGGTAGTCGACCAGACGGCCCAGGTTTTCGTCGATCGACGCGATGCAGCGCAGGTAGTTCTTGATATAGCGCTGGTACTTCCAACGCACAAGGTCTTTGCCCTGAAGGTTGGCCTTCTTGAACACCTCATTTCGTGGACCGAACGCGGCGTCCCAGGCCCGCCGCTGCGCGGGCGACATGCGGCCCAGCGCATTGCCGCGGGAGTACTCCGCATCTTTTCCTTCCTCGGGCGGCGGAACCTGCAGGTCGTACGCCATGTACATGTGCCGTTCAATAGCCGCCTCATTCTTCGCGAGCGAGCTGGTGCGGCCCGAGTAGTCATCAAACAGATTCGGCGGCTCAGGGATATCGAAATCTTCATACAGGTCGAGATGCTTGATGTTGGGCAGCCAGGTGCGGTGCGGCGCCTTGTACTGGCACATCAGCAGGAACGGCTTCGCCGGGTCGCGCTGCTCCTGCATCCAGCGGATGGACAGGTCCGTCACGACGTCCGTGTTATATCCGTACAGCGTCCTTTTGCCTTCCGGAGAAATGAAGTCGGGGTTGTAGTACTCGCCCTGCCCGGGGAGGATATCCCAATGATCGAATCCCGTGGGGTCCGAGCGCAGGTGCCACTTGCCGATGAGCGCGGTCTGGTAGCCCGCCTGTTGGAGCATCTTGGGAAAGGTCGCCTGCGATCCATCAAACGTGTCCAGGTTGGTCCGCTGTCCATTGGCGTGGCTGTGCTTGCCCGTGAGCACCGCCGCGCGGCTGGGCGCGCAGATCGAGTTGCAGCAGGTGTTGTTCAAGAAGACGGCGCCCTCACGCGCAATCCGGTCGATGTTCGGGGTCTCATTGATCCGCGAACCATACGCTCCAATCGCCGCGCACGCGTGGTCGTCACTGAAGATGAAGAGGATGTTGGGGCGTGTCGCAGATGGCAACTCCGATGCCTGGGCATGTGCGGAAGTTGTTGTTTTGCCCAGAGCTGCCGCCGCGGCCACCGCAGTTGTCCCCAGAAAGTGACGCCGTGTTTGCACGCTCATATGCAATCCTCTTGCGGTCTGTTTGTAATTCGGGGCTTCACATTTCCCGAGAACGCCTGGCTTTCCGGACGCCTACGCTTGAAAGCATATCAGAACGCCCATGTGCCGGAGCACATTAAAGTCCCTGCAGACCAAGCCCGCTGACACAGTGGACACGTCGGGGGTCGTGTAGCCAGAATGTGCGGGCGCGGATGTCACAGTCCTTGTGCCGTTCGACTCTTTATGGGTAAGAACGGAGGAAGGCGCCATGTTGGGATTTGGTACAAAACGCGACGACACGATCATCGAGAAGGTGCTCGCTGGTAATGCCGAGCAGTTTGGCATCCTGGTGCAGCGCTATCTGCCTACCGTCCAGGCGATAGCCTACTCGCGTCTCAGTAATCCTGCCGATGTGGACGATGTTGCGCAGGAGACTTTTCTACGCGCGTATCAAAATCTGAACCAACTTCGCGAACGGCGGAAGTTCGCGGCCTGGCTCGTCTCCATTGCGCGCAACATGTCCTCGGCGTTTCTGCGGCAGCGGGGACGGGACGCGCTCGTCAAGACCGCCGCGGAACCCGCCGCACACAGCGTGGAGCCAGACTTCGCCCGAATGGAGCTGTCACGAGCGATCCGCGAGGAGGTCGAAAAACTCGACCCCGAGGCGCGGGAAATCGTACTGCTCAAGTACTTCGCGGGAAAGACGAGTTCGGAGATTGCGTCCATTCTCGAAATCTCCGATGCCGCGGCCCGGAAACGGCTCCAGCGTGCGCGTGAGAAACTGGGAGAGCGCTTGCTGGCCTTGTTTCAGGACGACACCGCCGCGCCCAGGAACACAGACGCGCAAGCCAAGCGGATTCTCGGCGTGGTGCTGGCCACGGGTGCTTCTTGGGGAGCATTGGACGCGAGCGCCACAGGTACTGGCGCGCTTGCCTCCGGGGGGGCGGCTGGCATGGCCGTCTCGTGGAAGATTGCCGCGGGCTTGTCGCTGGCTGCATTGTTGGCCGCTTCCACGTTTACCGCCCTGCACTTCACGTCCCACGATTCTCCCAGTAGTCCTCCGCCGATCGAAGTCTCTGGGACCTCCGAAGTTGTTCCCGTGATCGAAACCAACCAAACCACGATAGAGGCTGTGCCGGCAGCGGCCAACGCTGCTCCTCCGCCCGAGCCAGCGGACGCCGGTCCGGGCGTATTGGTTAGCGGCAGGATCTTGCATAGTGATGGAACACCTGTCGCCGGGGCTCACGTTTGGGGCGGGTACTGGGGACACGAGCCTCGCTTGCCGAAAGTAGAGGCCACGGCCGATGAGCAGGGTCGATACACTCTGCGGCTCAGCAAGCCTTGGGAGACGTTTCTGATATGGGCGGAAAAGGAAGGGCATGTACGCATCAAGCAGGACACGCATAGCATTCCCGCGGAAGGCAGCACGGGTGTGGACTTCATTCTCTTCCGTGAGGCCACGCTGGAGGGGACAGTCGTGAACGAGCGTGGAGGAGGGGTGCCGGGTGTGCCGGTCACAGGCTTCAACCACGATGCGGGGGACATCCTCTGGACCGTCTCTGCCGATGCGGACGCACAGGGCGTCTTCCGGCTGAAGGGCATGGCGCCAGGCGCATACAGCCTTGCGGTCGTGAAAGAGATTGACTACGACGTGGGCATGGAAGCACTGCGCGTTGAAGTGAAGGAAGGCGAACGCCTCACCGGCGTGCGCGTGCCTTATGCGGGCGAAGGACTGGTCATCGCCGGGCGCGTGACCGATGAGGACGGCATTCCGCTCGAAGGCATCATGGTTCAGGCCCTGCACGGCATGCACCCGCGTGATGCCCACACCCAAGCGGATGGCACGTATCGCATCACGCAACTCGAACCGGGTGTGTACCCGCTCATGGCGCTGGACAACAAGTACCAGAATGAACAGCAGAGCGTGGAGAGCGGAACGGAAGGGGTGGACTTCGTGTTGCGGCGCAGAGGAACGGTGTCGGGGCGCGTCGTCGATGGAGAGACGGGTGAGCCGCTGAAGTCCTTCGAGGTCTACCAAATGGGAGGCGTGGCCTCAACGGTCGACTCGTCGAACGAGCGCTGGTTCGATCGTGTGGAAGATGCGGAAGGTCGCTTCACCATGGAGAATGTGGTCCTCGACGAAGCCACGATTATCGCGAAGGCCGATGGCTACATGCCGGCATTTGAGGTGGTGCAACTGGATTCTGGACAGCATCTGGAAGGGGTGACGATGAAGCTGTCGCGGGGGCGGATTTTGGAGGGCATTGTCGTTGACGCCTCGGGTTCGCCAGTGGAAGGCGCGTCGATCCTCCTGGGACCGGCACTCTACGTGCCACAGGGCATGAACGAGGACTTCCTCGATGCCGAAACGGCCAAAGCGGCGCGTGCACGCACCCAGGCCGATGGCACTTTCACACTCGCAGGAATGGCGCCGGGTCCGCAGATGCTCACGGCGTACCACCGCGACTACGCACAGGGCTCGATCACCGTGGACATTCCAGAGTCGGGGACACCGCCGCAGGCGCACATTACGCTGACCAGTGGCGGGTCCATCCGCGGAGTCGTCCGCGTGGCGGGCATACCCACGGAGGGCATTTCGATTATGGTGCTGCCAGCCGGGGGAATGGGCAGCCCTCTTGCCCAGATCGCCACAGGCAGCGATGGCGTCTATCGTGCTGAGGACATCACACCAGGAAACGTGACAATCGTGGCAACCCTTCAGACACGGCCTGAGGACATGATGGGCCGAAGAGTCGAGCAGACTGCGGCCGTCCAGGCCGGACAAGAAACGCACGTGGACTTCGACCTCATCGCGGCCACGGGGGTTCTCACAGGGGACCTGGAAATCGATGTAACGCAAGAATCTTCTGCCGTGGTCCGATGCACTATGCCTACCGAAGCAGGCAGCGAGAAGAGAATGACCATCGCACATGATGGCAAATTCCGCTTTGAACAAATGCCGGAGGGTGAAGTCGAGGGTGTCGTGATGCTCACCGCGACCAGCGCGGATAGCGCCACGACCATGCAGCAAGTGCGCATGCGGCCCTTCAATGCCGTCATTGAACCCGGCACGGAGACTCACGTGGCAGTAAGCTTCGATGGCAGCGAATCGCTGGAGGGACGCGTGAGCGGTGGCGGCGCTGGCGAGCATGTCTTTGTCCTTGCCCTCGAAGGTGAAGTCGAAGTGGCCAAGTTCACGCTGGCCTCCCTCGAAGCCCTCTCGCCGTTGGGACGCGGGCAGTGCCGCGTTGGGGCGGACGGCCTATACCGGCTCGACGATCTACAGCCGGGAACGTATACCATTCTCGCCTGCGCTGGCACCGAAGCATCGGTCGAGTTCCGGGTCGCGTCCGCAAAAGTCACGCTTGGAAGCGGCACAACGCAGACGCTCGACTTCGATTTGCGGTGAGGGGATGCACGGAATCCTCGCAGGTACTGTCGAAAGTGCTCGGCTTTATGACTTGGCAGAGTGGACGAAGTACCGTCTTACGTAGAAGAGGTACCCGAGGAAAGCAACGCACCAGACAACACCGAAGCCGGCGAGGGCCGAGCCCCGCGAAGCCATGAGGCCTCTCACCATGTCCATCTGCGCGGGGGGGAGGCTCATGCGTTCGTAGAGCGCATCCATGTAGCCCACGAAACCCACGTGAATGAACGTCACTGAAAGAGACGCGAACCACACGGCGAATAGAATCAAGGCGCCCCACCAAGCTCTAATGTCTAAGCGATAGGCGCCCCACGCTGCCACGCCGAACGCGGTGGCCAAGGCAAGACACAGAATCGCGCCGGGAGCGCCGCTCACGATATGGCCGAAAACGGGAAAGATCCATCCGTAGCTCCCCATCATCAACAAGCTTCCCCCCCAAATGGCGAATAGCAGGCACAAGGCCAGCACCGGCAAGGGACAATGGTCGGTCCACCGGACAACGGGGTCTTTGAATTCGCAGGTGGCCTTGACGTTCCGATTACCAAAGAAGAGCACGAGGGCGCCTGGGATGAGAATATAGAAGAAGAGCAGGAATCCATACATGAAGGCCATCATCACGGTGGCAAAGCCTTGAGGCATTCTCTCCGCCGACCCCATCTGACCCATCATGGCAGGCATGATGGCGACCATGGCTATAAGCCCGGCAATGCCACAGATCAGCCAGACCCACGACGACACCAGCACCAGGGTCCGTGCCCAGCGCCGCGCCAGCATGGAGCCAATCCCCATTGTGATGAACCAGGCGGCGAGCAATCCATAAAAGAGGAGACCGGGCACCATCATCTGCGCATTCATGGGAGCCCCGGGGGTCTCAATCGCACTGGATAAGAGTATGTTTACAACCATGAGCAGGGCGAGCAGTGCGCAGAGCCCGCCGAAAAGTAGCTCGAGGATTCCAAAGATTATGAGGCCCGGGGTGAAGTCCCTGAACGATGCGCCGCCTGCCGTGCTCTGATACGCGCCCATGTTGCGTCCCCCGTCGGTTGCAGGACCAATCCTTCCGCTCCAACGCAGCACCACACCAAGAACATCATACACCATAGAAAGCCCCGAAGACAGAGAGCCAGAACATGGGACGATATGGCGCAGCGGATTGGCCCGGACACGCTTCGCTCTTATTGCCCTGAAACAACTGTTCAGCGTGCGTATACTATTCTGCGAAGCGATTGCTGGAAGTCCGCGACCGCGTTGTTTCACGTCACGAAATCGCGCGGACGCCAGTCGAGACATTGACGGAGTGGAGGAAATGTCCATGAGCAGGCGCAGGGTGACAGTACGTTGTCTCATGGGGGGGCTGACGGCAATTCTCCTCCTGAGTTCATGTAATCGAGAAGAGTCTGTTGAACCGGCGCCGGCCGTGCGTGAGGCATACACCCTGCTCTCCACGGTCGGCTCGCCGAACGCGTACCTGATAGACAAGGAGGGGCGCATCGTTCACCAGTGGGAGACCAACAGTCTGCCAGGGCAAACCGCCTACTTGCTTGAGAACGGGCATCTCCTCAAGACCGGTTCGAAGAATATGCAGGGAAACGGGGTGTTCTCTGGGGGAGGCGCGGGCGGAGTAGTGGAGGAGTACGATTGGGACGGCCAGCGGGTGTGGCGCTTCGAGTATGACAGCGACGCGCATCTGTTGCACCACGGACTCACGCCGCTTCCGAATGGCAATGTGCTGATGATCGCGTGGGAGCGCAAGAGCCGCGAAGAAGCGATCGCCGCGGGACGCGACCCGAATCTGGTAGGCGACCAGGGAATGTGGCCCGACCACATCATTGAAGTGGCGCCGACTCCGCTTGAAGGCGGCCGCGTCGTGTGGGAGTGGCACGTGTGGGACCACCTCATTCAGGAGATTGACCCGGCCTTGCCCAACTACGGCAAGGTGGCGGAACACCCGGAACGCATTCATGTGAATCCCCCGAACTGGGTCGCCTCGCTTTCCGACGCGCAACGGGAAGAGTTGGGAGCACTAGGCTACCTGACCGCGGCGCAGGAACCGGAGCGCCGCAACGTTCACCCCGATTGGAACCACATTAACGCCGTGGCGTACAACGCGGAGCTGGATCAAATCGCGCTGAGCGTGCTGGGTTTGAACGAAATCTGGATCGTCGATCACAGCACGGCCGCGGAAGAGGCCAAGGGCAGCACCGGCGGGCGCTACGGCAAGGGCGGCGATTTGCTGTACCGATGGGGAAACCCCGCCGCGCACGGCGTGAAGAACAAAGAACAGACACTCTTCGCGCAACACGATGTGCAGTGGATTCCGGCCGAGAGCCCGGGGGCAGGCAATGTCTTGTTGTTTAACAATGGACGCGGCCGGCCTGGAGGCGACTACTCGACCGTCGACGAGTTCGAACTGCCGGTGGCTGCGAGCGGCGAATACGAGCTTGATGCGCGAGGCAGCTTTGCGCCCGCGAAACTCATTTGGTCTTACGAGGCCCCCGACAAGAGATCATTCTATTCTCCCAACGTTTCGGGCTCGCAGCGTTTGATGAACGGAAACACGCTAGTCTGCTCCGGCGCCCAGGGGCGCATCTTCGAGGTGACGCCAGAGAAGAGAGCAGTCTGGGAGTTTGCGCTTCCCAATGCCGGTGGAGTGCCGGGCCTCATGCCGGCCGGTGGTTTGCGCAATCTCTTCAGCATGCTCGACACCGACAAGAACGGTTCCCTCAGCGAAGAGGAATTCTCCAAGCTACCTGGGCCGGGTGGACCCGGCATGCCCGGACCGCCTGGCATGCCGGGACCACAAGGGATGCCTGGACGCGGGGCGGGCGGTAACCGCGGGTCCATGCCTCCAGTGCCTGGCGGCTTTGGTCCGCCGCCCGGAATGCCTGGACCCGGTGGACCAGGTGGACCAGGTGGACCAGGTGGACCGGGTGGACCGGGTGGACCGGGTGGACCGGGAAACCAGATCTTCCGTGTGGCGCAGTTCTCGCCAGACTACCCAGCATTCAAGGGCAAGGATCTGAAGCCGGGTCAATTCTACTCAGACCATATGGAGGTTCGCCGCAAAGGCGGTCCGAATGTGCGGTAGGACTGGCAGGAGAGCATTATCCGCAGAATCTTTGGGTGAACATTCTCGCACTGCGGCCTGAAAGGCCAACACCATACTAGCCTTGGGCAGAGCGAAGCGCCGCCCAGGGTAAACCTTCTGGCTCCGAGTTCGCCCGGCATGGAAACCGGGCGCTACAAAGATGCGGCCTCCTCAGCTTGGGCCGACCCAGGCGATGGAAATAGGGCGATGAAATAGAAGCACAACGGTCCTGGAGAAGCGTCGAGCGCCTCCAGCACTATTCGATTCTGTGAACACCTTCAAACATCACGTAATGCTTCTTGATCGCCATCTTGTCCATCCATGCGCGGACTTCGAGTGTGCGCCACGGTCCTGAACCGGGGCCGCCGCCATTGTCGTTGTCCCACAGCCATTTGGGGGTTGGCCACAGGCAGTAGGTGGGGCGTATCTGTTGGTAGACTGCCTCGCTCACACCGTTCTGTCCATGATGCGCCATCTGCACGTAGTCGGATGGAAGGCGGCTCGCGTACGGGCCTTTCAAGAGCTTCTCGCCACCTTCCAAACCGAGATCTCCCAGAAAGAGAATGGACTTCTTCACGTCGGCAATACGCACCACGATACTCGAATTGTTGATCGCGTTTTTGGTCAGCTCCGGGTTCTTCACGCCGAGGATCTCGATTTGGATGCCGTCAATCTCCAAGACTTGCCCAAGGGACAGCTCTTCGACCTTGCGTCCGGCCCCGTTCAATGCTTGCACGAACGCGCCGTAGCTCTTCTTCTCGCCATCATTGCCCCATTGCTCGATCCATGCGGCATCGGGCAAGGACCCGTAGATAGACCCGATCGTGAGAGTCCCGGGCTGCTTCAGGATTTCGCCAAGTGCATTGAAGTGATCATCGTGCGGGTGCGTGATGAACCATGCCTCGATGTTCCCGCCCAATCCCGTAAGAAACTCGGTCAGGTACGGCGCGTCGCCGGCCATGCCGCCATCGATGACGATCACCTTCCCGTGGACGGTCTTTATGACATACGACATGATCTGCGAGGAAGTCTGATTCGGGAGTTGCCACAGCGTGAAGCTGTCGTTTGTCGCAGTCGGAGCGCTATCGGCTTGCTGTGCTGCAGCCGCGAACGTAGACATGGCAATCAGTAGCGACGCGCAACATCTCATCTGTCAGATTCCTTATGCGGCAGAACATGCAGCAGCGCGGCCTCACCCACGGGCACGGACAGGTCGAGCCTCACGGCCCCATCCTCCTTCTGAAAGGCCACCGGCTGCGACGTGTCAAGATTTACGACATCGCCTATCTCAAAGGCCAGGTCACGCAATTGAACCGTAACAGCGGGCTCTTGGGCCTCGTGATTGATCACGAAGAGAAATCCCTCGCGCTCATTCGCGCGCAGCGCAGCTTCGATGTCCGGGTTTGACGAGTATACGCGCGGCCGCACGCCGGCCTCTTGCGTGATCGTATGCAACAAACTGCGCAGTTGCTCACGCGCCGTGGCGTTGTCGTCTTCCCACGTCTGGAAATAGGTATCCTGCAAACAGAATCCCAGCAAAAACGCGTGGCCGCTCTCCGCGTCGCTTCGCACGAGTCCGGGCTGACCCGAATCCATCTTGGCCAGCATAGTCGCACTCGTCACGGTGCAAGGGCGAGGACTGACGACCTTGAAGTCGAGCGATTGCCCCAACGCCGCAGCCTTCAGCGTGTCGGTGGCGAACACCGTTTCGTCAGGCGGATTCTCGGGCCTGTTGGCCCAAATCGGCTCCTGGGTCTTGTAGGGGACCCAGTGTCCGGAACGGCGAATGCGGGTGCCGCTCATATCCTTGACGCCAAAGACTTCCTCCAAGGTGCTCATGGGTTCCTTGTATGCATTCATACGCGGAACGCAATCAGCGATGACCACACCACCCTTGCGGACAAACTGGGCGATGTGGTCAGCGACGTTCTCGGGCAGCAGTTCCACGTCGAATAGCACGAGGATCTCCCGGCCATCGAGCGTGTCGTCTGTCACCTGGTCCTCGTGGAGAATATCCAGTTCGCCAAACGCGCGCAGGAACAGCTCGAAGGACAGGCCAACATTGAAATACTCGTGCTGGAGCTGAAGGTACTGTGTGCGCGGAAAGAGCATGCAGGCCTTCGCCTTTACTTTCGGAGCATCGAGCAGACGGCCGCCTGTCTTCTGGAGGAGGCGGAGGCCCGCGCCAAAACTCTCCCAGTGCCGTTGATCCACGGGGATGTGGTAGCCCGTCAGGAGGTAGTTTGCGCCCTGCGCGACTGCCGTCATGCTCATTTCCCGCTCACTCCAGTGCATGGCCGCAAGCTCGGGACAAAAGTACTGCCCGAACCACGTGGGATTGTACGTGCCCACCCAGAAACCGAGATCCTTTCCATACGCCTGGGTGAGGGCGCGCATCTGTGCGAAGGAGTAGTGCGTCTGGCTGATGCGCGGCTTAGGGAGTTGGGCCGGTCTGCCGAAGCGGAAATCGAACATCATGTACGGGTAAATGTCGAAGACGAAGAGGTCGGCAAAGTCGCCGCCCCAGTGAACGACATCATCAATGGCAATCTCCGAATGTGAACTGTACCCCGCACCGAAGGTGTTATGGCTGTCATGGGTCAGCGTCACCTTGAAGTTGGGGTTGATGTCTTTCACAACCTTGTAGACCTGACGCCAACCATCCGGGAAATATGCGGAGCGGAAGTTGATCAGATCCAGCCAGGCGCGGGGGTCCTCGCGGATGCTGTCCAGGTCCGGGGGAAGGTCGTACCCGTAGCGCTTCTTGAACTCGGCCTTGACCTCGTCGTTATAGCCGAAAGACTGCGGTCCCCAGTGAAAAGGTTCGTCTTGATACGTGAACACATTGTAGAGATTCGCGATGTTCTTGAGTGGCGCGAGGGCGGACTCGGCGCGGGCACGCACACTTTCCGCGTATTGCGGCGAATATACACAAACCTCGGGCGGGGCCGTGCGCTCGAAGCCCTCCAATGCGCCCGCGTGATAGCTCACGATCATCCCTTTGGACTCCGCGTACTTGAGGATGAACGATTCCTCCTCTGCGGGCCGATGGGTCGGTGCCTCGATGCCGGTGAATCCATGCCCACGGATGTTGTCGATCGTGGCCCGGAGCACCTCTTCGCTGAGTGGACCCTCCTCTCCTTTCCACCCTTCGCCCGACGGCACCGGGGAGAACTGCGTCACTGCGGGAAAGAAATCCGGTTTCAGAGGCTGCGCCTCAGACACACACAAAGCAAGAAGGAATAGACAGAGGAAACGTGCGGTTAATTTCGCTTTCACGGCTTGGGCACCTCGTTACGGGTAGTCTCGCCTCGCAGTAGCTTGGCAATGTACCCCAGGAAGGTCAAGTTGGCAGAAGCGTCAGAGCAGCGGCCTCGCATTCTTGAGGTCTGAAGGACCGGCGCTATACCAGCCCATCGCGGCATAGCCGCAATTTCAGGAAGACAGTTCTCCACCGATTTCACCGATGACACCGATTCAAAAAGGAGATGCAGAGGTGGCATGGGCATCCCTGCCCATGGTCTTGAATGAACTCCAACGCCGAGGCGCAATGTTTGCGGAGGAACGCGGAGAGGCAAGAGGACGGCATTCTGGTACTGCCTCGCTTGCCAAGCGCGGCAGCACAGCGCTTCGTTCAAGCGATGGACTTGACGGCTCACATAGTCTCCCACGCGCATCCCCACGTCCGAGCCCCTGCAGGGGTGTAGGGGTAGGTATGCCTTCAGCATGCTTCGAAGAGAAGTGAACGCAAGGGGTGGCAGAGTCTGGACGCCTTGCAACACAGGCATTCCGCCTGCTCCGAATCCATTTCGATCAACCGCGCTACGGGCATGTGGGCTTCTGAAGCACGCTCTGGGAACGCAGTTCGCGCGGCGAAGTGTTGCTGGGCTATCCACTCCATTCAGACTGCTGCACAGAGCTTCCAGGCGAGGATCGCAGCTTCAGCGGAGTTGGCGAAGCTTCCGGAGTTTGTTCATCGTGTCCGGACGTTCTTCTGGAGACGCTGCTCCCTCCGCTTCCGCGATAGGCTGAGGCTCGGGTTGGCCGATGGCCCAGAGGACATCTCCTGATACGCCGCCTGGGCCGTGGAGCGCTACTCCTCCATCATCGTGGAGGTTTGGTCCGACGCTGTAGAGCACGTAGCCAGCGCCGCGTTTCTCGTACATGAGCGGCGTCCCCGTGTACGGATCGCTTGGGACCTTACCGCCGAGATACTGGGTCACGGCATCCAACGCTTCCGGATAGGCCCCGTGCTCCGCGTGATACTGCGAAATCGCCAAACCAACCTCCATGACTGTGGTTTGGGCGACCATCCGGTCCAGTGCGTCTATCGAGCGCAGAAGTGCCGGCGTGGTGATTTGGGCTATCGCGTATAGGAAGAAGGGGCCTTCTTCGGCCGCTTCCCTTGCCTGCTTCAGGAGTTCGCGCCGGTGATTTGGGTCCTTTGCATTCACGGCGTCCGCCATGGCGGCCATAGCCCCTGTCATTTTGAGTTCGTTGAGTCCTGCCCATAGACGAGGCGTGCTGTCCACGAGTAGGTCGCTCTTATAGCTGGACTCAGTCATGAGTGCGCGAACGAATCGATCAGGATCGCGGAGTTCTTTCAATTCCTTGGTGATTGCGGCGACGTTTTCGGCTCCCGGTTCGCCATAAGTCAACACGCGTTGGGAACTGTCGAATGCGATGCCCACGATAGCGATTTGGACAAGCTGGGCAAGGATTGTCCGGCTCTCTCCCACCGTGCGTGCCAGGCGCAAGGTGGTGTGCTCGTATGTGAGCGCCAGCTCGATACCACCATCGCGCGCCGCGATTTCCGCAGCCGCGGCCATGTACCGGGCCAGATTCCGCGCCTCGGCCATCGATTGCAGGGTCGCCTCGGGATCGCTCGTGGGCGATAGAATGCCACCTTCCATCCTCGCGGCCTCGAGGGCAACATCCAAACCCGGTTGCGCGGCGGCGAGTTTGCCGCGCACGTATTCCTCGACGACCTCAGGAGTTGGCGGCTGGTCGAGGCCAAGTGGCCCTGCGACCCCCGCGGGATCGTGCAGCGCCGTATACGGATCGATGCTCTTGTATTCATCGTTTGACTTCGCGATGAGCGACCACGCGTAACGGTAGTACCGGCCCGCGTCTTCCTCGGGACTGGGAAGCTCGGCAGTCGCATCGACAATGCTGACGTCGCCAAAGCGCTCGGCAAATGCCGCACGCTGCGCCACGACCCGACGCCACACTATCTGGTCCAGGATGATGTAGAGCAGAACCAGTGCGATCACGAACACGATCATGTAGCGAATGAACTTCACCATCCGCAACGCCCATCGGCGCCTGCGGGTCGGCTTGGGTGACTTCGTGCTCTCATCGGTTTCCATCATCACACCTCATTTCTACATCGCGTCCAACTGCTGCAGGAGACTGGATTCCGAAACCCGCTCACGCGGCTTGGGCGGGGTCATGGCCTGGCTTGCCAGGTAGCGGCGGAGTTCCGCATCGGCTTCATCGGGAATGATGTTCGCGAGTTTCCCCATGATGGTATGTTCACGCAGCCCGCTATAGCGGCCTTGTTCTATCTGGGCCAGCCGAACAGCCGCGTCCCGTTCCGACCACGTGACGGTGACGAAGGTCAGGGCATACAGCGCCAACGCCCAGCGAAACGTCCTGCGCCATCGCGCCCACTCAAGCGCCCATTCGGACACCGCCCCCGCGAGGACGCGTTGGCGCAACCGGTCCGGGGGGTGCACCGGCCTGAATTCGCGCAAGCGGCGTTCAATCTCGTCCATAGTCTTCATCTCCAAGAAGCTCGCGCAGTTTGGCCAGGGCGTAACGGCATCGGCTCGCGGCCGTGTTCGCGGAGCCACCCATCACGCGAGCAATCTGGCTGAACGTCATGTCCTGGTAGAATCTCAAGAGGACCACCTCGCGCTGCTCCACGGGCAACGCCGAAAGGGCCTCGTTCATCTGTTGGGCCCGCTCCGCTTCGGCGAGCGGCTCGATGGACTCCAGGACCGCCGGCTTGGCGATGCGATCCCTCGAACGCTCCCGCACCTCGAGGCGACGGAGTCGGTCGTACGCAGCGTTCCGCGCGGCGCGGTAGATGTATCCCACGGGGTTGCGCAATCCAAAGAAACCCTGCTGACGGGCCAACGCACGCTCGAACACTTCGTGCACGACGTCCTCCGCATCCGCCGCATCGTACAAGATAGCAAGAACGTACGCGTACAACCCCGCCGCATGTTGGTCATACAGCGCGGCGATTGATCCTTGTTCACGTGCGCTCGCTGTGCTCCCCAGTTTAGTTACTCCCCCGCGCACAGGCGCCGCGGCTATGACACCTTCTGTAGACATCGTCACCCTATTAACGCGCGAAGGCGCCCGATTTGTCTAGCCGGGGGAGAGCGGGGGGGAGATTCGCGGGTCGCGAGGGCGGCGAGCCCTGTCAAAATGATAGCTTATGCGCCCCAGCCGCGGGGGAAGCTGGCGAGAGATCCTCGTTGATTGCGCTGGGACCGACAGTTAATGCACCGGGCATTTGTACCACGCAGGTGTCAGCCCTTCCTGTCACCTCGCCGGTCGATGCGTTCACCTGGCTTGGGCGCCCATCGCTTACCGTCCGGAGTGAGGGAAACCCACTCGTGCTGCTGCTTCCTGCAGTTGATCGTGATCAGTTTGCCGCCTTTGGGCAGGATTTCGACCCCGTATCCACCTGCACCAGTTGCGCGTCCATAGACAAGTTCAACGCCATCAATAGCACCGGAGTAGTCATTGACGTGATCGTGTCCACAAAAACACGCGGTCACCCCGATGGACCTCAGGAATGGAAGCGCCGAACCATCCTCATCCGCGGTGCAGGGTTCTTCCCCGATGACTCCGGCCGCGGTGCCATCTTTCCAGACCGTGTCGTACTGCTTCAACGGAATGTGGAAGAACGCGGTGCGAGGCACGGGCGGCGCACTCGCCGCGATCAAATCCGACTGAAGTTGAGGCGCGATCTTGACGCCGCTCTCATGTGAATTCAGACAGAGCAATTGCCAGACACGGCGCTTCCGACTGTCCAGAATGTCAATGACATAATTCCCATCGGTCGCGGCGCCGCGGTAGAACGAGTTCTTCGCGTTCTCGAACGCGTTATGGCCCACCACATAGTCGGGAAGCTGGTCGTGGTTGCCCCACACGAAGCCCCATGGGACGCCCAACGCTTCCATGCGTTCGATGGCGGACCGCATGTATGTTTCCCCCATCCCATCGCGATTCTCCGGCCACAAGTCGCCTGTCGCCATCACGAGGTCCGGTTTGGCCGCTTTCACCAGTTTCTGCATCGTTTCACTGGTTTGCCGGTCAACCTCGTGGTGATGCACTTCATCCGCGAAGAGGTGCAGGTCCGTGAACTGCAAAATGCGAAACCGCGTGGAGTGCGGAATCGTCAATTGAGCAACGCCATATGCTTTTCCGGATTCCGCGCACGCGCGTTCCTCGGGGAAAACCGCTGAACCAAGCAGCACGGCCCCGGCCGACGCCGCACCTGCTTTGAGAAAAGCCCTTCTCGTAAGTCG
Organism: Candidatus Hydrogenedentota bacterium; assembly: GCA_020849535.1. GTDB lineage: Bacteria > Hydrogenedentota > Hydrogenedentia > Hydrogenedentales > SLHB01 > JAHDWY01. The sequence goes on from JADLGB010000011.1 coordinate 39,937, forward strand.
ACCATCCATCATCGGCGCCCCTCCAAATGGAAATAGGGAACGAGCGTGAGACCTCGCGCCACACAACCACCACAAACTTAGGCGGCTCAGAGCCAGCTTCAGCGGTTTCTAACGCAAATGCATACAATCTCGCTAAAGTGATACACCTTCACAAACCCCCTGCAAACATTGGCGGGAAATGAGGTGTAAGCGCCCCGACCGCGAATCGAACGCGGATTTAATCCTTAGGAGGGACTCGTTCTATCCATTGAACTATCGGGGCCCTGTGAGAGCGGTAGTAATACCGTCTTTAGGCAGGAGAAGTCAACCTGTTGCCGGGCGTCTTGACTCGCTTCTCGCGCGCGGGCCATACTGCGTGGGTTTCTCATTGGAAGGAGGATCATTATGAAACGGACAAGTTGCGTAGTGGCGTGCGCGTTGTTTTGTGTCGCGGCGGTGGCGGCGTTTGGGCAGGATCCAGCGCCCTTCCTGGACCGCTGGGCGTTGACGATTCCCGGCGGCGGGGCAGGGTGGCTCGGCGTCACGCAGCAGGATGGCTACCTGGATGCCAGTATCCTCTGGGGCGGCGGCAGTGTTGTGCCCGTCGAGAGCGTGTATCTCGTCGGCGACACTCTGTATCTGACACGCGCAAGCGCGGTGGAGCGCAAGGATGCGGCGGGCAAAGTGGTCCGTGTACAAACATTCACGGAGACTATCACCGCAAAGGTCAATGGGGACAGTATCACGCTGACGCGCACCAAGCCGAACACTAACGGTCTGGGAGTCGAGACGAGCGAGTTCTCGGGGAAGCGCATCGCACCGCTGCCTGCAGCGCCGGATTTGTCGAAGGTGAAGTTCGGCGATCCCATCGAGTTGTTCAATGGCAAGAACCTCGATGGCTGGGAACTCACCAACGCAGGTCAGATCAATGGGTGGCGCGCCGAGAACGGACTGCTCATCAATGATCCCGTGCAGGAAGAGGGCAAGCCTCACAAGTCTTACGGCAACCTGCGCACGAAGGGCGAGTTCGAGGACTTCAATCTCAAATTGGAAGTAAACGTCCCGCAGAAAGGGAACAGCGGCATCTACTTGCGCGGCATCTATGAAGTGCAGGTGGAAGACAGCTTCGGCAAGCCCCTGGACCCGCACAACATGGGTGGTATCTACAGCCGTGTCACGCCGCTCGTCAGCGCGGAGAAGCCCGCAGGCGAATGGCAAACCTATGACATCACGCTGTGCGATCGCCACGTGACGGTGAAATTGAATGGCAAAACCATTCATGACAACGCGCCGCTGGAAGGATGCACGGGCGGGGCCATGACCTCGGATGAATTCAAGCCGGGCCCGATTTACTTGCAGGGCGACCACACCGGCGTCTCGTACCGCAATATCGTATTGACTCCTATCGTTAAGTAGAGGCCGTGGCTTGCGGCTGCCAGACCTTGGCGGGGCCGTCCCTATCTCTGTGAAGGGGCGGCCTCCGCATTTCCGCCCCCGCATGTCGCTTTCATGTACTGAATAAACGCTTCCCCCTCATCACTGAAGCCGCGTCGGCATTGGCATCAATGCCCCCTTTGCGTGTATACTTTTTCGACTTGTGTTTGGTGTCGGCATTTCGTGCCGTATCGTTACCATGGAGACGAACCAGATGTTCAGGTTAGTAACTTTAAGTGTTTTGTTGTTCGGTCTGTGCGCGGTGAGTTTTGCGCAGGAGGCGGCGCCGACCGGTCCACGCGCGAAGAACATCATCGTGATGATTGCCGATGGCTGGGGTTTCAACCACGTGGAGGCTACGGATTACTACCAGTATGGCGAGTTGGGTCAGCAAGTCTACGAGCGGGAATTCAAGCTCTACGGAATGGACACGCACTCCGCTTCTGGCCAGCCCTACGATCCCGAAAAGGCGTGGGCGGATTTCGCGTGGGTGAAGGAAGGCGCGACCGATTCGGCCGCATCGGCGACAGCCATGTCTACGGGGTCGAAGACCGTCAACGGTGCCATTGGCGTCGATGAGAAAGAGCAACCCCTGGAGCACATCGCCGATGTCGCGGAGAAGAAAGGCAAGGCAACCGGCGTCATTACTTCTGTCTTGTTGAGTCACGCGACCCCCGCGGGTTTCAGCGCGCACGATCGCAGCCGCGGCAACTACGAAGAGATATCGAAAGAAATGATCAACCGGAGCGGGCTCGATGTGATCATGGGTTGCGGCCATCCCGACTTCGACAAGGACGGCAAACCCCTTCCCGAAGGTGCGGAGAAGTCCTATCGCTACGTCGGCGGTGAAGACACCTGGAAGCAGCTTCTCGCCGGACAGGCGGGCGCCGACTGTGATGGAGACGGCGCCGCGGACCCGTGGTCCCTCGTGCAGACGCGTGAGGCGTTTCTGGCATTGGCCAACGGCGAGACGCCCAAGAGGGTGGTGGGTGTAGTCCCGGTGCAAACGTCGCTGCAAGTGGAGCGCAAACGCGATGACAATCCTGCGGACGATACGCCGTTCCAGGATCCGCTGTTGGAGACCGTACCCACGCTGGCGGAGATGTCCCTGGCCGCGATTAACGTGCTCGACAACGATCCCGACGGGTTCTTCCTGATGATTGAAGGTGGGGCTGTAGACTGGGCGAGCCATGCCGGGCATGCACCGCGCATGATCGAAGAAATGATCGACTACAACAAGGCAGTCGAAGCGGTCGTCGCGTGGGTTGAGAAGAATAGCAATTGGAGCGAGACCCTGGTCGTCGTTACGGGCGACCACGAGTGCGGCTATCTTACGGGGCCTGATTCAGATCCCGAATACAAGGCCGTGGTCAACAATGGCAAGGGTAACCTTCCTGGCACAAAGTTCAACAAGGGCAGCCACACCAACAGCCTCATTCCGATTTATGTAAAGGGAGTCGGCGCGGAACTGTTTGAAGCCGCGGTTATTGGCACAGACCCGAAACGTGGTCCGTACATAGACAACACGACCATCGGAATTGCGGGGAAGAAGCTGATCGAATAGCGGCCGCAGATGTATGAAATGACCCGGCAGACCCCCATCGCGCGGAGGTCTGCCGGGTCTTCTGTTTTGGTGCGTTCTTGCCGAGTCTGATAAGCTGCTTCGCACCTACTCGGAGATTCGCCATGGCAAACGGCACAGTACCCGTATTCCCAATCCGCCGGTGGATCCTTTGTCTCACGCCAGTTCTTATTTTCTCGACTGCTTTCGGAGCTGAAGTCCAGGGCGCGCTCGTGAATCACGCCGCGGACTACACCTTTGGCTACTATCCCTACGGATGGCGCGGGCAGAGTCCGCGGGGCGACCGCATATACGCAATACAGACCAACCGCTATGCCTTGACGATCAACACGAGCACAGGCCGCATCGAGAGACTGGGCCCCATTCATGATGCGCCTTCCGCCTTCGCCGCCGCGCAGCAGGGCAACGAACTCCTGGATACGCTTCCGTCGCTCGATCTTACGTTTGAAGTGCATGTGGGCGGTGTTTCGTATACGGTGACTCAAGGGAGTGCAAAGCACGACGACGTAATCCTGCAGCGCATTGGAAAGTACTTGCAGCATGTCGAGGTGCGCAATCTCGTGCTACGCGCGCCCGATGGAACGGCGTTTACCCAAGGGCTCGCATGGTTCGAAGTATACGCATGGCCCGACCGGCTGTCGGTTATCTTTCACGTCGAGGGTGATACCGCTCGCGATTGCGAAATCCGCATTGTTCTAGGGGACAGCGAATACCGCCTTGAAACGGAGCACGAAGAGGGGCATCGCATCCTCACGGCAGGAGATCGTGCGTTGGCCGTTTTGTCGCCGGATCCGAATGGCGCCGTGATGACAGAGGTGGACGGACACCTAATGCTGACAGAGCCATGCGCGGGCAACGGCGCGTGTTCGGCGGCCTTGGTAGTTGTGCCAGCGACACGAGAGGACGTGAGGGAACTCGCGCGCCGGGAATGGGAGTTCATGCGTTCACAGGCCGCGAAGCCAGGTCTCGCTGCAGACGGGATCAGTCCGTACGCCGAATCCTTGCCGGTTTCATACGATCCCATTGTCGGATGGCATCGGGTTGTGCTCGGCTCGAACCCGGACAAAGATATCACCGAACGGGTCCGCGTGCTTCTGAGCAATGAGAGTGACATGCCCTCAACGTTTCGACTCTGCTTTGCGAAGGACGGAGGAGGTTACTCCATCACGGGTATGAGTCCCATGTTGCGTGATGCGGAGGGACTGCCCATTGGATTGCCCGTGCAAATATCCAAGAACTGGCACTGCAAGCCGCCATGGTTCAATGGCCTTGCGGTGGTCGACCTTGAGCCGCGGTCCAGCCAGGAATTCGAGTTCACCTTGGCCTATGCGACATGGGGCGGCGTGCCTGCTGTTTCACACGCCCAACTCTGTCTCGTGGGGTGGGGCACAAACCAGCAGTGGGATCAGATGGCGATAGGCTCCTTTGGCGAGAGCATCTGCTATGACCCGGACGTGAATCTGAACCGCTCCATGATCGACGACATGCGGCCACTCATGGTCTGGGGGATGGGCAAGCAGCCGAACGTGAAATGGAGTTGGACCCACAATGTCGGCGGCGGCGACTTTCTCGTTAGGTATCAGCAAGGGAAACAACAGTATCTCAAACGCCAGAAAACGCTCTACGAATCGTACGGCCCGGTCTTGAGCGATGTGACGTATGCGGGAGAAACGCCGGACGGAAGTATCCAGTCAGTCATCCGCACGCAAAGCTGGCGCTCGGATGACTACGTGCGCGGACTGTACACGCTGCATTACGACGTCAAGCGCCACATTGAGTCCATTGACCGCATCGCCTTCTTTCAACTCGGCGCTGATCGCTACAACGGGAATCTGTTCGACAGCTTGTCGCGCGGCACGAAAAACGGATTAACGGAGGCCTGGGCTCCCGCGATGGGTGGCAGGCAGTACTCGCGCCGTGGCCTTCCGCTCGACGGGGATCAGCCTTGGCTCGCTATGACCGGCGCGCGCAAGAACCCGCCCCCCCACATCGATGCGGAGGATCAGGGCGCCTGGGCTAATCGCGGTCTCATCGTCCGCGGCTGGAAGGCACGGCTCGGCGGTCGCGACGTCACGCAGCCGCACTACTCGGTCTTCGGGACAGAAGACGGCGGCATCCCAAGCGCTCTTATCGAACTATCGCCGCCCGCAGAAGTGACCCGCCTGGAGGCTGGTGACTTCCTCGAGGCGCAAGTCGAGATGCTGGTCCTACCTCAGCGGGCGGGAGATTACTACGGGCCGAATGAGGGACTGCGCGCCGCACTCGAAGAGCATCCCGACGACTGGCATCTGGTGTATCGCGAGGCTTCTCGGAATCCAGCACGCATCACGGCGCGTGCAGGCTCCGTCGAAGGTATCTTCCCTGCCATCGTGCGTGCGACGCAGAATGGGACCCGCGCAGAATTCACGTTGAGCGGAGGTGTAGGATACGTGCCCATCACGAACACTGGGGTTGCGTCGAGAGGACCCTTTGCTCTTTCGCGAAGTATGAACGGCACGCAGGAGGTATTCAGCGAGGCCAGCGCGTCGGGCAATGACTGGTGGCAGTGCACCTATCGTCCTGAATCCCAGACCTACGATCTGACTTTCACACTACCTACCGAAATTACAGATGACGAGACCGCGTGGGTCTGGAGTCTCTCCCGATAGGACAGCCGGTCGCGAAGTGTGGCATACTCCCGCTTTCAAGATCCCGATTACGACGATGCGTTGAGGTGAGAACAATGGCCCGAATACTGCCCGAAGAGATTGACACATACAGTGAGCAGCATACCTCCGAGTTAGACGGCACACTTCACGCGCTCGCCCAAGTGACGCGAGAGAGCATGAAGTACCACCACATGCAGGTGGGCAAAGTAGAGGGCGCATTCCTGCGCATGCTGGCGCGTCTCACCAATGCGCGCCAGATCCTCGAGATAGGAACCTTCACCGGCTACAGCGCCTTGTGTTTGTCCGAAGGCATGCAGGACGGAGGTCGGCTCATCACCTGCGACGTCGATCCCGAAGCGACAGCCATCGCGCAAGATCATTGGGCTCGCAGTCCACACGGGAGCAAGATAGAACTGCGGCTCGGACCCGCGCTTGAGACTATCGCGACCCTGGAAGGTTCATGGGACCTGGTGTTCATCGACGCCGATAAACAGAACTACATCAACTACTGGGAGGCGGTCTTGCCCAAGGTCCGCCAGGGCGGGCTGCTTGTCGCCGATAACGTGCTCTGGAGCGGACGCGTCGTGAATCCGCAGAAGGAAAGCGATTTTGCCGTGGATCGTTTCAATAAGCACGTTGCCGCGGATCCACGGGTGGAGGCGGTGTTGCTCACTGTGCGCGACGGCATCACGCTGGCGTGGAAAAAGTAACGCCGCATTCGCGCTTTATGGCTTTTTGGCGTGCTGCGCGAAGAAGTCCCAAATGACGCGGCTCGCGTCCATATCCTTGCTGGTAACGCCGACGAGCCGCTGGAGCATGGGCGTGCTTCCGGGCCACGTGTGGCCTCCGCCATTTACTCCGTAAAACACGACCTCCGCGCCGTTCTGTCCAGCAGCATAGGTCTCGCGATAGATGGTGGTTCCATCCGCCGGATCCGTGTCGGGTAGCTGCTCGGTAACAGGTGGCGTGACTGCTGCGTTGTTGTCCACCCAGAACTGAACCATGCTCGGCGCGCTGCCGTATTCACTTTGCAGAAAGGGGCCCTGCTGCACGGTGCCGCCTTCCCACGGAAAGAAGGGATCATCCACGCTCTGAATGAGCAGGATCGGGAGTGGGGAAGAAGGCTCGCACACGTCCTCCCAACCTACCGGCAGCGTAATCATCACAGAGGCGATAGCCGCGAAGCGCTCCGTCAAGTCGCAGCCGAGCCGCTGGGCCATGAGCGCACCGTTGGAAGCCCCAGTCGCATAGACGCGACTGGCGTCGATGGTGTAGTCCTCCTGAATCTTCGAAATCAGCGCATCGATGAACGCGACATCATCCCGGCCCTCCGGAGGGCCGTTGGGTTCATCCGTCGGGTCGCCGTTCCACAAGCGGGTTCGGCCATCAGGGTATGCCACGATGAAGCCTTCTTCCTCCGCAATCGCATTGAAATTCGTCATGCGTGCCATGCCGCCTCCCGTCGACGCAAACGGGTGCAGCGCGATCACCAACGGCATCTCCTGTGAATCCTCGTAGGAAGAAGGCACATACAGGTCGTAAGTCCGGCGAACTCCATCCACTTCAATGGAGCCGGAGATGAGGCCTGGGTTCGGCAATGGACACCCAGTGCAAAGTCCACCTACAGCGAGGAACAGCGCGACGGGAAGAAGCCTCCTAGGGGATCGGCTACGCTGGGGAATGAACGAACTTAACATGGACGCACTCCAGAAGGGCTGGGACCCAAAAGCCCGATTTCTCCGGGACTTCAATCCCGCCGATAAAACCATTTCTGGCGCACACTCATTCCCGCGGCTTACCGGTGCCGCGGCGTCTGGACGTACCCCGGACATCCATTATACCCAGACCGAATGAAAGCCAGAAGACGAGATTGGTCACCACCACGCTTGACGCAATGGCCGCCGCTAACACTTCCGACGGAACACCGCCCACCTCGTGGATGAGCACGGCGGTTGCCAGGTAGGGGACGCCCGTTGCGTTCGGGGTGATGGGAATGGCACTGGCCACCGCGTGGACACCCTTGGCCGCGGCCATGAGCGCGAATGCGACGTCCCAATCGAACGCTTGATACAAGAGCACGCCAACCCATACATCCACACAGCCGGCGGCGACAGTCAGCAAGGTCGCCTGCGGCGTTACGCGCAGGAACGCCGTGGTTTCAGCCGAGAGCGACACCAGCACGCGCAGCATCCGGTGCGCAAAAGTCCCCTCAGCGAACTTCGAGGCAATGCCAACGAAGAGCTGCTGGCGCGTGAGCAGCACGAGCAGTCCAAGGAGGGCGGCGCACAAAAGCAGCGCAATCAGCAGGATGACCCCGCGTTGCGGCACCTTGAGGGCAAGCAGGCCCACGATACCCAGACCCAGCGTCACGCCCATTTCCAGAATGCGGTCCAGGACGATCCACGCGGCCATGCGCGCGTTCCGGTGGCGGCGCAGCGCGAGCGGCGAGAGTTCTCCGATGCGGCCCGGCGACCATTCGCCCGCGGCTTTGGACAGGAAGAACGCGCCTGTGGCGCCGCTGGCCTTGCCAAGCGCCAAGCGCCATTTCAGTACTCGTATCCAAAGACCCACAAGGGTAGCGGCCGTCATCAGCAGGAATACCGTGACATCGACCCCCGCGATGGCGGACCGCAATCGATCCCACCCGATGTACGAAACACACGCCGCGTAGAGACCGATGCCGATGGCCCACAGCAGCAAGCCGGTTATGCGCCGGTGCTTGGCCCTCGCTCCCCCCTGTGGTTCCATCTCGCTAATGCTGGTGCTCTCCGGGATGTTCCGCGGATGCGTGCGCATCGTAATGCTCTTTCAGCACATCCAAGCCAAAATCCCCTTCAAAATCGCGCCACACCGTGTGGATGTGATTGGCATCATTCTGGGTATTATCGTATTCGATCAGAAATGCCGGTCCCTGCACATGATAGTAATGCTTCTGGCCTTTCTCCAGTCCTCCCATCCACACAAACTTGATCTCGTCAATTCCGGCGTTGCGTACGCGGGCCAGGCGCTGTTCCGCCAGTTCCGGGCGTTGTGTGTTCGCGTACACTTGAATCAAGCTGAGCAGTAGACCCTGCTGCTCCTCATTGAGTTGGGTGAAGGCGATACCCAAGTCCTCCTGAATGGCCGCCTGACGCTGCGCGCCTGTCACGATGTCCGGTGGCGCTTCTGGATTCAGCACACACAGGGCCCGCTGCTCCTCGTTCAGCGATTGGACCAGTTGACGCCCGAGATCCTCTTCCGCGGACAATGCGCGTGTCCCCGTGAGCGGGCCTTGCCGGACCTCCGCGGGATTAGCCCCGAGAAACTGCGGGCACGACGAGACGACCGCGCCACCGGAGATCGTCCAATGCAGCGAGACATGGTGCCCCTCGTAACGGAGTCCCCATGTTTCCGTGAGCGATGGTTCGCCGAAAAACGTGAAGTAGAAAAGTTCCGTGTCGCGCACGATGCGATCGCCCATTGCCTTCAGGACATCTTCCAAACTCCGGATAGTCTCGATTTTCTGATATCCATCGGCGCTCAGCGCCGCACGAAGCACATTCAGCGCGAGCTGACGTTGCTCATCCGTCATCTTCTTGAACGGAAGGCCCGCGCGGTCCTTGGGCACATAGTGCCAGTTAAGGCGTTCATCGGAATTGAACGGCAACACGGCCAGCGCCCGCTGCCCGGAATCCAGCGAGTCGAGGAAGGATGTAGATGCCTGAACAAGCTCGTCCAGCGGCGCGGCAAACACGCTCGCCACACCCAACAGGACAGCCAACAACGCACACGCGAAAAAGCGCGGTCTAGACATAGAGGTCGCTCCCAGGGTTTGCCTTGCAGGGTGAGTCGCCACGGCGGCCTCGCCCGGTCAGGCGACATCTTACTGGGTTTGGAAGGTTCTCCGCCAACAGAGGCAAAGACGTTGACGCGCCGTGTCTGATCGGTCAGATCCGACGGATCGGTCCAATCGGACAAGTGTGACACAGGCGCCCTCGCCTGTGTTCTGTAGCGGTACAGACGGACAGCCCGGCCGGGATCAGAGAAAGTGCGGGGACCTCTACAGAGACCTCAGGCAAGCCTGCTCTGCTAAAGCAGCCACGCCTTCGGGGTGGCCGCGCTCCAAAACGAGCGCCACCAGGAGCGCCGGCATCCCTGCCGGCTCTTAAGGTGGCCATCAGGGATGACGCAGTTCCCCTTGGGCCTCGGTAGCGTCTTCAAATGCCCTTCTCCTGACCACCGCGATTCCTACGCATCAGATGAATGGCGACCATTCGGAATGCTACGATACCGCTCCGGTGCGGCGAATGCAGGCGCGCATGGAAACCAGAAAGAGCGGATGGAGTGGGATTATCGTATGCAATGGTTGGTTTGTTGTTGCTTGATGACCTGTGTCTTGAGCGCTCAAGAGACGGGCTCGGCCAGCGACGGCAAGAACGATGGAAGCGTTGCGGAGACGCCCGCGCCACCAGTGGCCCGGCCTTCCGGAGATCCCGCCGTGGATGATCCACGCTGCAAAGTGGAAGAGCCAACCCCGCTCACGCCGGAGCAGGAAGCCGTTCTCAATGCCCACTACTGGGACGAGTGGGTCGGCGACAGCCTTGGCGTTTGGGTCTCCGTGGACGAGCAAGTGCTGCGCGTTATCCGCAATCGCATGATCCTCCGCGCGTTTCCGTGCGCGACCGCGGAGAAAGGCACGGGCTTTGTGGTCAACAGCATGCAGACCCCGCTCGGCTGGCACAGCGTCAAGACGAAAGTGGGGGAGGGGGCGCCTTGGGGCCAAGTCTTTCGCGGGGCCAAGGCCGTGAACCAAGTCTGGAAGCCCGGCGACGCGACGAAAGAAGACCTCGTGCTGACGCGTCTCCTGTGGCTCACAGGTGAAGAACCGGGCGTCAACCAAGGCGGAAACGTCGACTCCTACAACCGCTTCATCTACATCCACGGAACCAACGACGAGGCACGCATCGGCACACCATCCTCACACGGCTGCGTGCGCTTGAAGAACGACGACGTCATGAAGGCCTTTGACTTGATTCCGAAGGGCGCCCGCGTGCTGATTACGGAGCAGCCGAAACCCTCGGAAGAGGCGGTGGCCAAGACTGCTTCACCCACTCCGTAGTCTTTGGCGCGGAACATCCCCCTCGGCCCTTCGGGCCTGCCCCCTTCAAAGGGGGACCCCAGAGGGCCCTTCGGGCCGAGGAGTATTAAAGCTATGCAACACTAGTGTTGCAGAGGTCCCCCTTTGAAGGGGGTGCCCCGGAGGGGCGGGGGATGTTCTTCTCTTCTTCTTCTCGCCCAAGCCTTCAAGTCGTGCGCTTATCCCCAGCCGCCGGCGGAACCCATGATGAACGGCAACACCGATGCGCCATTCGGACCCGTCATGATCGGCGCTTTGTCACTGTACCCGCGGTACTCGACATGGCCATCCATAAACAGCACGTTGCTGCCGCCGGGGATGTGGTTGAACACGAGCGTGTCCGGCGTATAGTTTCCCCAACCGGAGCCCGTGCCCAAGGCCTCATTCCCATGGTCGGTCATTCCCCACGCGTCCATCATCGTGGGAATCGCACTCTGTCCCAAGGCTGACCCCGCCGGGTTGTTAATATCGGTGATCAGAAAGCGCTCGACCCCCTCACGAAGCTGGTGGTAGGTATCGGGCAGCAGCGCGCCCGTTTCGTCCGTCGTGAAACCCAGACCGACGAGTCCGCTGTTCCCCGTGGGCAGCGCGCCATACGCATCCTGCGCATAGGAACGGAGCAGGTCTCCTTCCCCGAACCGCGGCACTGACGAATTGCCGACAATGGGCCACGCCGTGATCAGGCATTCGCTGGTAATGCTGCCGAACCCAGCATAGGGCTTTCCGTATCGCGTGAAATCGTACTTGCGAGGCTTCACGCTGAAGCCTGGATCGCCCCACTGCTCGCTGACACTGTCGGGCGGCGGATACGTCAGGCTATCGTAGTTGAACATAGGTGCGCCCGTGTATCGCCACTGCCGGAGCATCAATACGGCATCTGCGAGCTGCCCTCCCGTGCGCGTCGCATAGCCGATGTAGACATACGACCGCGCCATGGACAGCAAGTCGTACACGCAGCCCATGTGGTAACCAAACTCATTAGAGGGTTTGGATTCCGCGATCTTCGTATATTCGTCGACGAGGGAGCGCAGATCGCCTGTGATCTCCAGTGTGCCGCCCGTATGGTCGGCGTGCGAATCAGACGGACATTCCATGATCCCCGGGTCGGTCCAGTAGTCTGGATAGATCAGGTAGGCTTCCGGACCTAGGTTCCCGGTCAAGGTCCACCAGGTAGACCCGCTCCCGAAGTGATAGTCCAACTGGCGATTCTCGAGCGGGGGAAACGCGCCTTGATTTTCGCCCGCGTAGATTTTGTAAATGACGCCCCACTGCTTGAGGTTGTTCGCGCACGAAGCCCTGCGGGCCGCTTCGCGGGCCCGGCCCAACGCGGGCAACAGAATCGCGGCTAGAATCGCGATGATGGCGATCACCACCAGCAGCTCAATCAAGGTGAATCCTGGGCGCGCGCCGTGCGCGGCGGCTGCCCTCGGGCAAGTCCGAGTCGATCTCATGGTTTCTTCCTCCCCATTCCCCGCGCGCACCGGTTTGACAGGTGCCGAGTGGATGGAACACGTGCGTTCATGGTTCAAGTGTTCTCGCGGAAAAGTGGGCAGGAAATGGGTGGAAGACCACGTCTCCTGCTGCAACTCTTCCTCGAAGTTGCCGCAAGAACGAGCACCCAAGGTCAGGTCTTCTGGCTTCCGGATCACCCTGACAGCCGCGCCTTCCCATTCCACATGGAACAGTGGCATGCGTGCGGCTTTCGTCCCCGGTTACAGCAGCGGGACTGCGACGGACTTGCACCGTGCTTCCCTGTACCGTAGAGCGCAACGAAATGTGTGCCGTGTCACCTCCTTTCCGGGCCGAAAACGTGTAGTGGCCCAATAGACAGAATCACGAGACGTACAGCAGGAAGTGAACTGGTGGAGAGGAAACGTGGCGTTGGGAGATGAAGGGGCGCCGCGCTCTGCGAGTGCGGCGTCCAATGCCACGACCGGTCCGCGAGTCATCGCACTGTGCGTACACGCGTGGGCAGGTCTTCTGGCTTCCGAATCATCCTACCGGCCGCGCCTTCCCGTCGCTCGAACAGTGGCGGATTGCGGCTTTCGTCATCGGTTACAGCAGCGCGTCTGCGACGGATTCACACCGTCTTCCCTTGGCCCATGCGCAATGGTTCAACTGATAAAATGAAGTATACGCCAGGTACCGCCGGGTGTCAACGCGTGCGAGGGGAGCTATGGGACGTATGGGAAGAATGGGACGGACAAAGGCGGGGCATCATCTGTCGAGCCGTAGCGTGAGGGCGCCGGCCTCTTCAGTACTGCCTCGCTCGTCACGCCTTGGGCGTGACAGCACAGCGCTAGGTTCAAGAGAATGACTTCACTTCACGCCACCGGCAATTCAAAGCTGATCCAGAACCCTGCTACTTCCGTTGCTTACCGTGCGTGGGCGTGTTAACGTGAGCGCACGGTGTAGCAAGAGCACAGCGAGGCTTACCATCATGACCTTGAACACCCATCCCACGATTGAACTTCTGCTCAGCCATGTTTCCAGCCTGCTGGGTGTCGGACTTGGCATCCTGCTGATGGCGCGCATCCTGCGCCAACAGAACCGGCCGGCGGTCTCCATCGCGTGGCTATTGTCGATTCTTCTGATGCCTTACGTCGGAGTTCCCGCCTACCTGCTGTTCGGCGGACGCAAGCTCAGGAGCCAGGCTGGCCGTAAGGAGCGCCTCTTCGAGCCCGATTGCGACGCACCGGACAGCCGAACGAAGAACCACATCGAGCAGGTGCTTTTGACGGCGGGCATGCCGCCGGCCCGGCGCGACAACTACGTCGAGGTTATTCCAGATGGCGTCGAGGCCTTCAACACCCTCCTCCGCCTCATCGACGAGGCCCAGCATTCCATCAACATCATGACCTTTATCCTCGGACGCGATGACACGGGCAAGGCGATCATCGAGCACCTGGCCCGGCGCGCGAAGGAAGGCGTCGAGGTGCGGCTGCTTCTGGACGCCTTGGGCTGCGTGCGGACGCGGGGCCGCTTTGCGAATCCGCTACGGGCCGCAGGCGGCAAGGTGGGTGTCTTCATGCCGGTGTTGCCTCTGCGGCGCAAATGGTCGGCCAACCTGCGCAACCATCGCAAGGTCGCCGTCTTCGATCAGAAGCGTGCCCTCATCGGGGGCATGAACCTCGCCGAAGAATACATGGGCTCCGATCCGCTGGATCGGCGTTTCATTGACACGACGGCGCTGGTGCTTGGGCCGGTGGTGCACGACTTCGCCACCGTGTTTGCCAGCGATTGGGAGTTCGCGACGGATGAGGACCTCGTCCTGTTGCCGGCCGAACCGATCACCCCGGAGAATGACCCCGGCGACGCCATCGCTCAGATGGTGGCCAGCGGGCCCGATGTCGTGGGCGATCCACTGTATGAGGCGATTCTGTGCGCCGCTTACGAAGCGCGGGAGCGCATCTGGATTACGACGCCTTACTTCATCCCCGATGAAGGGCTCCTGCAGGCGGTGGTGCTTCAAACCCGGTTGGGACGCGATGTGCGCATCATCTTGCCCGCGCACTCCAACCACTATCTCGCCGACTTGGCGCGCGGGCGCTTCCTGCGCAAGCTGCACGCGGCGGGCGCGAAGATCTACGTTCACGAAAAGATGATCCACGCCAAGCATATTTTGTTTGACGATCGCGTCACGGTGGTGGGCACGGTCAACTTCGACGTGCGCAGTCTCTACCTCAATTACGAGATCGCGATGTTTGTCTACTCGGAATCCGAGATCGCCCGCACCGAAGACTGGATGCAATCGCTCATGAACGCCTCCACCCTGTACACGCCCGAGAAGGTCAGCCACGCCCGCCAGTGGGCTGAAGACCTCGGCCTGCTCGTCTCGCCCTTGTTGTAGCGCAGGGCACGAACTGCGCCGCAAGCTGCGGGGCCGAATATAGGATGGCAGGAGAAGTCTTCAGGCAAATAAATCAAGACACAGGCGAGGGCGCCTGTGCCACACGCGCTTGCCATGCCTGCAGGAGTTCTTCCTTCTTGCCGTACCTGGTCCGCCAAGAGGCTTCATGAGTTTCATCAAGACGACGAATAGGAGATAGACGTGTGGCACAGGCGCCCTCGCCTGTGTCTTGATTGGTAATCGATGTCTCCGCTTGCGTAGTGTAGCTGCTACGCCAAACCTGCAAAAGCAGCCTGGTTCGAATGGCCGGAATGGAGATTCCTTACTGCGCCAGCCACCATTGCATGAGGTCTGCGAGTGCCTGCGGCGGATTCTCCGGGACGGGTCCCCCGAACACATCCTCCTCGTTCAGGCCATGACAGTTGGTGCATGACCGGATCTCGCCCGGCTGGAAGGTCAGCCAGAATCGTTCCCGCACAGCCGGGGTCCCGTCGAGTTCGGTGGTCTGCCACGACAACGCACGCCTCGCGGGCACGAAGGCCGCCATCGACCCGTCATCCCCAAGTCTCACGGCACCCTCGGGTGCGCCGGATTCCGCCGGATTCACCGCGTCGTCCATCGCACGGGCTATCACGCGCCGCCCTTCTGAGCGATACCCGCGCAACTGCTGCCCTTCGAAGAACTGCAGCCACGCGATCTCCTTCGGCGTGGACAAGCCATCCGAAGTTTTGTGATCGCTCCACGCGATCTTCAGATTGATGTCCTGCTGCTCATCGCCGCGGACCGTCACGTCCCGGCACACCAGCAGTGCGAGGTTGTTTTCAACCAGATACTCACGTAGCGCCGACACGTTGGCCGCACCCCCGAGTGCCTGCTCCATTACTGCTTGCTCGGTGTCCGGCACTACTTCCACAGTCTTCTTGGGGCGCGCCCGCGCCACGACCTCGACCGGTTGCAATTCCCACATGCGGCCCGAATAGACGAGGGTCCGATACCGGTAGTTATCGAAGTAGGAGACATCTTCAACGATGCCTCCAGGATTCAGGCGCGCGCCGGGTTTCAGAGTGCCATCCGGCCCGCCAGGGACAAGCTGCCGAATCGAGAAGTCATAGCGGCTGCTGATCTCAAACGGAGCGGGGGAGGGAGGACTACTGGCCGTCGCATCGTCGCGGTACGGACTCGAACTGTGCACGGCCCAAAGCGTCCCGTCCGTCGTCGGCAAGGGGTCACGGAAAAGGCCGATGTTCGCATATCCGGGGTTTTCGCCATCCTCGACGTAGCTGGATGTCTCCGTGTGGGTCTCGTACTTGATCCGCATGTCATCCGCGTTCAGCGATGGCTTCGCGTTGAGGGACACGATCTGACCCGCCGCGTGCGTACCGAACTCCAGCACGTTGCTCATGTAGTACCGGCCCGGCTTCGTGGGGTCCTCCGCAAGGTGCATCACGTTGCGGATGCGCGGAGTCGAGAATGCGTAAGCCTCCGGCAGATACGTGCGCGCCGAGGGGATGTAGCCGGACAATTCGAGCCGGCCGATGTGGTTCAAGGTCTCCAGTCCGGTGCCGTCATGGTTCATCATCCACGGAAAGAAGACATTGAAGGTGTGCGTCTGTTCCGTCGGTAGCAGTTCATCCCACGTGGGATCGTCAAAGAACGCGCGCGGCTCCGGATACACCTCATCTCCCGGCGCGAGCGCATGGGAAACATCCGAGTCCTCGGACTCGTAGGTCACGGCATCGTACGACGGATCCTCGCCCTCGATCATCGCCGCGATGTCCGCATCCGCCTGCTGGTCGCGTTGCAGATGATCCCACCGCGTGAAGACAATTCGCCCGAAACTATCCACGAACGGCTCGAAATCCCCCGAAGGCGAATGATCGAGCAGGTGCAGGTCGGAGCCGTCAGCGTTCATACGCCACAATCCGGACACCGTTTTTGCCGACTCGTATTCATCGAGCTGCGGGTAGAGTCGACGATCCCCGTTGTGGGGCCGGTCGCTCGTGAACAGGATTCGGTCAACGGCGTCGTAGCTGGGCGCGACGTTATTGAAGTCTTTTGGTTGCTTCAGCCTCCGAATATTGACGGCTTCGCCCTTACCAAGCCCCGTCACCTCGTAAATCTGAAAGTACACGGGTGTGTAATCGTTCTTGGTCGTGCCCCCGACAACCATGGAGAACAGGGCTTTCGAACCGTTCCAGTGCACGTGCGGATCGCGCACCGCGATGTCCTTTTCCGGCTTGGTCCCGAAACCGGCCTCCTGGGTTAAGTTGCGGAGGACGCCGTCGGGATATCGGATGTACAGGTCGCCGCCGCGCGGCGCGCTGTACACGTGCCCTTGCTGGTTCCCAAAGGTGGACACAATCGTCGTAAAGTCATTGTAGTGAGGTGTTTGGGTAACAAAGAGGATTGGGTTTGCCTGGGGTTCCGGCGTCCCCGGCTCCTCGCCGGGATCGGGATTCGGGGTGCCGCCGCCCGTGTCCGGACAACCCGTAAGTCCAAGCAGGACAATAAGTAATCCAATGGACAGGGAAAAAGTATAGAGTACACCCCTCAAGCCTTGCATCACGACTCCTCGTGGTCCCATCTATTTATGCCACGAGAATACGTGATTTAGCAAACACTCAGGCCGCGAACCCAGTCCGATCGGTCCGATCGGTCCGATCCGTCCAATCCGTCCGATGCTTTTTCACTGTGGCTTTGGAAACGAATTAATCTCGAACTTCGCCGAAATCTCCATGGGCATTTCCATACCTTGCATGGCAGACACACTTCCCGATGCCTTCCCAGTCGTGACCCATTTCCTTGGCCAGCCCGTCGCTTCCTCGTACTCGGCGGTGCCTGTGCCTTGCCCCGTGATCTTGGCGCTGGCTTTACCCGAGGCCATGGCTGCGCCCATGGGCCCCTTGGAGAAGTCGAGCTGATACTGGTCCGTGGTCGAGAGCGTCAAGAGCCCCGCATTGCGTTCTCCCACCGTGACCGTCGAGGTCCCCTCCACAGGCATCTCGGCGCTTCCCCGGTTCACGGTCTCCTGCCATGTATCTCCCGGGTTAAGCGCTTTGTCGGGCGTCTTGATGAAGATCTGCTTCATCATCTCCAAGGTCCCCTGGTTGCCATATCCCTGGCGGATCCCCGTTTTGATTTGTTCGGCAGGCAGGTGCGCGGGAGGCGCGTAGGCATCCGCAATCTTGCTGGCAATCGCATCCGCGCCATCCACGCCGAGCACCTCGCCGTTCCGGCTCACCCGCAACGTGAACTTCTCGCCTTTCATTGATTCGAGGGCCTTCTGCATGGCCTTCTCGCCGAACATGTCGTCCATACCCGGCAACTGGGGCATGCCCGCGCCTTTGAGCATCCCGTCGAGACCGGTGGTCTCGGTGCGTATATGATCGATCACCACGTCGAGCGACACCACGCCATTCTCGTCGATGGCCGTCGGGGTCATCACATACGACATCTCCTTGGAGGCCCCAATCGTCATCTCCATGCCCATCATCTTCATGTTGGTGCTGGATGCGTCGGAAGTGTTAACCGTCCGGGCTACGTTAATCTCCGGACGGAACAGCAGCTTGTTCTTATCGGGATCTCCGCAGCCGCTGAGAAGCGCGATAGTACAAAGTAGAAAACTCGCGGTCAGGCACCAGCGTGTGATCTTCATGACGAGAAACATCCTCTACGGTTGCGCCGCAGTCCGCGGCCGGCCCCCGGTCCCCTGCATAGTACTCCACTTGGCTCCAGTGCAGTCTATCACAGAACCCACCAGTGGGGACACCGCAAAAGAAAAAGGCCCCGCCACACGCCGGCAGGACCCTCAAGAAACTCACAAGTCCGATCGGTCCGATCAGTCCGATCCGTCCAATCAAAGCTTGATTAATATGTTCTTCTTATACAGGTAATAAGCCGTTCCGTAGCAGATCGCATAGAACAAGGCGAATCCCGCCATGATGGCGACCCAATTCGTCGTATCTTCCGGGATGAACCGGTGCGACGACTCCATGAGGCACCACTGCAGGATGTAGATGAACAGCGGATTCAACCCAAACACCGTCATGTGCGGGATGCGGATCTTGATCATGTCGCACACGACGTAGAAGGCCGCCATCGTGAGGAAGCACAGGCCGCTGCTCCAGAACGCGTACGGGGCCGTCACGTAGTATTTTGAAAAGACCCATGCCTCCTTGATGTTGCCGATCGGCAGCCGCAACGCCAGTCCCACCAGGCACAACGCCACGCCCCACCCCAGACAACCCACGAGAATCTTCTGGGTGTTCTTCGTGGCCATGATGTCGTACGCGATGGTCCCGCAGACGAGCATCAGCATCCAGGACCAGTGGCCGATTGGGCCGCCATTGATGTTGCAGTCCACCAGCTCCGTGCCAATCGGAATGAGCTTCCAGATGATGGGCATTGTTTCATCGGTGTACTTGACCGATCCGATGAGCCACCCCCCGTACGTGGTGAACGAGAAGATCAA
>JADLGB010000012.1 GCA_020849535.1 Candidatus Hydrogenedentota bacterium
AATCGCGATAATCGCGACCACGATCATCAACTCAATCAGCGTGAAACCGGACTTCTTTGACAATGCTTTCATTACACAACCCTCCAAAGTTCCAAGACTGTCCTCAAATCCTCGGGCGGCCCACCAGAGCCGGCCCGTTCCCTTAAACTTTCGGAACCATGAAGGGCAATCGCCATGCCAAACGGTGTGAACAATCTCCAAGTGCCTCATAGGAAACAAGTTGAATTTCTGCGGGCACTGAGCGAATCTAGTGAGGCAGGGCTGGACTCCCGACCACGACGGTACTGCCACGACGTTTTTTGTCACCATCGTGCTGCGCGCACCCTGCCCATGCGGCAAGGACTTAAAGCTGGATTGGAGGATTTGATGCCCGCCCGGCTGGCGCAAGCATTCTGCGTATAATAGTAGAAGGGACAGCATGAAGGAGGTTGCGGTGAGCAAGAAGGGGATACGATGGCTGTACGGCGAACTCCCTGAGCTAGTCTCTCGGGGGCTTCTCACGGAGGAAACCGCCCGGCTGCTTCGCAATCACTACGGCGACCCGGGAGAAGAACAGCGGATCCCGCTGGCGCGAATTGTGATTAGCGTGCTTGGTGCGACGTTGGTCGGACTGGGAATCATCCTGCTGCTGGCTCACAACTGGGAGTTCATGTCGCGAGGCGTGCGCGCATGCGTGGCCTTCGCGCCGCTCCTCACCGGGCAGGCCCTCGTGGCGTATGCGATCGCGCGCAAACAGCGTTCCCCAATTTGGGCGGAGAGCACAGGCGTCTTCCTTGCCCTCAGCATCGGCGCGTGCATCGCGCTCATCGGCCAAACCTATCAGATCCCCGGAGACCTGGGGGTATTCCTGTTGACGTGGTCGCTCCTCGGCCTGCCGCTCGTCTATCTGTTGAATGCAAGCCTTCCCGCCGTGCTGTACATGGCGGGCATGACGGGCTGGGCGATCTACCGGGAGTCCACGCAGGGAGTACCCGAGTGGTTCTGGCTGCTGCTCCTGTTGATCACGCCTCATATCGCGATCGCCTACCGGCAGGATCGGTTCGGGCTCCGCTCCACATGGCTGACGTGGGCATTCTGCGCTACGCTGTGCATCGCCACGGGAGTCGTGTTGGAGAAGTCGCTGCCCGGCCTGTGGATCGTGGTGTACTCGAGCCTGTTCACCGCGATGTACCTCGGCGGGGTCGTGTGGACTGGTCCCTCCAAGGCATTCTGGCAACACCCGCTCCGGACCATTGGCGGTTGGGGCGTTTGCGTGATGGCACTCCTATTGACCTTTGAATGGCCTTGGCACGAAGTCGGCTGGTATCACTACCACAGCGGCATCGAGAGTGATACCTTGGGGCTCGCGCACGATCTGGCCGTGCTGGCGCTCTATACGGCCGTGGCCGTGGCGCTGCTCGTGAAGGTACTGGGCTCTGCGAATCGTCTGCCTGCCGTACTCGGTGTGGCCCCGATTGTCGCGACCCTCGGCTTCGTCATGGCATCGGCCTACGAACTCGAAACGCCGCCGATGCTGCTGTACAACGGATACCTGCTCGCATTGGGCGTCGGGGTGACGGCGCTGGGCCTGCAATTGGGGCGCTTGGGCACGTTGAATGCTGGGCTGGCCATCATGGCGGCGTGGATCGTGGCCCGCTTCTTTGACAGCGACATGGACTTCGTTGCGCGGGGCATTGTGTTCATCTTGTTGGGCGCCGGATTTCTCGGTGCGAACCTGGCCATGCTGCGCCGAAGGAGGACAGCATGAACACGTCAACGCGCCTTGGCGTCCTGGCCGTGGTGGCACTCGCCCAGATCGCCGTGCCCGCGAACATGATTCTCTCTTTGGAGAAGACCCTCTCGGAGGGCACCTTGTGCCGCTTTCGCACGGCGCCGGTGGACCCTTACGATGCCTTCCGCGGGCGTTACGTGCGGCTGGCCATCGAGGAGAGCAAAGGTCCGCTGCTCGAGGGGCCAATTCCGGAACCCGGGCAAACGGTGTACGCCCGGATCGAATCTGATGCTGAAGGTATCTCTAGAATCGCGGAGGTCCTCCGGGATCCGCCGGCACAGGGTATCTATATCCGCGCGACGGCGGGTTGGGCCGATGCCGGCCAGCGCCTTCTTCACGTGAACCTGCCGATCGACCGGTATTACATGAATGAGTGGAAAGCGCCTGCCGCGGAGCGGGCGTACTGGGACCAAAGCCGGATGACGGCGCGCAACGCCTTCGTGCACGTGCGGGTGCGCAACGGCGAGGCCGCCGTCGAAGGATTGTACATAGGCGATATCCCTATCGAAACGTACATCACACAGCAGTCCGAACCGTCAGGAGGGAACGAACCATGAACACCAAACTTCATGAAAAGCGCGTTCTGGTCCTCGGAGGTCTGGGCTTCATTGGCAGCAATCTGGCCCTCAAATGCCTGGAATCGGGCGCCCACGTGACCGTCTACGATTCGCTGATGGACCACGGCGGAGGCAACATCGCGAACCTCGACGAACACCCTTCGATCCGCGTGGTGATCAACGACGTCCGGGACGTCAACCTCGTAGACAAGGCGACCCGCGATCAGGACATCATTTTCAATTGCGCCGGGCACACGTCGCATGCGTATTCGATGCGCGACCCCTATTTGGACATCAACATCAATTGCACGGGTTCCATGAACGTCTTGGAGAGTGTGCGGCGCGCGAATCCGCGCGCGCGGGTCGTTTACCTGGGCACCAGCACGCAGTGCGGTCCGATGGTGCACGTGCCCATGGATGAAACCCACCCCGAATTTCCGCTCGACATCTACTCCGCGAACAAGAGTGTGGCCGAAAAATACCATCTGATCTATCACCGGGCCCACGGGTTGCGCACGACGGTCGTGCGGCTGGCCAATATCTACGGGCCACGTGCCAACATCCGGAGCAGCGACGCGGGCGTATTGAACTACTTCATCGGTCTCGCGCTCCAGGGAAAAGACCTGACGATCTACGGCCAGGGCGAACAGCGTAGAAACGTGCTGTACGTAGACGATTGCGTCGATGCGCTGCTGCAAACCGCCTTGGAAGACGCGACGATCGGCGAAGTGCTGTTCGCCGCGGGTGACGTGGAACACTCCATCACCGAGTTCGCGGAGATGGTCGTCGCGGTGTTCGGTTCGGGCGGCGTGACGCATGTGCCATGGCCCTCGGATTGGCGGCAGATGGACGTTGGCGATGTCTCCATCGCCAACGACAAGATGCGTTCCCTGTTGGGCTGGTCCCCGAAGACAACCTTGCGCGACGGATTAGCCATGACGAAGGAATTCTTCGAGTCCCGGCTCCAAACCTACCTGGGCGAACGCCGCTGGGGGGTCATGGCGCACTGAAGGGTGCGCGGGGAGCGTTGCGATCCGAGGAATGGCGCCGGAGGGTACAGCACCCGCGGAATATGGGCGGTATCATGTGTAGACCCGTTACTTCTTTTGCCCCATCCATTCACCAGCAGCAAGCCGGATCTTCCCTCAGAATCCCCTGTCCCGTATATGGAATCTGTGATATGATGACTTCACTATTAGTCGCTTGCGAGAACGTTAGCGGAGAAGGTGCATTCGTCATCCAGGGTGGCGACTATGCCGGGTGGCGGGGGAGGATTGCGCGATGCCGCGAAATCCTGAGGCTGGGCATGTTGGGCAGCGGATGCGTGCTTGGAACTTGTTCGGACTGGCACTGGCACTGGCACTCATTGCGGGACTGGGCGGGCTACTCACCCATCATTCTTACGTCCGGGAAGACGCGAGCCAGCGCGCTGCGCTGCTCACGCAAACGCGCATGCTGGCCCAAGTGCTCAACGCTGGCCGCATTGCTTCACTACATATGGACATCCGCGACCTTGATTTGCCGGACTACTTACGACTCAAGGAGCAGCTAAGTCTCGCACGTTCGACCAATCCCACCTGCCGCTTCCTGTATCTCCTGGGAAAGCGCGGGACCGACGTCGTCATCCTGGTGGACTCCGAGCCACCGGAATCGAAGGACTATTCTCCTCCTGGCCAAGTATTCACTGAGGTGCCTGACTCCATCCGCGCCGTGTTTGACACTAAGAAGGAGATCGTTGTAGGTCCGGTGCGCGATCGCTGGGGCTTGTGGATCAGCGCAGTAGTCCCCATTGTGGTTCCGGAATCTGGAGAGGTACTTGCCCTGTTTGGCATGGATATGAATGCGAAAGAATGGCAGACTCATATCTCCGCGCATGCCGCACCATCCGCCCTGGCGTCCTTGTTGCTTGCATCCATTATCATTTCCTTCTTCATTCACTCGCGCCGTTCAGCACAAGCCATCGAAAGCCTCGCCGCTTCACGGGCCGCCCTGGCAGCAAGCGAAGAAAAGACCTTGAGCGTGTTGCGCGTCGCGCCTGTCGGAATTGGTGTGTACACCCGTGGCGGAATCATCGATGCCAATGACGCGCTGTGCGCAATGACAGGCTACACTCGGGACGAATTCGTGAATCAGAGCGCTCGCTTCTTGTACGTGTCCGACGAAGAGTACAAGCGTGTGGAGCGCGAAGGAGCGCGTCAAATGGACGAGCACGGGACGTCGACCGTGGAGGCCCATTGGAAGCGCAAGAACGGAACGACGATGGAGGTCGTCCTGAATGCCACTCCACTGGATCGACACGATTGGTATAAGGGAGTGACGTTCACGGCCATCGATATCACTGAGCGCAAGCGGGTCCAGCGAGGACTGCAGGAACGCGTTGTGGCGTTGACCCAACCGGGGGATGATACCACTTCGCTTCAACTCTCCGACCTTTTCAACCTTCAAGATCTCCAGAGGATCTCGGACGCTTTCGGAGCGGCGACTGGGGTCGCTTCCCTGATCACTGAACCGGATGGGACCCCGCTGACGCAACCCAGCAATTTCTGCCACCTGTGCAAAAACATCATTCGGACAACAGAGAAAGGGCTAGCCAATTGCAAACTATCTGATGCGCTGATCGGCCGCGTGAACCCAACTGGACCGACCGTCCAGCGTTGCCTGAGCGTGGGACTCTCCAACGCGGGGGCCAGCATATCGGTAGGGGGAAAGCATCTCGCGAACTGGTTGATTGGCCAGACGAGAGATGAGTCCGTGGATGAGCAGAAGCTCCTGCTTTATGCGGATGAAATCGGCGCAGATCGTGAGGAGTTCCGCGAAGCGCTCGCCGAGGTCCCAACAATGTCTTCCGAACGTTTTCAGAAAGTAGCGGACGTCCTTTTCCTGTTTGCACATGAGTTGTCTCTGAAGGCTTATCAAAACGTGCAGCAGGCCCGTTTCATCACCGAGCGAGAACGTGCTGCGGTTGAGAAGGAGAAACTGGAAGCGCAATTGCGCCAAGCTCAGAAAATGGAAGCCGTAGGGCAATTGGCCGGGGGTATTGCGCACGACTTCAACAATCTCCTGCAGGTGATTCTTGGACATCTTGAATTCGCGCGAAGCGCTGCCGGAGCGGAAGGCCGAAGCACTGAGGGACTCGTTGAAGCCAGCGAAGCCGCCGCTCGCGCGGCCGACCTGACGAAGCAACTGCTGGCGTTCAGCCGGCGACAACTCATTCAACCCGTCGACCTCGATCTGAACGAGCTGATTCGCGGCCTTTTGAACATGGTCCGACGTTGCATCGGCGAACACATCGAGCTGTGCTTCACACCCTGCAAACTCTTGAAGGCTGTACACGTGGACCGAGGGCAAATTGAGCAGGTGCTGATGAACCTGTGCGTAAATGCGCGCGATGCCATGCCCCATGGCGGAAAGCTCACAATCACGACTGAAAACGTCGTCTTGGACGCGGAGTTTTGCCGGGAACACCTCTGGGCGCAGGAAGGAAACTACGTACAACTCACCGTGGCGGACACCGGATATGGCATGGACGAAGAGACGCGGGCGCAGATCTTCGAACCATTCTTCACCACAAAGGAAGTGGGCAAAGGCACGGGGCTCGGCCTGGCCACCATCTATGGAATCGTCAAGCAACACGAGGGATTGATCCAGGTCTCTAGTCTCCCTGGCGAAGGAGCTGCGTTCAGCGTGTACATTCCCAGTATTGAGCGAGAGACAGAATCGTTGGACGCTCCAGCGAGCACGGAAGTGAGCGCCGGAGGACACGAAACGATTCTTGTCGCTGAGGATGAAGAGGCGGTGAGGACACTCGTTGCGCGCATGTTGGAGAGCGCCGGATACTCGGTGCTGGTAGCCTCCGACGGCGAAGAGGCCATTCGCGTGTTCGATGAACACAATGGGAGCATCGATCTGGCCCTTTTGGACGTGATAATGCCCCGCATGAGCGGACGGGACGTCATGGAACGCATCCGCTCGCAGCGGCCCACAATGCACTTCCTGTTCAGCAGTGGATATAGCGAGAACGCGATCGCCACGGACTTCGTCGTGGAGAAGGGGCTGCACGTGATCATGAAGCCTTATCGCAAAGCAGACTTGTTGCGCGCGGTGCGCGAAGTACTCGATGCGTTCTCGGAAACCGGAACGTAATCCCAAGGGCGTACAATCTTCATCTGCTCTTTAGCGCCGCTCAATGGTTCGGGTAGTCGCCCCCGCCGGGACGCGGCTGCGTCCCGGAAGGGCTGGCTCAATCGCTTACGCAACCGTGACGCCGACGGTGCGGCGGATGATGTCCGCCAAGTCCGCGTCGGAGACCGCGCCGCAGCGGTTCTGTGCCACGACAATGAACTCGCGGTAAACCGCATCCGCCGCATTTCCTGGCAGATCGAATCCCATCTCGCGGGCTTTGTACTCGATCGCACGCCGGCCGGAGCTGGCCGTCAACACGAAAGTATGTCCCGGCACGCCCACCAACGACGGTGGCACGAACTCGTAGCTCGCGGCTTCTTTGATGATGCCGTCCTGATGGATGCCCGAACTGTGTGCGAAAGCGTTGGCGCCAATGACGGCGCGGTTCGGCTGCACGGGCACGCCGGTGACTTCGGCGACACGCCGGCTCAATTCAGCGATGCGCGTCAGATCGAGTCCGGTGTGGGCGACACCTTTCATCGCGCAGACCACGCCGACCTGCTCGGCGGCCGCATTCCCCGCGCGCTCACCGATGCCGTTCACGGTGACCTCCACTTGCTGTGCGCCCGCTTCAATGGCAGCGATGGTATTCGCCGTGGCCAGGCCCATGTCGTCGTGACAATGGGCGCTGACGATGGCCGCGCCATCCACGAAACGGACGATGTCGCGAATCAGGGCCGCATACTCATGCGGCAGGGCACACCCCACCGTATCGGGGACGTTGATGCGGGTCGCTCCTGAGTTCAGCGCCGCCTCGACGCACTGCCGCAGGAACACGCGTTCCGTGCGGGTGGCGTCTTCAGCGCTGAATTGCACAGTGGATACTCGCGCGCGTGCGCGCGACACGCAGCCTTCGATGGCGCGGATGGCCTGCGCGCGATTCATGCGCAGCTTGCGTGACAGGTGAATGTCGGACACACCCAGGAAGACGTGCACAACTGGCCGCTCGGCAGCCTGGACGGCGGCGCACGCCGCGTCCACGTCAGCGGCGATGCAGCGCGCCAAGGCCGCAACCTCGCAGCCGCGCACGGTCTGGGCGACCGTAGCCACGGCCGCTTTGTCGCCGGGCGACGAGGCCGGGAAACCCGCTTCAATCGTGGAGACCCCAAAGGCCTCCAGCATGCGGGCGATTTCAACTTTGTGATGCGATGGGACGTGAACCCCGGGCGTTTGTTCTCCATCGCGCAGAGTCGTATCAAAAATGCGTACATCAACAGACATGAGCAAGCTCCTTTGCGTTATTCGTTTTCAGTGAAATCAAACGGAAACACGCAAAGTCGCAAGCGCCTGGATCACGCGGGCAAAACGAGCCCCATGTCCATATGACACCACCTCCTTTCGGGCGCCCTCGGGCGCAAAAAGAACGAGGCCGCGAGCCTGGGCTCGCGGCCTCTACCTAAAACCCTATCGGGTATGTTTACTTAGGAAATTCGAGGCATGACGAGCCCGCGTCCTCCAGAAGGAGGAGTGGGAGTAGCAGGCTCGTTATATGCTTCGAATTACACATGGTATTTCTTACCTGAAGTGAGTGTAGCACACCACGAGGCCGTTTGCAAACAACTCGGAGGCGCGGTCCCCGCATCTATCCCATTCCTCCCATGCGTCCCCTGCTTCCCATTCCTCGATCAGGGGATAGCCTCATTCGCTTCCATCGCCGTCGAGTGTCATAGGCGCCATGTACGGCCCCTGAAGCGTGCTCCGCCACCACATCCCGGTTTTCCGCTGCTCTTCGATGCTCGTGAATTGATACGTATAAAGCGTCGCCCGGATCATCTTGGGCGGCCGCTCCGGAAAAGGATTCGAGCCGAGAAGGGACAGTACTTCCGGTTCGCCCTGCAAAAGACGAAAGCACAGATTGAGGAACCAATTGGGCGGATGTCCCGGCCGTAGCGCGGCAAACCACATCTGCCAATCCAGTCGCGGCTGGTGGGGTGCGACGCGCGCGGGTCGCCTGTCCTCGGGGCCGGGCTTGTACTTGAAAACGTAAGCCTTCCAATCAGCCCCGTTATCGCTGCCTTCGATCACAATCTCCGGGCGCGTGGTGGTCATATGGGCAAATAGTCCATACCGGTTCGCCACACGATACGGATGAACTTGTTCCATTACCGGCCACATCCACCCCGGGGGACCCGACGCGTTGGGCAGGAGCTGGGCCATCTGAGATCCTGTGATCATCGCGATGGGAACGGCCAGCATGCCCATCGCCAACTTGCGCCAGAACGGCAGGCGGCGAATGGTCTCGGGCGGCGCAAGCCACGCGAAGAAGCGCTTGGGTAACAACGCCCTCCAATGCCGATCATCCAGCAGCAGAAGACACAGTGCGATGGTGAGCAAATTGAAAAAGGTGTAGTTGCCGGTGGCCATAATCAGTAGTTGGAACCCGATGAGTACCCCTGCGGACGCGCCACGGATGCGTCTCGGCGCGAGCACGAGGAACGGGACCACGAGTTCGATGACGAACATGCCTGCAACGGACACCTTGAGCATCCATTCCGGCAAGTGGTGCGCGTACCAGCCGAGCACGGTGGGCAGGGGCTGGGTCTCGAAGTGGTAATTCAGGGCGGTGAGATTGCGCCACGTGGCGTCCTCCAGCTTCACCACGCCCGACGTGAACATGAGCCGGAACAGCAGCCAACGCAGAAGCAGGAGCATCACGCGGGAGTGCACGGACTCCTTGGAAAGGTTTGGGCGCCGTTGCAGCGGCGCGAAGAAGATGGCGAGGAAAGTCATCTCCAGCAGCAGGGAATCCCATTGGAAACTCAGGAAATCCGGACTGACGGAAACAAGCGACAGATAAAGAATGTACAGGGCGGCAAGACACAGCGGCGGCGCATAGCCCAACAGGAGCACAAGTGCGAAGAATGCACCGGCCCCACACAGCAGGTGCAGGTACCAATCGCTGTCGTTCAGCCAGCAAAGGGTTGGCAGGCGCCAATAGCGATCGACTCCCGCGCGGGTGCGTGCCAGATTCAAGAGCAGGTTCGCCGGGGCAATCCCACGGCTGCCGATGAGGCCGTCGATCTGAACCCACAGCGACACAAAGGCTATCAGGTGCACCACCGCGAGCAAGCGTAGAAAGATCCACCGGGTGATGAAGTACCGGGGCGGAATGCCACCCACGAGGAAGTCCCGTCTCAGCAACGCGTGAAAACGCGCGTATAACGTTTCCTTGACGCGCGGCGCCTCAGCGGAATGCTCCTGCCCTGGCTCGTCCGGCAACGCGGCTGACGGATCAACGGAGTCTCCGCACATCCAGTCTCGATGCTTGTCCTCGCTCACATTCTCCCCCCGGCCACGCCATACACGGTATCCGAGGAGTGTAGCATATTGGCACCCGCCAACGGCGAAGGATCCACGCGAATGGGCACTGGGGGTGCACATTCGTGAATCTGAGCTCCGGGTTCTGAGCTCCGGGTTCTGAGCTCCGGGTTCTGAGCTCCGGGTTCTGAGCTCCGGGTTCTGAGCTCCGGGTTCTGAGCTCCGGGTTCTGAGCTCCGGGTTCTGAGATCCGGGTTCTGAGATTTGAGATCTGAGATCTTAAGCTCCACCCGCGCCCGGTTTCCGCGTCACGCACCGCAAGCATGAAGTGGAGCGCGACTTGTCCAACCTGCTATGCTGGTGCCGCGTTCGGAAAGAAGGATCTGAGGACTCATGTCGAATACGCTAACGCAGAGTATCCGGGTGCGCACGGAGAGCTTCTTCGTGCCGGAACGCTCCAAGCAGAAAGAACACGTCTACTACTTCGGCTACCGCATCCGAATTACCAACGAAGGCGCCGAACCGGCGCAGCTAATCAGCCGTCACTGGATCATCACGGATGCCCTTGGCCAGGTCGAAGAGGTGCGCGGGCCTGGTGTCGTGGGCGAGCAACCGCGTCTGGAGCCGGGTGAGACGTTCGAGTATACAAGCGCGTGCCCGCTGCATACCCGGTATGGGACCATGCGCGGCACCTATCGCATGGTGCGCGACGACGGCACGGCGTTTCACGCTGATGTTGGTCCCTTCGATTTGATCATGCCCGCCACGTCCAATTGACTCCAGACACGGACGCACGGACAAACACGGACTCGCTCGGGTGGGGAGGGCTGGGGCTACCATCGGATGAACGTTCGCGTAATCGCTAATCCTATCTCGGGTGGGGGCAGAGGCCGCCAGCTCGGAGAAGCCATGCGCGCCGCTTTGCGCGGCAAGGGCCTTGAATCCGATCTCTTCATTACCAGCCGCGCAGGGGAAGCGCAAGAGCAAGCGAGTCAGCCCGGCTTCGACTGTGTCGTCAGCGTCGGGGGTGATGGCACAACGAACGAGGTCGCGAACGGGATCGCGGGCACGGGCGCGCTGCTGGCCATACTCCCCTTGGGCACGGCCAATGTGGTGGCGCGGCAACTCGGGATCCCGCAAAACGCGGAGGCGGTCGCGGAACTGATCGCCCGAAATCAATCCAGGACAATGGACGTCGGTCTGCACCGAGGCCGGCGCTTCCTTTTGGGAGCCGGAGCCGGACCCGACGCGGCCATCGTAGCCAGAATTCATTCCTCTCGTGGCAAGCGCCTCGGGATCCCCGGCTACTTCCTTCCCACGCTCCGCGTGCTTTCCCGTTACGCATGGCCCCCAATCCGCGTCGTGGCTGACGGAAAGACACTGTGCGACGACGGCCACTACGCGATCGTCGCAAACTGCCGCTTCTCAGCAGGAGTATTTCGCTTCACGCCGAACGCCTCCGTGGAAGACTGCCTGTTGGATGTCTGCGTCATGCGCAGACTGTCGATGCCGCGGCTGGCGGTCCACGCCGTAGCCTCGTGGCTGCCGCGGTTCACGGATCGCGCGGGCATTCTTTACCGGCAGGCCCGCGAGGTCGTATTCGAGCCCCAAGGTGCCGAGGTACCGTTGCAGGTGGACGGCGACCCCGCTGGGCAAATCCCAGCCGCGTTTTCCGTGGAACCCGGCGCCTTACGCGTGGTCGCACCGTAGCGTCCCTGGCCCCATGAAATGCGTTCGCGAAGACTGATACAATCAAACGAAAGGGGTTGTGTGTGAAACCGTGCGCGACACTGCGCGCGTTTACGAGGGAGACTCTCCATGCGACGTGCTACGACGGGTATTCTCTTGGGGACCGTACTGCTCTGTGGCCTGGCGTCCGCGGCAGATGACGACGGGGTCATGGGCGTATGGCACGGCAGATTCACATCGAAGGCCTGGGAAGACAAGGAACTCACCGCCCACATTATCGCGGAGGGAATGCTCGAAGGCGCGCAGCACTGGCGCATGATTCTCCTGTTCGGTGACCCGCACAAGCCGGATGCAAGGGGCGAAATCGCAGGCTCCACAAAAGACAAGAAGCCGCTGACGGTGCCATTCGAGGGTGAAGTAAACCTGGGCGCCGCCGTAAAGGGCACGTACCGTGTGAGCGCGGCGTTCGCGAATGGCGCGATCACCGGGTCGTTCAAGGGATCCCAAAAAGCGGAGCGCAAGAGCGGGCCGATTGAGTTCACGTTGACCCGCTCCATGGCGCAACCCCGCACGCGCGGCCAGCGTCCTCCGGAGAGTGCCGTCATTCTGATGGACGGATCCAATCTGGACGCCTGGGAAGCCTATCCCCTCAAGTGGAGCATGACGGACGACGGAGCCACGCAGGTCTCAAACAGTAGCCTGAAAACCGTTCAGGAGTTCGGCAGCGGCACGTATCACGTCGAGTTCTGCACACCGTTCATGCCCAACGAACGTGGACAGGCCCGCGGTAACAGCGGCGTGTATATCCTCGGGCGCTATGAGGTCCAGGTGCTCGACAGTTTCGGGCTCGATCCCGCCGACAACCTCTGCGGCGGCATTTACAAGATGGCCACTCCGCGAGTCAACGCATGCCTGCCTCCGCTCGTTTGGCAGACCTACGACATCACCTTCAAGGCGCCCAAGTTCGATGAAGCGGGAAAGAAAGTGGAAGACGCCGAGATCACGGTCATCCACAACGGAGAGACCATTCACGATACGGTCAAGCTACCCACCTGCACGCCGGGGGGCGTGAGCGATCAGGAAGCGCCTGCAGGCCCCTTGCTGCTGCAGAACCACGGCGACCGGGTGAGCTATCGCAACATCTGGTTCGCGCCCGCGGCAGGATGAGCGGCACGCACCATGCCAATCTCAGCAGTATCAAGTTACGTTGAAGCGGGGATAGCGTAGTGCGGCTATCCATTGTCATTCCTGCATATAACGAAGCGGGACGAATCGGTGGCACACTCGAGTCCATCGAGGCGTACCTGACGCGGCGGACTTACAAGTCGGAAGTAATCGTTGTGGACGACGGCAGCACCGATGAGACCGCAACCATTGTCCGCGAACGGTTTCCGGAAGTGCGTTTGATTTCATACCGGCCCAACCGCGGCAAGGGCCACGCGGTCCGCACGGGGATGACCCACGCCCACGGCGACTACCGGGTCTTTTACGACGCGGACGCCTCGACGCCGATTGAAGAAGTCGAGAAACTGTGGCCGCATTTCGATGCGGGCGCGGATATCGTGATCGGGTCCCGCGCATTACCCGAATCAAACGTCCAGGTGCATCAGGCTTGGTATCGCGAGAACATGGGACGCATCTTCAACGTCCTCATCCGCATGCTGGGCCTGACCCACTACCCCGACACGCAATGCGGATTCAAAGGATTCACCGCGCGTGCCTGCGCCGTGGTCTTCCCCCGCCAGACGATTGAGCGATTCAGTTTCGACGCGGAATTGCTCTACATTGCTGCGAAACACGGCCTGCGCATCGAGCAGACTGGCGTCTGCTGGATCAACTGCCCCTACACGCGCCTGAACCCCATCGCTGATTCGACCCGCATGTTCCTCGACGTGCTCACGATTCGCTGGAAGGATCTGTGCGGCAGATACCGGTAGGCCGCAAGACCGTCCCCCACGCAGCGAGTCTTCGTGAAATGGGGACTGTACCAAGCGGAGCGAGTCTTCGAGCGCAGACGGGACCGTCCCCATTTCACACCCAAACGCAGCGAGTCTTCTTGAAATGGGGACTGTACCAAGCGGAGCGAGTCTTCGAGCGCAGACGGGACTGTCCCCATTTCACACAAACGCAGCGAGTCTTCGCGAAACGGGGACTGTACCAAGCGGAGCGAGTCTTCGAGCGCAGACGGGACTGTCCCCGTTTCACGTCATCTACGCCCCTTCATGAAGCTATCCCAAAGATCCTTCCTGATCTCCATCAGCCACAGCACGCCCGGTCGCAGCGCGTAGAATTCGCTCTGATACTGGTCCTTCAGATGCGGTGCCAGCAATGGTTTGAACTTCGAAGGCGCCAGGATGATGGGCGCGTCCGCCGGCTCCGGGATTTCCGGCCAATACCCCACCTGTGTGTGACGCCGCAGATACCAGGGCAAGGGCCAGTAATCGCCATCGGGACTGATGACATGGATCAGCGTCGCGTCGCCCTCCGGACTGAACTGGGAAACACTATCAACGCGATGGATCAACTTGAGCAATACCGGGGCCGTGTGTGCGTAAACATACGGGTTGCGCGGGTCCGCGGGGAATTCGTAAACCGCGCGATAGGCCTGCACGCCGAGCTGCGCCATACCCGCCACGAGCGCCACGCATGCAACCGCGCGCAACGGAAAGAAGCGCATTGCGCGAATCAGAACCACCGCCCCGTATCCCGCCAGGACGATCAGCGGCTGCAGGAAGTTCAACGCGCACCACGGCGTCTTGTACGGGATGAGCGCATAGGCCAGCGTCATCAGGAGCGCGTAGATCGCGAGAAAACGCAGGAAGTCCAATTGTCCGGGCCGCTCATCGCGGCTCCTCCTGCATAGCGCAACGATGATACCCAGGGTACCTAATCCGAGGATAAGCCCTTCACTGAACCACGGCCACGGCGCGCGCTTCGTGAACGCAAGCAGTTGCAGATAGTAGTACCAGGGCTTGTCGTGAATGTGACCCGAGTCCGCCTTTCGGAAGTAGTTCGCATACGTCAGCACCGAGTCGAGAACGCCGCGCGGATGGGTAAAGAATGACGAATAGAACAAAACCGAGACAGCCAGCGCAGCCAGAACAAAGGCGATAGCATGGCGCGGCGGAATCAGCTTCGCTGGCGCCAACGCGCGGCGGTCTCTCCATACCGCGAGACAGTACGCCCCCGCCGCCGCGGCCAGCATCGATGCGAACGCGAGGATGCACGTCTCCTTCGATGCATGCGCAAGCCCAACAAAAACACCCGCTGCCACCGCCCAACCCTTGGACCGAGTCTGTGCGTAACGCCAACCCGCGACGATGCCGCCGAACACGACGCAGACGAGCAGCATTTCCTGGATGTAGTAGCGGCTGTAGTAGACCATCGCGGGCGACAAGGCCGTGAGCGCGGCGGCGATCAGCGTCGCTGGGAGCCCCAAGGTGTCGCGTAGCGGGATGAGCAGCAGCACAACAAGCACACCAAACACGAGCGGGACAATGCGATAGGTGAATTCGGTCGTGGAGACAAAATCGTGCTGGCCGGAAAGCCACGCCACGGGCAAGGTGAGGTAATAAAGCGTAGGCCCGTGGTGCTCCACGGGGTCGTATGTGTAGACGCCCGTGTCGAGCAACGTGCCCGCCTTCACGGCCTGGTTGGCCTCATCGCCGTGCATGGGGCGATCAACAAGACGTGGCAGCCGGAACGCCAACGCTCCGGCTGCCACGATCAGAATCAATACGAGGCCGATTCGGCCTGCGCGTGGTTTCTCGCCACGCTCACTCACGACTCCCCCCTTTCGAGGCACGGGGTCATGGGACAGATTACTTCACGGGCGCGCCGTACACTTCGACTTCGACGTAGTGGTTCGTCTCGTCGGTCGTGTTGCCATTGGTGTACAGGCGGACGTAGCGGCCTTTGATGCCCTTGGCATCCATCAGGCGGCCTTCATAGGTCTCGATGTACTCCTTGTCCTTGCCGACACCCAGACCTGAAGAATTGTCGTGATCGTTGTTATAAACGGTCTGGACGTTCTTGGTGAACTCGGCGTCGTCAGCGACGCGGACAACCACGTCGAAGTAGACGCGGTCCGCAGCGTGGAAGTGCCACAACACGATGGCGTAAATCTCGGAAACCTGACCCAGGTCGATCTGCGCCCACTGCACACCGTTGGCCAATTCAACCAGGTAGTCCTGCTGATAGCCCTTCTCGCCATCCGTCAGGAAGGCCAGCTTGCCGTAGTTCGGGTCCGGGTCGCTGCTGGTGACCGTCTTGCCCTTGGCGAGGTTCGTGGCGCCCTTCGGGGCCATGAACGGCGGGCGGGGCTTGTAGCTGCGTTCTTCCAGGATTTCGCTGAAATAATCGAGGGGGGTTCCGCCGAAATACGGCTGGGGAAGCTCGATCTTCAGAGCTTCCTTCTCCGCCTCGGCCGCAACAGCCGCGGGAGACGCCACAAAAATGAACGCCACCATAGCGCATGCCGCCAGGGCTACAAGCGGCGTAACTACTTTGTTTACCATGATTTCCTCCTCGATTCGTTTCAGTTCGCACACAGATCGCCACGTGCGTCTGGTCGCATATTTAGACGCATCCCCATGGCGGGTTATTCAGAGCCAGTATCGCCAATCGGCAGGACAAAAGTCAAACGAAACCAGCCGGGCGAGGCCCCGCGGCCGACCCCTTGCTTTCGCCAAGGACGTCGACTAGACTCACAGATATGGACACAGCAAAGGTCACACGAGAGGGCGACCACCAGGTTGTCTCCTTGCCCAGAGGCGTCTGCCTTCCAACGGGGACCGTGTCTGTGCGCCAGGAAGGCGAGGCTGTGATTCTGGAACCGGTTCGCGCTGCCGCCTGGCCCGAAGGATTCTTCGAAGAGATCCATATCAGCGATCCCGCCTTCGAGCGCCCCGCACAAGGACAGCTCCCCCCAATCAAGGGCTTGTAGTGGAAAACCATGACTCACTTGCTTGACACTGACGTCTGCATCGATGTCCTGCGTCAACGGCCCGGTGTCGTGACTCGCCTACGTGAGATTCCTCCGAATGGTTGCGCTATTTCAATGATCACGGTCTGCGAACTGTACTGTGGCCTCGCCAAGGCGCAAGACCCGGAAAGAGAACAACAGAAAATCCAGCGCTTTGTCTCGGCCATCATTGAGTTGCCCTTCGAGCGGGCTGCTGCTGAAGCCAGCTCGATGATTCGCGCAAGTCTCGAACGGCAGAGAATGGTAATTGGTCCTTACGACCTACTGATTGCCGGACAGGCAATGGCTTTGGGCCTCACACTCGTCAGCACGAATATCCGTGAGTTTGCGCGCGTGGAAGGATTGAAGCTTGAATCCTGGGCCTGACCCGCTCAAGGTGCCTTTCTCCGATTCGACGGTCCCGGACACACATTGGCGCATACCCCATTCGCGCCAAATCATTACTGCATAGATCGGCGTCCACCGCCCACTTGTAAACTTGAGGGATCGTTTCGGCCCACCTTCAGGTACCATCGGCGGGGTAGACGGATCGCAGGAAGGGGGTCTTATGTTGGCATCAAGTATCGCCCTGTATGCTCTGATCTCGCTGTCGTCTCCCCCACTCGCGTTTCTGGACGCGCACGACCAGGTTTGGGAAGTGGCACCCGCGCGCTGGTTGGAGGGCATCCCGCTCGCCAACGGGGACATGGGCGCCCTCATCTGGGGAGACGGCGCGCTACTCAAGATCACGCTCGACAAATACGACGCCTGGGAAACGCGCGAGAAGCCTCTCGCCGGTCTGACCTACGCTTCCCTCCGCGAGATGGTGAAGCAGGGCCAGCGCGAAGAGGCCGAGCAGTGCATGCGCACCGAGAAGATCTATGGTGAAGACCCGCGTCCCACGCGCTTGCCTATGCCAAGACTCGAGGTCGACTTCGGCGCCGCACTGGAATGGGGGCAGGCGCGCTTGTCCTTGAGGGAAGCCGCTGCATCCATCGAGGCCAAGATCGACGGAGCACCCCTTACGGCCACCTGCCGGGTGGATGCGAACGCCAATGTACTCTCGCTTTCGCTGAAGGGCAGTCCCGCGGAGAGCGCCTCGTTTCGGGTATCACTGGACCACCTGGACGCCGGCGCCGCCGACACGCTCAAACGTTGGGGCTATCCCGCGCCGGAGACCTCCGGCGACAACCGCACCGGTACCTTCGTGCAGCGCACTCCCGCGGGCATGTCGTACGCCATCGCGTGGGAAACGAGGCTGCAGGATGACGGCGCGCTGTTCCTCCTATCGATCCAATCTTCCCACGATGCGAGCGACCCCTTGGTGGCGGCGAAGCAGGCCCTATCCGCATTCGACGCCCAGGCGCAAGCCGCGCACGCGGCGTGGTGGACGGAATTCTGGTCGCGGTCGTCGCTCCGCATTCCGGATGCGCGCCTCGAAGCCCTCTACTACATCGAGATGTACAAGCTGGGCTGCTCGTCGCGGCCCGGCAAGTTGCCGGTTACCTTGCAGGGACTCTGGACGCTGGACGGCGGCATGCCGCCCTGGGCGGGCGACTATCATCTCGACATGAACGTCCAGCAATCATATTGGCCGATCTACACGGCCAACCGCTTGGACCTCGGCGAACCGCTCTATCGCACCTTCTCCGCGTGCATCCCGCGCTGGCAGCAGCAGTGCCAGGAGTTTTTCGGCTTCGACGGACTCTGGGCAGGCTGCGCAATCGGTCCGCGCGGCGAGCGCATCTACGGATACTCGGGTGTGGAACTCTGGCCGGGCAACGCGGCGTGGCTTGCGCATCACTATTGGCTGCATTTCCTCTACTCGCAGGACAAGACGTTCCTGCGCGAACAGGCGTTGCCGATGCTGCGGGGCTGCTTCCTCACCTACGCAAATCTGCTCGAACCCGGCGACGACGGCAAGCTCCACGTGCCGCTCAGTTATTCGCCCGAATGGGGCGAGGGCGGGTTCAACGCCTATACGCGGGATCCCAATTGCGACCTCGCGCTGATCCGCTTCCTGGGCGATGCCATCCTGAAGTCCAACACCATCCTGGACGAAGAGGATGCGCTCACCCCGCGCGTGAACGAAGTGTTGGCCAATCTCACGCCGTATGTTCTCGAAGGGAAGCGCCTGCTCGTGAGCGCGGGCACGCCCCTCTCCCACTCCCACCGCCACCACTCGCATCTCATGGCGATTCACCCGCTCGGCATGATCACGCTGGACGGCGGCGAGGAGGACCGCGCGATCATCCGCGACTCGCTGCACGAGATCCGCGTGAAGGGCCTGGGGGAATGGACAGGCTGGGCCTACCCGTGGATGTCGCTGATCGCGTCGCGCGCGGGCTACGGCAACACGGCGTGGCAGATGCTCGACCTCTACGCGAACGCCTTCATCAAACCCAACACCTTTCACGTCAACGGCGACCCGCGTATCTTCGGCATGTCTCTCTTCGACTACGAGCCCATGACGCTCGAAGCGGGCTTCGGCGCGTCCGCGGCCATCATGGAAATGCTGTTGCAGTCCTACAACGGCCGTCTCCGGCTCTTCCCCACCGTGCCGGACCGCTGGCACGATGCGTCATTTCAGAACCTTCGCGCCGAAGGCGCCTTCCTCGTGACGGCACGTCTGGAGAAAGGCGAAGTCGTTGGCGCGATCGTTACGTCAGAGGCGGGTTTGCCGTGCGAGATCGTGAATCCCTACGGCGAATCCAAGGTGACCGTGACGCGTTTGGACGCGAATGAGCCCGCGCAAACTGTGGAGGGCAACATCATTCGCTTCGATACTCAGGCGGGCGCGAAATACCTGCTGGTGAAGGATGGCAGCCAGGCAACCGCCGGTACCTTGATTGCGCCGGATTTCGAGAGAGGCGAACTGGACCAGAATTTCTACGGGGTCAAGAAGCAGCCGCGCTTCTAGGCTTCACGGCGGGTCGGCTAACCTGCCTGAGGCCGCCGGCGATTCCAGGGTCGAATTCTGGCTAGAGTCTTGGCGAGCGAAGCTTCGGCCACCTCCGTGTCATGGGCGGCTTGCGCTCTGAGCCAGTACCCTTTGGATAAGCCAAAGAACCGACACAATCGCAGGTCCGTGTCGGCGGTGACAGAGCGTTTGCCCGCCACGATTTCGCCAATTCGCTGCGCGGGCACACCAATCTCCTTCGCCAACCGATACTGAGACAAGCCTATCGGCTTCAGGAACTCTTCCAGCAACAGCTCGCCGGGGGTGATGGGGCTAAGCTTCTTCATGGTGTAGACATTGCAGTGACAAACGAGCGACTCTGTGTCCTTGCACTTGAAAGATACAATCACGACCCAATAATGACGCAGCGCATGATTATCGTCAAGATGGCCTGCCCGCATATCTCACTGCTCCCCATGGAGTCACCCCGCAGCATGATGAGATATGCGGGATAGCCTTTTTCTTTTCCGCTTGACCGAAGGTGCTCCATTTGTTTAGAACACGGATCGGTTGGTGCAATAGGTAGAAACACTGAGGGGGTCAGTCATGGTGTGGAACAGATTGTCTTCACGAGTGCTTGGGCTCATGGTGATGACCGGGCTTACCGCCGCCTTCGCAGCGGACCCTTCCTACCTCCTGCGGAACGGCGCCAGCGCCTACAGCATCGTTGTCGGCGCGCAAGCCAGCCCTTCCGAACTCAAGGCGGCGGAATCACTCCAGACTTCCTTCAAGGAATGTGCGGGCGTCACCCTCCCCATCGTCAACGAACCCAAAGGCCCCTTCATCGCCGTCGGGTTCAGTCCCGCCACCGAGGCACTCGGAATCAAAGCCGCCGACTTCGATTTGGGCGAACAAGGCTACCTGATGCGCACGGTCCCGCCCAATCTCGTCATCGCGGGGACCCCCGCCGCGGGCACCCTCTACGGCGTCTACGACTTCGTGGAACAGCACCTCGGCGAACGGTGGTACGCCCCCGGCGTGACGAAGCGCCCCGCGTGTTCGGAGTTGGCCCTCCCCACCGTCGATACCATCGTCAAGCCCGCCTTCCTGTGGCGTCATACCAGCTACACGTGGCCCGGCAAAGACGACGAGTTCCAAGCGCGCGTGCGCGATAACGCAGGCGGCGGCGGTGTCGATAACCCCTTCGGTGTGCAGCATGCCCACGCGGGCCGGGCCCACTCCTATTTCAACTACGTGTCGCCCGAGGAGTTTTACGATACCCACCCCGAATACTTTGCCGAAGTCGGCGGGAAACGTCTGCGCTTTGAAACGCAGCTTTGTCTGAGCAACCCCGACGTGCTGGAGATTGCCACCGAGCGCATGCTCCAAAGCATGAAGGACCGCCCCGAGTACCGGCAATACAACTTCTCGCAGATGGACTACTACAACTACTGCGAGTGCCCGCGCTGCACCGAGATTAACGAGCGATACGGCACCACCGGCGGCACCCAATTCTGGTTTGTAAATCAGCTCGCCGAACGCACCTCAAAGGTCTACCCGGACAAGCTCGTCGGCACGCTCGCCTACACCTTCACCGAAGAGCCGCCCAAGGGGCTCGACATGCATCCCAACGTGGCCGTATGGCTGTGTCACATGTTTCCTTCGTGCGACAGTCATCCCATCGCCACGTGCCCGCTCAACGCGGACTACAAACGCCGCGCCCAGGCGTGGGCCAAGCAGTGCTCGCACCTGTACATCTGGCACTACATCGTCGATTTCGCCCACTACTTCAATCCCTTCCCGAACCTGCGGGCCATGGCCGCCGACATGCGCTTCTACCGCGACATCGGCGTCGAGGGCCTCTACCTGCAAGCCATGGGACACGGCGGCGGCGGCGGCGAGTGGAGCCTATTGCGGCCTTACTACGGCATGAAGCTCATCTGGAATCCCGATCAAAACCCCGATGCCATCCTCAAGGACTTCCTCCAGGGCTACTACGGCGCGGCCGGCGAACCCCTTTGGCAATACGTCACCCTGCTCCACGACAAAGTCGAGCGGGAAGACATCCACATGCACCTCTATACGAACCCGGCACAAGGATATCTGCCGGATGAGCTACTCGCCCGCGCGGGCGAACTCTTCGACCAGGCCGAGGAGGCGGTGCGCGACGACGACGAGTTGCTGGAGCGCGTCCGCGTTGCCCGCATGCCCCTCGTCTATGCGCGGTGGTTCCCGCGCAACGGCATGACCGTTGACGGCGGCACCGTCCGGTTCAATGGCCCGTTCGCGTCTCCCGAAGAGATCCAGGAATTCCTGGGCCGTTGCGCAAAACATGGATTTCAAGCCATCCGCGAGTGGGGCGGCGACCCCCAGCAGATGGTGCCACTCGGTATGGCCATACAGACCCCCTTGCCCCTCGCCACCATCCAGAACGAGGCCTTGGTCGTCGACACCCTGCCCACGCTCGGCGGACGTGTCCTGCGCATTACCGATAAAGCTTCCGGCCAATGCATCACCGCATATAACAGAACGAAGAACCTCTTCTTCCCCTTCGAGGGCGGCGAGGAAACCCGTATGGGCGGCCTCTTCGTGGCGGGCATGCTCGGCAATATGGAGCCATACGCCGTGACCGCGCAGACGCCCACCTCGGTCACCATGGAGGCGGTCGCCGGTCAGACACGCCTGATTCGTACCGCCACGCTGGAGGACGGCGCGCCCCGGCTGAAGATCTCGGTCGAAGCCGTCAACACCGCGGACAAGCCCGCCGAGATCCTCCTGCACAGCCACCTCGAATTGGACCTCGGCGACCTGGCCGCGACGCGCGTTCAATTGACTGATCGCTCCGGCAAGCAGGTCGAAGTCGGTATGGACGAGGTCATCTCCGGCATGCGGGAAGGCAAACCGCTCCGCAGAGAACAGGCCCCCAAGGGTTCCTGGACCTTCTCCGGGTCCAAGGGCCTCCAGGTAACCCAGTCATTTGACGACTCCGTCATCGACTTCGCGGTGCTGACCGCCTATCCCGATACACTTGAAGAACTGGAGGTCGACTTGTGGCGGACCGCCGCCGACGTTCCACCGGGCAAATCCATCACCTTCTCACACACCGTGGAAGTGGTCAAGAAGCCGTGACGCGCGCATCTTTCGCGTGATTTCATCGAAAGCATTCCTTTTCGACGCCCGGGAGGGCGGGTTGGAAAACCCGCCCTCCCATGTGTCGCCGGTCTTATCACTATCCGCGCATAGGAGGGCGGGCATTCCTGTCCGCCACGTCTAATCCCTGTACTAGTTATTCGAAAACAGGTGCGCTCCCGCCCCCCTCCACCAAACTGCACGACTCCGGTTCAACCCGCATACCTGGCCCTCACCACCAGGAAGAAGCATGAAATTGCGGGACAAATTTCACGAAAATCTCGCATGCAACCGGCACTACCTTCAATTTATAACCTTTGGTCGAAAAATCACTCTAATAATCGCACTATTGGACCATTGGTTGTAAAGTATTTATTTGCATTAAGATATGACATATATAGACTTACGGATACTCTTGACTTTTTCGACCTTTAGTATTAACATGAATTCATGGGGACGATCACTGCTAAGAAGCAGGAAATCAGGAACCGGGAAGAGCTGGTTCTCGAAGTTGCCCGGTCTCTTTTCCTGAAGCGTGGCTACCACGGCCTCACCATGGCCCGTATCGCCAAGGCGGCGGACTGCTCCAAAGCCACCGTCTACCAACACTTCCCCTGCAAAGAAGAAATCATCATCGCCCTGACCGTCCGCAGCGTAGACAGCCAACACGCCCTCATCGAGCGGGCCGCCACATTCCGCGGCTGCCCCCGGGAACGCATGCTCGCCGTCGGGATCGCGACCTTGGTCTTCTCCCGGCTCAATCCCGATGACGCCCGATTCTTTCAGATTGTCGGCGGGGAAGCCATCACGCAGAAGGTCTCCGAGGTCAGCATCTGGCAACTGCGCACGGCGGGCCTGCGCACAGTCAACGTCATGCTGGGCATCTTGCGCGACGCGGTCGCCCAGGGCGACTTGACCCTCACCCCCGGACATCGTCCGGAGGACCTGATCTACAACTTCTGGGTTCTGGGCGAAGGCGGTAAAGGCGCCCAGAGTTCTTGGCTTTCCCCGGCGGACTGGGGCATCTCGGACCCCTTCGGCACGATCCTCAGGACGTCCCACATCCTCGCGGATGGATACGGCTGGCGCCCGCTATC
Organism: Candidatus Hydrogenedentota bacterium; assembly: GCA_020849535.1. GTDB lineage: Bacteria > Hydrogenedentota > Hydrogenedentia > Hydrogenedentales > SLHB01 > JAHDWY01. Next base: position 23,546 of record JADLGB010000012.1, read on the forward strand.
GACCGAGTGGGACTACGAGGAAGCCGCCAGAAGGATTTGGCGGGAGGTCCTGCCAAACGAACACCGCGCCGTATTCGGAAGACCGCCGGATACGACTGTCGCCTGAGCGTCTGTTGACGCGCCGGATCGTCAGGGGAGCAGGAGCCCCGGGGTGCACCGGCTGAAAGGAGGTGTAACGACACCTGTTTCGGAAGGCTTGTGTTTGTCGTCTATACATAACGGGACGAGAGGAGATAGCACTACTATGAAACGTCATGGTTTTACGCTCATTGAATTGCTGGTCGTAATCGCCATCATTGGCATTCTCGCGGCAATCCTTCTACCTGCGCTGGCGCGCGCCCGCGAGGCCGCCCGCCGCGCAAGCTGCCAAAATAACCTCAAACAGTGGGGACTGGTCCTCAAGATGTACGCCAACGAATCCGCCGGACAGAAGTTCCCACCGCTCATGCACCAGGGGATCACAACCAGCAATCCGAATACGGGCTTGTGGACACCTTGGTGCTCGGATATATACCCCGAATACATCACAGACCCGAACGTTTACATCTGCCCTTCAAATTCCGACATGAGTTCGGAGGACATGTATGTCGACGGCAATTGCATCTTGAATAGCGACCCGGATCAGGACGGGCAACTGGGGGTGGCCACCACCAATCCGGTAGGCTTCGCGGTTTGGTGGAAAGCTACGCGTTCGTACAACTACAACTCATGGGCATTCAATCAGGCCGACAACGATACACCATACATGGACACTGCCGATGACATGGCTGACTGGTTTGGCCAGTCGCCCCCGCCACAGGTTAACCCAACGGATTTGTTGCCCAACCAGGTAGGACTGGCATTCGTGACCCTGGGGTACAAGCTTGCAACAAGCCCTGCAGGTACTATGGTACCAGCACTGGACATGAGCAACCTAGAGGCCATTTACGACATCCTCGATCAAGACATGAACGTTGACGGGACTATCTTAACAATTACCGGCAGCGCGGGCCCACAACAGACGATCTACCGTCTGAGGGAAGGGATCGAGCGTTTCTTCGTGACCGACATCAACAACCCCGCGGGCAGCGCCACGGCGCAGAGTGAACTCCCGGTCATGTGGGATGCCGTGTCGATCCTCGTCGAAAACTTCAACCACGTCCCCGGCGGCAGCAACGTGCTCTACATGGACGGCCACGTCGAATTCATCAAGTACCCGAGCGACGAATGGCCTGTCAACGTGCTGGCCGGCTTCACGGGTTGGATGAACCGGGGTGTCTAATCCGACGTAATCGCCGATAGGTGGAAACGGAACCATCACCAACGCGCGCCCGGGTATGCACAACGCATCCCCGGGCGCGCTCATTGTTTCACGCCGTACTGGGAGCGCCAACCAGCAGTACGAACCGGGAGTGCCAACCAGGAGCGCCCGCATCCCTGCCGGCTCTTGAGATCAAGACACAGGCGAGGGCGCCTGTGCCACACGCGCTTGCCATGCCTGTAGGGGGTCCTCCATTCTTGCCGTCCTTGGTTTGCACCAACGTCCAAGGAGTCTCAGAAGAACGAGGGATAGTAGATGGACGTGTGGCACAGGCGCCCTCGCCTGTGTCTTAGAGCCTCTAACAGAATACCGTGTGAGTTCGTGCCGCGCACGCGTGCATATGCCTGAGACCGACCGTCCCGGATGCGGTCGTTGGAGCGTTGGTTCAGGGCTCCACGCCGCGCCCCGCTCCGGGCAGCGCCGAGCGCACGCTCACCGCGAACAGCATGCACGCCGTGTAATACAAGGGATAGCACAAGTACCCGTTGATCCACCCGCCGCCGTAGCGCCACCGCGCGACGAAGATATCGCTGATGAAAAAGATGACCGCGGCCGGCAGTATCCACGAATTGGCGCGGCGCGCCCCCCATCCCGCCGCGACCATCGACGAGATGACCACCGTGTAGGCCACCACGTTGAAACGTTCCGTATCCGGGACGTTCGGCAACATCCACAGCATGAGCAACACGTCGATGATCGCGAGGGCGGCCACGGCGTAGGCGCAGCTTCTCCAGTTCACCTTCGTGGACACGAAAGCGAGGACAAACAACAAATGCGCCCCCAGAAACGCGTAGAGTCCCCACATGAAGTTCCGCGGGCCGATGATGTCGCCCAACCAACAGCACACCAGCGCTCCCAGGACCAGCACGCCGTAACGCGATCGGAACGCGCCCGCAACCAAGGCCGCGGCCAGAAACGCGCTGGAGGCCACGACCGTGGACGTCACGACCATTGGCCTGGGCCACCCCGCGGCCCGACCTGCCAGCATCCCCGCAACCGCCAGCCCCATCACCGCCGCCAGCGTCCAAAGCGGCCCGTTGGAGATCCGGCGCCCGCTGCCAGGATCATCACCAGCACTCATACTCATACCACTCTTGTTTCCCGATTGATCCCGAGAAATTCAAAGCAAACACTCACCACGAAAGGCACGAAGGACACGAAGCAGACAAGAAACTGTTTCCCTCTTCCTTCGTGTCCTTCGTGCCTTCGTGGTGAAACTCTTCTCTTATCTCTTCTTTCTTCCTGCCCGTGTCACTGTGCCTTCGGCCGCACCGGCAACAGCAGCGCGCTCGGACGCTCCTTGTCCATGTAGACCGCATTCACCGCTTGCCGCATTTCCCCGCCTTCCGCGGGGAAATCCGCACCCGTGTTCGGATTCAGCTCGAACCGCGGATAATTGCTGCTCGACACCTGCAATCCGATCCGGTGACCCTTGTTCACGATCAGGCTTATCGTCCACAAATCGATTTCCAACTCGCCCACCGTGCCGGGCGCGAGCGGGTCAGATTTCTCAAATCCCTTGCGGTACTTCACGCGCTGAATGCCATCCAACATCCCCATGGCCCGGCCATCGGGATAGATGTCGAGCAGTTTGGCCGTGAAATCCGTGTCCGGCGCATCCGACGACACAAAGAGCTTCACTTTCACGCGCCCCGTGATCTCCAGCGGCTCCGCCAGCGGCTCCGTCGCGAAACTGAGGACATCCGGCCGCTCCGCGATCTCGCGTTGATCAAAGGGGCCTGCGGGAATCACGAGGTTGCTTCCGCCTTTCGTTGGACACGAGTTCGCGGGATCAAACGTATAGGTGAGCGCCTTGGCGTCCGCCACCGGCTCCTTCGCCAGCAGCCCATCGGGCGCCAGGTAGAAGGCCGTCTCTTCCGTCTTGAACGGCGGCCAATCATCCGCGGTGCGCCACTCGTTGCCGGGCGCCGCCGGGTCCGAGACATCGCCAAGCGTGTAGTACCGCACCGCCGGTCCATCGGCGATCTCCGAAGGGCCACCCATCAGGCAGTGCTTGAGGAACTGGAGCGACTGGCCTCCCAAATCAAAGACCCAGCTCTTCGGCATCACTAGTTCGCCCGCCTTCTCTCCTATGGGCCCGCCGTGTGTCCATGCCCCCATCACCAATCGCTGCTTGCCGCGCACGCCTTCCGCGCCCTTATGCTGCCGCGCCACAAAGGCATCGATGGTCCCTTGATTGAAGATGTCCCACCATCCGCCCACGTGCAAGGCCGGCGCCGTGGCGAGATTGGCCCGTGCATTCGAATCGAATCCCTTCCAGTACGCGTCGAAACTCGGATGCTCCTTCCACACGGACAGGATGTGCGATGATTTGTTGCTCTCCGTCCACCCTTCCAGCATGCTCTTGCGGAACACGCCGCCTATGTACGACAGCTCGCCGTAGAAGTTGCCCGAACCGACCCAGATGACCTGCCCGTCCAACGGCACGCCCGTGCCCGCGAGCCGAAGTTGCGTAATCCCCAGGGCGGACATGCCGAAGGTGCCCACCTTGCCGTTGCTCCATTTCTGCGCGCGCAGCCATTCGACGGTGTCGCGCCCATCCTGGAGTTCGCCCCAGCCGTCGTCCGTGAAGACCATGTCCTTGCCTTCGCTACCGCCGCGTCCGCGGTTGTCCTGGATGACGAAGGCCATGCCCACTTTGTTGAACTGCGCACCAAACGCCGCGCCCGCGCCCCGCGCGTAATACGAACGCACCAGGACGGTGGGAAACGGCCCGTCGCCATCGGGCAGATAGATGTCCGTCGCGAGTTTCGCCCCGTCCCGCATCGGAACCATCTCCGTCTGCATCGCGGCGTGCACGCTGAGGGATACAAGAAGGAACGCCAGAAGAAGATTGAGAAACAACGGTTTGGTGCGCATAGATGGATCTCCCTGAAGTAGCATGGATCGGTCACATGGTATGAGATTCGACTGGTGAAGACAAACCTACCGGTGCAATCGGATCGGATGGACCGGTCCGCTCGGTCCGATCCGTCCAATCCGTCCGATTGGCAAGCCCCTTGCGCAGCAAGCGCGTTCCCCCTTCTCCCTGAGCTATGATAAGTCACCATGCTGAAGTGGAAGCAGGGCAAACAGCCCACCAAAGTTCACGCGCCGCGCGGGAGTGCTCTCGCGGCGCTGTTCCTGTTTGCCGTGCTGGCCTTTGCCGCGGCCCGCGCAATGGCGGAAAACCAATTCGCCATCGTCGAAACGGAGACCCTGACCACCGCCCGCGAAGCCGTGCGCGTCTGTCTTCACTGCTTCAGCCTCGACGATGCGCTTGCGCCTCCAGACACGGTCTCATTGCCGGGCGAGCGGATCCGCGGCAGCATCATGCTGGACCCGCAAGGCAAGGCGGTGGCGCTCGGCACGCATGCGGGCCACGCGGGACGCGGCGGGGTCGGCGAATCGTTCCTCTCCGCCCTCAGCACGAATCCCATGGCGCTCGGCGCCGAAGGTTGGGTCGTGTCCGAACCCGGATGGCAATTTGTGGCGGGCCGCCTCATGCGCGGCCGCGACGGCGGGCTGGTCGCGGTCAGCGCTCTCGCCGCGCTGTCCTCGCGCGAGGCAAGCGCCGGCCGCCTCGAAGCGCGTGACATGGCCGACGTGATCCCCTACGCACTTTCATCTAACGCGGCCAGATGGCTGTTGCCGGGGTCGCCGGTCGCCATGACAAACGTGAGCGAGATTCCCGCCGTGATGGTGCTGTGCCGGGACCCCAGCGGCAACCCCGTCTTGCACGTCCGCGACGTGACTCGCGGTGAGGTGCTTCGCGAGGCGTTGGCCCTCCTCGCACCGGGCCGTCGCCTCGCGCCCGTAGCCTTGAAGGAAAGCGGTGACGGCAACTACCTACTCGCACTCAGCACGGGTTCGGCCTCTGACCCGGCAAACGCCCGCGACGCATCCTGGCTGCACGTGGTCCGTCTCAGCGACATGGCCGTGGCAGGCGGCGCCCTCGAAATCCGCGGCGTACCGGTTGACGACATCAATCCCCTGTACGCCGCCGGCTCGAACCGGTTCTGGGTGGCGACGCGTGAACCCGGACTGCGCTTCGCTTATCTGACTGAAGTGAACGCCGGACGAGAAGGCGCCCGGAAGATCGCGGAGTACTCCTTCTCCGGCGTGACGGCGCCGCTCCGCATCGCCGCCGACGCAAAGGACGCGGGGCTCCTTGTAGGTATCGGCAAGCGACTCGAAATCTGGTCTGACGGCAAACCCGGCGGCTCATCGCTGACCTTTGACGCCCCCATCGGCGCCGTGGCATTCGCGGATGGCCGCCTCTTCGTGGGCGAAGGCAGCCACCTGCACGTGCTTTCGCGCGACACACTCGAGACCCAACGCGTAGTACAGTTACAGTCGGGCCATATCGCCGGAATTCGCGTGCTGACAACCTCTGCGCAACCAGACCCTTCCAGCATGGCCGATCCCGGCGGCAGTGAAATCGGCGATGCCCTTGACCCGGAATGGGAGCGCCCCTCCCCCACCCTCCATCTGCAACCTTTCGTCCGTTTCCGGGGCGAATCGGCGGGCCGCCAGTTCCGGGCCATTCAACTGAAGAACCCCTTTCCCGATGCCATGCGCTGGTCTCTCGAGTTCAATCGCAGCAAGCTTCCGTGGCTGAGCGCGTACCCCATGCGCGGCGAATTGCCCGGCTGGTTTCTGATGGGAGTCGAGCCGCGCCATTACATGCAGGGACAAAGCGACAGCGGTCACGTCACGCTGCATGTACGCCGCGAATCGGACGGCAAGGAGGCTGCGGGGTCGCCGTATCGAATCGGCGTTCGGGTAAGCCCGGCGCGTCCAACGGTGTCGCGTATCCTATGGCTGCTCGGGGGAACACCGGAAAGTCCGCATCCACGCGACGCGGCCGATCCGCTCCGCTTGAAAGGCCTCATGGACCTGCTCGCCGGGCCTGCGAATCACTTCAGCCATACGGTCTGCCGCGGACCGCTTTCCGAATCGCTCGAGGATTTCCCAATCGTGGTGCTGAACCTGCCCGCCGTCGCGGCGGGAACGGTGGCGCGCCAAGCCCTGCTCGACTATGTGGCGTCAGGGGGAGGACTGCTGTTGCTGGGCTCGCACGAAGGCCCCGCGTTCTCGGAGTCCTACGCGCGCTGGCTCAAACCCGCCGGACTCGTTTTGGACACGGCCACGGGCGTGAGCGGTGCCTACGCCTCCGCGTCGCTCAATCCCGTCTCACGGCATTGTGATTCGCTTTCGCTCTCCAATGGGGCCGTGTTGATGGTCGAAGACCCGTTTGAGATCCTGGTGCCTGTTACCGACATGCCCGGCGTTGCGGCGCTTGCCATCCGGCAGTATGGCACGGGGCGCATTGCCGCGCTGGCAGCTCTCACACCGCTGGAGACCCCAGCGCTGAACAAACAGTCGAACCGGCAATTCGCAACGGACGTGTTTCAGTGGCTGGCCATGGCCGGCATGGACTCACAGGATGTGGACGGCGACGGCCTTGCGGACGACATGGAGGACCGCAACAGCAACGGCGCCGTCGATCCCGGCGAAACCGACCGGCTCAATCCGGACTCCGACGGCGATGGTATCCCCGATGGCGCGGAGGACCTCAACCGCAACGGCAATGTGGACGGCGGCGAAACGAGCCCCCTCGATCCAGACACCGACGGAGACGGCATATACGACGGCGCGGATTCCAGTCCCGTTCCGCTATGAAACAAGCAGGATGGCGTCACTGCTGCCCTGTGACAAGCTCCAGTCCCTCTTTAATCCACTCTTTCGCGGGGCCCTTCTCGAGTGCGGCTCCACCGCCCTTCCGCGCGTGACGCAGGTCGATCGTGGCGACGATCATCTCCTCGCTCGTGGTATCCGCCTCACAGATCAGGTTGCCGTCCGGCGCGACGATCCGGCTCTGCCCGTGGGACGCATCTTCCGCATCCAACTCGCCGGAACGCGCTGGGGTGTTCGCGTGAACGATGTACACGCCGTTTTCGACGGCCCTCGCCTGGATCTGCGCACGGTATGGGTTGATCTTGTGCTCGTCGGCAAGACCTGATTCGCAGGAGATGTAGAAGAAAAGCTGCGCGCCGCTCATCGCTCGCAATTGAACGAGATGCGGATAGCGTTCATCGTGGCAGATGAAAGTGCCGCAGGACACGCCTTCGACGGGAAACACCGTGAACTTCCGGCCCGGGGTCGCCCAAGCCTCACCCGCCAGGTAAGTCTTCTCGTAGGCGTCCACGACTTCTCCCTGAGAATCGACCGCCAACGCGGAACAAAACAGCGCATCGCCATCGCGCGTGGGCGCTCCGACGATAGCACACAACTGCAATTCGCGACACGTGGCTCTGATGCGCTCCACCGCCTGATCTACCGCAGCCCAGTCGATGGATGGACCGAATTCCGCGCGCTTGGAGTAACCGGTCAAAGCCAGCTCAGTGAACGCGACCACGTCCACATCCTGCGCCGCCGCTTCGCGCAAATACTCCAAAATCCGATCCGCGTTGTAGCCCACATCGAACTTCGTGCGGAACTGTACCGCCGCCACGCGCAACATACGCGACTCCGGATTCGGCTTCGACAGTAGCGCTGCAAGCGCCGCCGAATCTTGAGGGAACCCGCCCTCCACACGCTCCAGCTTCGCCCCGAAACTGCCCCGGGTCTTCTGCGTGGGCGTGTAGACGCCTGTGTCCTGTCCGCAAACGACACGCATTCCGAAGGAGAGCGCGCGGAGGCGCTCGCGCACGCTCGCGTCCATCACCGGCGCGCAGGGGATCACGATCGCATTGGCATCCAGCGACTCATGCAGAAGGTTCTCGTCGGTTACGATTCGTGCCGGGACGCCCGCCGACTGCATCAGGGACCACAAGCCAAATTGCCGCTCGTAGAGAGATTCGTCGGGTTCGCGGTAGCAGTAGTTGGCCCACTTGGACACGTAGTAGAGCACGTCACCGGACGGCGCCTCCGGCGCGGGCAGCGCGCGCAAGTCCTCGCCCAGTTCTTTCATCCACGGCTGCGTGCGCACATCGACCCCGCCCCAGTTCGACACCTGAACGCCGGCGGCACCCGCCTTTCGCGCGAGGTTGCCCACGGTCCGGTAGTTCTCGATCGTGTATCCGAAGTTCTCGATGACGTAGGGTCCATCGATCTCGAAGACGACTGGACGCTGCGTGATGCCGGTCATTGTTGCCACGGCGGTGCTCACCTTGCCAATCCCCGCCGTCCCGTGCCAGAAGAAATCGTAGGAATGTACCACCTCGTCAGCCTCGCGCGAGTAGCCCCAGTAGTCGAGGTTGGCAAACGCGGCGGACTGTCTGCGGTAGCTTTCCCCCAACGGCACGGAGATGCGCGCGCTCGCGTCTGCAGCGCGCACAGACGCGGCGAACCCGCGCACCCATTCCGCAAGTCCCCACTCGCGAAAGCAAACCCAGTCATAGGCCACGGGATCGAGAGACGGTTCACCCGCGGTCGGTCCCGGCACAGGCGGTGCAACGGACGAGAAGCTCGCATGCGATGCTTGCCATGCGCGGTTGAGTTCTTCGATGTGCCCGTAACGGCCCGCCAACCAGTCTTGAAACGCCTTTCGCGCGGATGGCTCATAGGAGTTCCAGTCCGAGAACTTGACTTCCATGTGCACACTGAAGCCCGGCGTGTAGGTGTACTCCTGCCCCGCGAAGTGGCTTGCAAGCGCAGACACGAATCGATACTGGTGCTCGCGATTTCGCGCGCTGAACACACTGGGAAACCCACTGCCCGGACCGAAGGGCGTGCCGTCTGGCATCTCGAATTTCTCGGGGTTGTACCAATCGGGCCAGTGCGCCACATTTACTCGGAGACGGATATCAAGCCCTTTCGACCGCACGTATTTCACGCGCTCATCGACGATGGTGAAGTCGAATTTCCCAGCACGGGGTTCACAGTCACGCCACCCCACACCCAGCTCAATGCGTGTGAATCCCGCCTGCGCGCAGGCGTCAACCTGCTGCTGAAAGAACTGGATGTCGCGATAGCTCGTGTCCCAATCCCAGATCGTGAACGAGTATTGACACGTCGACGCGGACGGCAGTGCGGCGGCCATGAGGGCCGTCCAAATCACAAAAGGCGCGACCATGTGCACTCCTCCTCGCTGATTCTATCCTGTGCGCTGGAAAGGGAACTGGCGCTCACTCGGCTACAGGCGGCTTCGCCTTCTTGTGCTTGCGCTTCCCAGGGCCCTTGCCTTGAACATCGGTCCCGGTGTCAGACGCAGAACTGTGCCCGGCCTCGGCATCCCGCAATCCAAGGAACAAGCCGCCCACGGCTTCTTCGGTGATATCTCGCGGCACACCGTAGCCCAGGCGGGAAATATAGCATGCATGTGGATCATGGTAGGCATACCAACGTATCAAGTCTTGCTGAAGCCTGCTGGGCATGGTCTCTTCCCAAGCGCCCACGTCCACCCGGCGATTGGCAAGAAACGCCACGGTCAAGGCGGTGTCCCGGTCCCAGGTGAAATACAGAATCTGGTCTGGCGCGGTTTCCTTCCTGACGCGTTCCGCGACCGCGGCACAATCCTCGAACGACGCGAACCCCAGCGCCTTGCCTCCGTCCAGATAGCGTAGCGCGCCCATGGCGACAGGCGGTCCCAACATCCACGCGGAAGGCACCGGGTATGCCCCAGGACGCAACGGCGATCCGGTTCCGACGAGCGCGGGCGCGGGGCATAGCGCAAGGAGCGCGAGGGCGCCAATCCGCTTCCATCGCAGGGGTTCCTTCAGGAAACCCGTAAACAGCGCCGCGGCGACGATAGCCCAGATATGAATCGTGTGGATGTAGTAACGCCCACCGTAGCTGAACAGCATCGGAAGCAGTGCGACGAGAAACGCCAGCAGGAGTTGATTCCGCTTTTCGCGCCACTGGATGCGGGGGATAGCAAGCACCACGGCCACCATCAAGAACACGTTGGCCATCTGGAGCCACGTGAACTTCATGATCGACCGCATCCAAGGCGTGAACTCACCGTATACGCCCAAGTCGATGGGATGCGAAAACCAGTCGCGAAAGACGAAGACGCGCGCATACCACGGCGCGGCCGCGAGTGCGGTCATCAGCGCGATACACAGCAGGCGGGGAAGATGCGCGCGATTGATCAGACTGAAGATAAGCAGTCCGAGAAACGCCAGCGCGGGAATCCCCAGGTGTGTGTAGACTGCGAGCACGGCAACCACGGCTGCGGGAATGGTGCGCCCCGAGAGAAACAACACGAAGAAGATGCTGATCAAGGAAGTCGCCAGCACGCCCGGCGTGCCCATGACGGCGGAAAACACCAGCACCGCATCCATGCCCACGATGAGGAGTGCGACAAACGCTCTGCGGGCATCGAACAGCCAGCGTGCCAGATACCACGTCGTGAAGTAGGCGAAGGGCAGTATGGCCGGCGTCAACCAGCGGAACGCGGCGAGAAAATCACCGCGAAATGGGATGGCCGCCGCGGCCAACAACAAGTGATACCCCGGCGGGTAAAGGTGGGGCCGCCCCAGCGGCGCCCATTCCCAAGTATTCCAGAGAGGAATCGTTCCGGTCTCGTAGACCTGCCGCGCCACCAACAAGTGATAGTACGCGTCCGGCGGTATGGGGAACACCGTGTTTCTGCCGAGCCAGAGGAAGACCGCAAGACCAGCCAGAATCGCAAGACTGATTCGATCCAACGGTTCCAGTCGAAATGTGAGGGGCCGCCCTAGCCATTCGGGTTCGGGCGCTTGCTCGACTTCCCTGGGGAAGCGCCGCAATAGCCACCACGCCAGCGCGGCGAATGGCAGGGGCCAGCACCACCATGCAAGCATGGTCAGCAAACCCGCCTCGGGCACACCGGCTTCCACAGCTAATCATCTCCCTCGGTCATGATTGGGGCCGGCGTCACGGCTTTCCGTGGTCAAATACGGATGAATATCTTCTTGTTGTACAGGTAGCGCGCGAACAGGCAAATCAGGACCACGTACATGGCGGCAAGCAGCAGCGGACCGTACGGGTCAATGGCGATCTCGATGTTTCCTCCAACGAAGCGCGACGCGATCTTGTCGAAATCGATCAGGTTATCCGCCATGTAGATGGCAAGCGCATTGCTCCCAATCCAAATGAAAGGCCGCGTCCAGACCCTGAACTTCCAGATGTCGACCACTTGATAAAACAAAGCAAGCAGCAGACAACTGTAGCCGCCCGCCACCAGCACATAGCTGGACGTCCAGATCTTCTTGATGATCGGGAATTGCAGACCCCACAAGTAGCCCAGCCCCAGCATCAACAAACCTGCAGCCGCCAGGTAGGCAACCTTGCGCTGATCCGGCACTTCCTTCTTTGTGATCAACAGCCCGGCGAACACCCCCAGAAGACAACTCGCCACGGCCGGCAACGTGCTCAGGATACCCTCCGGATCCCAGTCTCCGTCCCAGCGCCGCCCGGGCAGAAAGTGATAGTCGATGTAATGGGTGAGATTGCGTCCTTGCTCGTAGGACGCAACCGCCGGGGTGTTTGGATCGAAGTGGCCCGGTACCCGGGCCGCGACGAACGTCAACGCCGCCCAATAGCCCACGAGGATGACCACGAACACCGCAACCAACCCACGGACCCGCAGGTGGCAATACAAGAGACTCGTGAAGAGATAACACAAGGCCAGGCGTTGCAGCACGCCCACCAGCCGGATCTCGGGCCACACCCTCGCCATCCCCCCGTAGTAGAAGATGCCGAGCAGGTAGAGCAGCACGAATCGTTTGAATATCCGGATGTGCGCCGCCTTCATCCCGTGCTTCGCGATGATCTTGTCCAACGAGAACACCGTCGCGACGCCCACGAGGAACACAAAAAGCGGGAAGATCAGGTCGTAAAAGCGGAACCCTATCCATTCCGCGTGGTCGAACTGCGTGGCGACCGCCTGCAGGAAGCCCTTTCCCCCGCTGGCCTCGTTCAACGCACCGACAAACCCTTCCGCACCGACGATCCAGAACATGTCGAAGCCGCGCAGCGCATCCACCGACACATACCGCGTCGCGGACTCCGCCGCGGCGGCAAGCCCTTCCACGGGCGAGGCGTTCTCTTGCATGCATGTATTCTCCGCGTCAAAGTCCTATACGCGCAGGAAGATCTTGCGGTGGTACAGGAACCGCAACAGCGCAAAGCAAATCAGCATGGACACGAACCACACGGTGAGCGGCCCGTACAGGCCCAGCGAGGCCTCGACAGGTCCACCCACAAATCGCTTGGCAATCGCATCGAAATCGACCATGTTGGTTGCCATGTAAATGGTCAGCGGGTTCGCGCCCACCCAAATCAGGGGGATGCACCACTTCTGGTAGTTCCAAATGTCAATCACCTGGTAGAAAAGGCCGAGCAGCACGAAACTGTAACCGCCCGTGACAAGGACGTAGCTGGAGGTCCACAGGCGTTTAATGACCGGGAACTGCAGGCCCCAGACATAGCCCGCGACAATCATCAGCACGCCGCCCACCACCATGATCATCACCTTGCGCTGGGCCGACACCTCCTTGTTCTGAATCAGGAAGGCCGCAAACACCCCGAGCAAGCAACTACACACCGCCGGGAAGGTACTGAAATAGCCCTCGGGGTCCGTGCCGTAATACGGGGGAAGCTGTTTGTCGATCCAGTGGGAGATGTTCTCTCCGCGCGCAAACGTGGCCTCCGCCGCGCCAGGAGCGGGCACAAAGGTCAGTAACGCCCAGTAGCCAATCATGATGGCCACGAACACGCCCACAAGGGCCTTGGGCTTCAGATTGATGAACAGTAGGCTCGTGAAGAGATAGCAGAGTGCCAACCGCTGCAGCACGCCGCACAACACGTTCTCGTCGAACTCGTTGTAGTCGATCGCGCCCGATTCGGTGACTTTGTACAGGAGCGCCACGCCCTCGTCGTAGAACACGCCCAGCAGGAACATCAGCACAAAACGCTTGAAGATGCGTTTATACGCCGCGGCCTTGCCCTCCTTGGCAACCATCTTCTGCAACGAGAATACCACCGACACGCCTACGATGAAGACGAACATGGGAAAGATCAGATCGTAGTACACGAACCCTTCCCAGGACCGGTGTTTCAACTGGTTCGCCAGGAATCCCGCCCATCCGCTCTGCGCGAGGACCGCCAGGTCCTTGATGGGTTCCCCGCCCTTCGCGGCGATGTGATTCAAGGCCTCGTACAGGTTGTCCGACCCGATGATCCACAGCATCGTGAACCCGCGCAACGCATCCAGCGAGGTCAAACGCCACGAGGGCGCGACCGCCTTCACGTCGCCATTCTTGTTTGGTGCTTCTTTTTCAGTTCCCATGACCCATATCCCCGTTTTGACACATTGGGTGTTAGGGTAGCCTTTTCGTGCCCGAAGAATAAAGGTTACTACGCCCATGGCATCCCCACGTATCTAGCGCGTCTTTGCTTCTTGGACAAGAATGCGGCGTATCAGGCAATCGCCGCTCGCCTCGCGCAGTTCATGTCGTTATTGCAGGTTACCGTGTTGCATCTTGTATTGGTTTCTGATGCAGGCCGATTGCTCCTATTCTGCCTGATATGCTATATTGTCCCTGGAGCCTGCATTGCTAAAGCACCGGGTTCTGTGCGATGTGGCGGATCCGGATGAGGCGTGGGAGAAGTCACAACCCAGTGAGACAACCTCGATCCGCGAAACGTGTCGCAGGCCGATTTTGGGGGAGCATTCATGAAGAACATACATACGCTCGTGGACCGCGCCACTGCCTTGTTCTTTTCTGCGTCTCTCATCGCTCTGTCTGGCTGCCTTCCGGATAAGACGGATCAGGCCGTTCTTCCGAAAGACAACGTGTACATCGGCCCAGGTGAGCGTGTCTATCATGAGCGGACCTGCCCCCTGGCTGGACCAAATTTCAGTGAATATGGGAGGGAGGATACCGTCACCGCCGGCTACGCGCCTTGCGAGGTCTGCCATTTCAGCGTCCCTCGCGAGGAAGTCGGCAAAGTTGTCGAGAAAAGCGCGCGGTACGGAAAATACACCCAGTACGTACCCGCAAACCTCAAGACGCCCATACGTCTTGTCGTGATTGCGCACGGGACTCCGGGAGGCACCGATACTACAGGGCTCGGCGCCG
>JADLGB010000013.1 GCA_020849535.1 Candidatus Hydrogenedentota bacterium
AGTCCGCGAGAGGTGCCGCCGGATGTAGTAACCATGAACTCCAAAGTGCGAATCGCAAACCCCAATACGGGCACCGACCGAGTCCATACCCTAGTATTTCCGCGGAACGCCGATTCAGCGCCCGAGAACATCTCCATCCTAAGTCCACTTGGAACCGCGGTTTTCGGCCGCCGATTGGGTGATGTCTTTACAGTGGGCGCGGGGGAGAATGCCCCGATGTATGAGATAACCCAGATGCTTTATCAGCCGGAGGCATCTGGTGATTACCATTTGTAAATGTCGGCAAATCATTCTGCGAAGAGCTCAAAGGATCAGTCCCATGGAAAAGCATATCTTCATTACGGCACTGGACAGACATCGTATCTTGGACTGTCTATCGGTTCTTTCGGAGTTTCCCGACAAACGAGACCTACCCTATATTCAATACCTTGAAAAAGAGGTCAAGCGCGCCCAAGTCGTTCTTGACCCAGTTGAAATGCCCGCCGACATCATCACGATGCGTTCCAGCGCCAGGCTGAGAGACATGACGAGCGGAGCGCTATTGGATTGCACTTTGGTGTACCCCTCGGAACGTGACCCGGAAAAAGGTCTTATTTCGATACTCGCTCCCCTAGGCGCGGCGATGATCGGGTATAAAGCCGGGGATTCCTTCGAGGCGGATTTGCCCAAAGGGCGGACGCAATTTCTGATCGAGGCAATAACGTACCAGCCGGAATCGGCAGGCGAAACGTACCTCTAAATGCATGCTCATGCGAGCACCTATTCCCGCTGCGAAGCAAACGTTCACCACGCTCGAAGAAGCCGTTCGACGTTGGGAGAAACTAAGCCCAGAAGCCCGGCTGCTTACGACGTTGATGTATCTGTTTGTGGCGGTTCGCGGCGCAGTTGGCAAGACTCGATGACTACCCGCAAATGTCTACGAGGCGGCGCGGAGGGTTTCTTGAGGAGACGCACGGGTTGCGGTGCGCATCAGTTAGGAAGTTTACGAACAAGGTTCACGAAGTCGGTACTGGTGGTGCAAAGAGGAGCTACGACATGACTACGATCGGAAATGCCAACATAACCCGCAGGCGATCCTGGGGAATTGACGCTCCCAGCGAAACAGCGTCCCGATGGGCAATCGTCTTGGCCGGGGGAAATGGGAGCCGGATGCGCCCGTTTATCGAGAACTGGCTTGGCGAACCCCGCCCAAAACAATACTGTACATTCGTGGGGACCCGCTCGATGCTGAAACACACCGTGGACCGTGCGGCCGAACTAGTACCACCTAAGCAAATCATCACGATCATAGGTAAAGGGCACCGTTCCTTTCTTGAGACCGAGCACACTCCTCTGCCGGGGAAGGTCATTGAACAACCCAAGGATTGTGGGACGGCGGTAGGGATCTTCGTCCCACTCAGTTACATCATGGCAGAAGACCCGGAAGCTACAGTCTTGGTGCTGCCCTCAGACCACTTCGTCTTTCCGGAAGGAGCATTCCTCAGCCACGCCTTGGGCGGGTGCATGCTGGCTCGGGCTCACGAGGATAGCCTAATTTTGTTCGGAGCGCTTGCAACCCGTCCAGAGACAGATTACGGATGGATTCTACCTTCGAGTTCAAAGAGAACGATCGTCACCGGTGGTGCACTGTGGACGACGCGCACCGTGAAGCGTTTCCACGAGAAACCCGGGCATGACGAAGCCACTGAATTACTTGCCAAGGGCTATTTGTGGAACACAATGATTGTCGCCGGCACAGCGAAAACATTCTGGAGACTCGGCTGGCAACTGCTCCCCCAGATGATGGAGCGTATTCACAACCTGCGGCAGGTGCTTCGAGGCGTCGGCTCCGGGGGTGTGACTTCCCGGCAGGAAGCCGCTGCACTTTATGACGTGTTTGTTGGAATGCGATCGTATGACTTTTCGCGAGACCTACTGCAGCGGGCGGCCGGGTGGACCAAGTCAGTCACCATGGATGGAGTCGAGTGGTGCGATTGGGGCCGTCCGGAACGCGTCGCGGCTACACTGAAGCAACTCGAATTACGTCCGGCATTCCCGCCTCAAATGGCGAACTCAATCGGGCAAGATCCGGAAGAATTCAGGATTCCACAGTGGACTTCGCACAACAGTCTTGCGCAGAGGACATAGCCGTATGGCAACGGCAACCATTACCGTTATGCAGGCTAGACTGCGTGCATCGATCCGCCTTTCCGAGCTCTTTTCGATTTCCCAGAATCCAGTGTGGAAGGAGCGAAGGATGAGCCGAGAGTCTGGAATCCCTTGCTAACTATCTGATTTCGGCCACCTATTGTGCCGGACTATTCGGTAGTTATGGGCGTCTCTCGTAGCCAATCGGGTCGTCCAACCGAGAGGAGTTCTCGTATGAGCGAAAAAGAGGCCGTTATAAGTGAATTCGATCGGGCGCGGCTGCAAGTGGTGATCGATACGATTAGGGCGCAAAGCGGCACACGTCAGTGGGCGAGGGGGGACAAACTTCAGGAGAAACTGACCACTTCGACGACACTGGCCCCATCGGAAATCCCTGCAGATGTGATCACAATGAACTCGATCGCGCGCGTTCGCGACCTCGAGTCACAAAAAGAGGGGGTCTACAACCTTGTTTTTCCCTCGGACAGCAAGCCTCTGGAGGGACGAGCGTCCGTGCTTTCCCTTCTTGGTATTGCGCTATTCGGTTCTCGCATTGGCGACGTGATCGAATGGAACACCACGAAGGCGCGCAGGTCGTTGGAAGTTGTGGAAATCATCTATCAGCCGGATGCGGCAAGACATTGGACTCTGTGAACGGAAATCCGAGATAACACGGCCAACGTCTATAGAACGTTCGAACGGAAAACAACCAGTCTCCATGAGACACTACAGGACGTCCCCGTCCGCGACCCACACAGCGCGCCTTCGCGGGAGAGGTAAATGGTTTCAAGTGGCTGCATATTCGATACAGGATGGCATAACACTAGTTATATGTATATAGAATATCTCCTTTCGGGGCAATGTAGATTCTATGGCGCCCCCGTCTATTCAAGGCATGGAAGGTCGTGATGGAAACCAGCATTTTGCTAACGGGCGTTTTAGTGTTCTTTGCGCGAATTCTCGACGTCGCCCTGGGGACGCTTCGAACCATGATGACCATTCAAGGCCGTACATTAATTTCATTCTCTTTGGGCTTCGTGGAGGTCATCATCTGGATTCTCGTAGTCAGTGCTGTCGTGAGTCAAATCAAAGAGTCACCGGCATTGATTCTGTTCTACGCGTTTGGTTTCGCCAGCGGGAATGTAGCCGGGATCTTGATCGAGGCAAAGCTAGCACTCGGAAACGTCGCACTGAAAGTGATCTCCATGAAGGAAGAAAACACCTTGGCCGACAAGCTACGAACGGCCGGTCAGCCGGTGACCGTCTTCGCGGGTATGGGAATGCATGGGCCCGTCCATCAGCTCTTTATGGTCTGCCGGCGGCGGGACGTAAACCGCCTGCTTGCGGTCGTCAAGACCGTCGATGCGAACGCTTTCGTTATCACGGAAATGGTCAAGGATGTCAATAAGCTTCTGAACCCGATCCGTAATCCTTTCGATTTCTTGCGATCGGATTCGAAAACAGACAGCGCAACCACGCTAATGACCGATCAGGTCCTGCCCGCTGGAATCCACGCGAGCGGAGATGACTGCGCGGACGAATGACACTACGATTGACCGCGCCACCGGCGCCGCTGAATGTACTCCCCCTAAAAGGGTATGGAAGTCACGAGACGCCACGTAGAGCTGTGTTGGTTCAGCGGGAAGTGGAGTGAGGCTACTCTTCGTTGATGAGTAATGCCGCTTTTTGTCAAGGTCTGATTCAGTCAGGCCTTGTAAGCTCTCTGAATCGTCACCCGCAGCGATCTACTCAGGCACGTCGAGAACGCGTCATCGGGTTCAAATACGGCAGGTGAAGTCGGAATGGGTAATCTCATTGTCGCCTACCCGGACGGGTCGCTGCAGGACGCCGTTATCCGGATGCTGGAAAACGACGTGGGCCGGTTGCTCGTGGTTGACAAATCAAATCCTGGCCGACTTGCCGGCGACTTGGGGCGCGCCGAGGCGCTCAATGCTCGAAAATTGAGAATTCGCGACGAATCCCATCGAGAACAAGGATGGCTTCACGCATTTCGACTGGTAGCGCCGCGAACACAACACCTTGAATGTGTAAATTCTTCGGATTCCTCCTCTTACAGTCTATCACCGTCGCTCGAGGGTGATACAGACAAGCATGACTAATCCAGCCATGCTGAGGCCCTGGTCAGGATTCGTCCTCTTTGTCGTTGCTGACGGGACGCACCCGAAGGGCGATTTGTACATCGGCCCTTTTTTCGGGAAACAAGGGAATGGTTGCAGGCAATCAGTGCATTGTTACGACTTCTAGATATTGGGAAGTAGATCGAAGTACTCATCATCCTCATTCTTTCCTCCTTGCCCTTTGCCAAGCGACTTTTCACTTTCAACAAACTCAATTGACTCGATCCATTTTACCATCTTGAAACCGAGCTGATTCTCCACGCGCAGCCTCAAAGGAGCGCCGTAAATTTCGGTCAATGGCTCGTAGTTCATCTCGTATGCCAGAAGACATTCCGACTTCAAGACGTTGCTCAAGGTCTGCGTATCGTAATACCGACCTCCGTAGAGTCCTTCGCCAAACGAATTAAAGGACACGACCTTGGCTTCCGGCCTAGGTTTCACGAGTTCGACAATCTTCGACATCGGCACACCCGCCCAATGGGCAATGCCTGACCAGCCCTGGATGCAGTGGTGCAGACTGATTTGCTCCTGGCGCTCGAGATTTCGGAGGTCTTCAAGGGACAGGCTTACGGGTTCTTCCACAAGACCACCCACTTTCAATCGGAATCCTTTGAATCCATCTTCCGCTTGTCGTTTCCACTCGTCACTCTCGGGTAGCTTTCCGTTCGGCCAAAAAAAGGGAGAGATGTCGGCCTTGGTGTACCGCTCTTTTGGATGAAACTGATTGAGTACACCCAGAAAGGGTACGGCGAGAAACCGGTGCAGGTGCTGCACTTTTCGAGGAAAGGTCCACGCAATGAAATGGGCAAGTGCCCAGGACGCCACCACGCCTCCAATTGCAATCACACCGATGAACATGCCGGTTAGACTCTGATTGTCTGTCCCAAGGACGATGTGGTTCATATTCCGAGCGAAACCCGTGACAACAACGAGGCTGACGTGTACGACGAGAAAATTGATGTATCCTACCAGCAGGAGAAAATGTAGAGAGCGGGCTGCCTGGCGTCCGCCAAACAGTTTCGGAAACCACGTGAAACGGTTATCAAGCGCGGGCGACATCGCCATGCCGGTCAGCATCGATAGCGGAACCATGACAAAGATGACGCTAAAGTAGGCAAGCTGTTGAAGCGGGTTGTAATAATAGAAACCGTTCGGCTCAACCGGCATATGAAAGGTGACGTAATGAACGAACGTATTCCATGCGTTCGGAAAGAATTCCCATGATGTTGGTACAAGCCGCAGCCATTGGTCCGTCAAAAACAACATCGCCACAAAAATGAACCCATTGATCAGGAATCCGTAGAGACTGAGAAAGTGCCATGACCTTGCCATTCCGATGGTGTGACGGTACCCTGGCAACGCCAGCAACGGGGAAACAAAGCGCGCATCATCCTTGGCGGTCCAGAGACGATCTTTGGGAACTGCGATCGGCGTAAAACGTATCCACTCACTGCCGGGCGTGCAATGGTGATTCCAATAAAGTCGCGGATGATCCGCCAGGATGGACAGTCCGCTACGGGCAAGCATCATGAGAAAAAAGAAATTGAAGAGGTGCGTGAGACGGAGCCACGCCGGGAATCCGTGCGGACTAGGAGGCAGGCTGGGATCGATAGAATAGTCTAACGGAACCGGCGCTAGCCCGAAAAGTAAGTATTGCAGCCAAGCCAGAAGAATTGGAATGGCAATGATAGCGCAGAGCGATACTATGGTCGAGCGGCTTATCCAGATATGAAAAGCGCGATCCTCGGGGAAATGTATCGCACGGTGCGCGTGATTGAATTGTCCTGACCAGTACTTGAGTTGACAGTATCCCTTTGGCGTTGGTTACGTTTTCAGTTCGTTATGCTGCGGGTTCCGCCGCTGCCGCCGCCTCCGACGAGCTATCCGTAGGGCCCATTCTCGGCGG
>JADLGB010000014.1 GCA_020849535.1 Candidatus Hydrogenedentota bacterium
AGACTCAGTTTGGCTCGTATGAGCTTGTTGGATTGGGTCATGGTTATCTCTCCTTTGGTTGCCGCCAAAGGGATACCTGACCCAATTCGCATGTCAGGTGTCAAATCAAGTCGTGACTAGGACATCTCAAGCCTCCCACGGTCTAGCAGTATGAATCTATTGCTGAGGCAGACGGTACTGGGCACCGCGAATGCGTGATAGATATGGTTTCACATGAGTAACGCAAACAGCCCCGTTTTCGAGCGCTACATCGGCATCGACTATTCGGGCGCGAAGGCGCAAACGTCGAGCCTAAAGGGGCTGCGCGTCTTCATGGCGCATCGAGCTTCTCCACCAATCGAAGTGGAACCACCAGCGAGTCCGCGTAAGTACTGGACAAGACGCGGTGTCGCCGAATGGCTTGTCGGACAGCTTTCGGCAAACCAGCCGTCGCTGGTAGGAATCGACCACGGCTTTTCTTTTCCGCGGCGCTACTTCGAGACGCACCTCTTAGCGCTTGACTGGGCAAATTTCCTCGATGATTTCCAGCGCCACTGGCCAACCGACGATGATCACACCTACGTCGATTTTGTGCGGCACGGTAACCACGGCATCGGCGCGGCCCGTTCCGGGGAACCGCGCTGGAAACGGCTGACCGAGGTGCGGGCGGGCGCCGCCAAGTCAGTGTTCCATTTCGATGTCCAGGGCTCGGTTGCAAAGTCCACCCACGCCGGCCTTCCCTGGCTTCGCTACTTGCGCAATACGCTAGGTAACCGTGTCCATTTTTGGCCCTTCGAAGGTTGGGAAATCCCGGTCGGCGTGTCCGCGATCTTAGAGGTCTACCCCGCGTTGTGGAGTCGCGGTTTTCCGCGGGAGAATCGTACTCCCGACCAGCACGACGCCTGGTCGGTTGCGGCTTGGTTGCGCGGTGCCGACATGAACGGCAGCCTTGCAGAATTCCTTAAACCATCGCTGACGCAAGAAGATCGCGCGACGGCACAGATTGAAGGCTGGATCTTGGGAATCAAGTGAGAGTGTGACGAATCGGGAGAAGTGATCTTGACGAATGGTGAAGCCATCCTCCTAGAGCGCGTAGGCACGATCGGACTGGACTTACTCCTCTATCCCCCCCGGCCAGGATGCCAAGAGGAATGAACAAGGGACTGCTGGATATGGTGTTCATAGGACTGGAAAGACATGAGCGTACAAACGGAGAGTAAGCATGCCCCCAGTCCTCCCGTTCCTTCGTGGGTCGAAAAGGAAGCCCAGGACATAACCGGATTGGACTTGCTTGGACTCCGAGCGCCTGTCAACGCAACTGGCAACGTCCTGCTCAACGGCGTGACGACGATCAGCCCCATGGTCCGGTACATCTCATTGCGGACGTGGATCACCCACGTGTACGGTCAACTCGGATTGCCTGATTCCAGCCGTGACTTTATTGAGTTCGCCACGCGGGTTGAATCGGCGATTGTCGTCGGGAATCTCGTAGATAACCCGAATGCTTCGGGTCTGATCGGTAGCGATGCCGCCTCAAAAATGGTTGCGGAGGCCAGCAAACAGATTGAGCTGCAACGCTTGGTCAAACAACCCGCTGCGAACATATATCTTGGGCCATCATTGCAGCTCGGAATTGCCTTTGAGCGCGATGAAGGAATCGCCGGCCTAACAGAGGAACGCGGCCTACCTCTTGCCATGGCCGCGGATGAGATTCTTGGCAAGACGCGGTTTGGCGAAGAACTGCTGCGGACGCCAACGCTGAAAAAGTTCACTAGAGACGATCTTGCTAAGCTGGGAGCGGCGTTTCCTATAGGCGCGCCAAGCGAGAAGGAACGGCAGGTGCTGCTCTCGGCGATTCTGCCGACGAAGCCGAGATCCGAATCCGAATTCAACCGTGTCGCTTCGTACGGGATACTCCTGGAGATCGCAAACAATTCTGACGGTCTCCACGAATTCGATATATTGAATCACGCCGTCGATCCTGATTGCCCGCTCTTACCAAAATACACGAAGTGGCTGAACGGATGGGCCTGCTACTTCGTCCGAGATATGCTCGCTATCGTCCATGAAGCTGCACTTGCAGCGATGCTATATGCACTTCAAGACGAGGGAGGCGACGAGAGGCCTGTGGCCGGGCATGCCTTGATATGCGCGATGTTGCGCGATGATGCCGAGCTCAGAGTAGCGCTGAAAGACTTGGGTTTGTTGCCCGTTGGGCGGAAACCTCTAGACGCTCCCCTTCATGAATTAGCAAGGCTTCTCGACGAGCGGACCTCGATGAAACACAAAGGGCAAATGCCCCGATGGGATGGTTTGAGTGAACAGGATGTGATTGATGTAGCTTATGAGGGCGGCATAAAGGCTCTTGCTATGCTACCAGTGTCCTGGCTTCTTTCCCAGGCGCGCGTCGCTAAAGGTGAAGAAAACCAAGAGATCCTGTCTGATTATCTTTCCCCACAGGGTTGGGCGAGAATCGGGATCGAGCAAGTAGTGTTGCCCGGCATCGCGGACATGCTAAGGCGTGAGATTACTATCCGAGAAGCTATGTCAGAACTGGCGATGCGAACAATGGACCAGCATGTAAGGATCGCATGGGCTCGTCTAGCGGCGGACCCAAACCGCGACGTAGCGTTGCTGACAGTTGACAACGGTATGTGGACGCTACGGAACGGTAAGGAGTTCCGACCAG
This sequence comes from Candidatus Hydrogenedentota bacterium, assembly GCA_020849535.1. Classification (GTDB taxonomy): domain Bacteria; phylum Hydrogenedentota; class Hydrogenedentia; order Hydrogenedentales; family SLHB01; genus JAHDWY01. The sequence continues at coordinate 2,669 of JADLGB010000014.1, forward strand.
GCCGAACGGCCTCCCGCCTCATCCAGGCTATCGGCTGGTTGCGCCAACTCGGGCTTCTTCAAGACACTGGGTGTACAAAGGAGGGCAAGAGGCACCTCGAAGAGATTCGGAATCATCTAATCGAGCAGGAGGGTACGGCATGAATCCCAGAGCGTTCTGTCGTGAGGGATCCTATGAAATGGCCCTGCTCCTAACGTATTCCTTCGATCCGCTATTCTTTGAGCGCGTTGTCCTGCGCGATTTGTGGGCGGGCGGAATGAATGAGTGTTTGGTGATTGCGGACCGCCGCGCTTTGGATGAAGCGCTTCCGCGTGCGATAGGCCAGGTGCACCATCTTGGAAGACGCTACCGTCTCACCACGCCATCCGGGGACACGATGCAGCACGCCAAACTCATATTGCGCGCCGGACCTGCCGGCGCCGTTGTATGGGTAGGTTCAGGCAATCTGACATGTGGTGGTTGGGGGGAGAACAGTGAACTCGCTACGGCGTGGCAAATTGAACCGTCTGATGAACAGGGAGTGATGCTCTTTTCTACACTCATTGCAGGTATTACACCGATACTCCACGGCAGCGCTGAGCAATTTGGCCAGAAACTGCTTGATCTTCCCTGGGTATCCAACAAGGTTCGACGGATCGACAGCAATTATGCTCTCCTAATGTCGCAAAAAGGAGCCACTCTCGCCAGCCAGCTTGCCCGGCGGTGGGAAGGGAGAGATTTTCACACTGTCAGGGTACTTACTGGTTCTACGGATCACGCGGGTGCGTTCCTCGATTGGGCAGCCCGCACATTCGGCGTGAAGAAGGCTGTAATCGGGCTTTGTCCTGATTGCAGTGACTTTGAGCCAAAGCGGCTCAAGAAGTTGCCCCTGGAAGTTCGTATTGTCCCGCTGCCGGCTAGTCCAATGTCCCATGCGAAGTTCTATTACTTCGAAGGCAAAAAGAGAGATGCTGCCGTGGTCGGCTCGGCGAACTGTTCGGCTGCTGCCTGGCTTGCCCCGATGTTTTCCAGCGGCAATACCGAACTCGTGGTTGTGTATGACCGCTGTGATCGAGATGACTTTCGCAAGATTCTAAAGATTCTCGACAAAGGCAAAGAGGTCCCGCCTGAAAGCGTACTCAATCCTGCAAAAGAAGAAGTTTCTAATGACGGCCTCCAGGTACACGGCATACACGTGCTGGAATTAAGTGTCAGCCGCTCAACCAGAGAGTTGAAGCTTGGCCTTGCTGCTCACAAGGCTACAATTCGCGCCGTTGTCGCTCACTTTGGCGAGTTACAATCCCCCCTGAAAGCGGGCGACGATGAGGGGACGCTCTTCGTTGGCAAATATCCCGATCTTCCGATGATGACCGGAACATATTTCGCCCGTATTGTTTTTGAACTCAAGGATGGGTATGAGCATCAGGTCATACGTTGGCTGGATGAAGAAGACGAACTTGCTCAATCATCTGTCCGTCATCGAATTCTCTCCATTGAGCGCCTTGCAACGCCAACCAAGACAAGCGAACAGAGACAGATCATTGAAGGCATCGCTGATGTGGCGCGGGCTATCTTCTCCAATCGCGAATTCCCGGACCCCGTTTTCGTTTCGGAGAAGGCTGAGGAGGAAGATAAGGACCGGCCAGCCGTAGATCCCCATCAGCTGGTGCGAAGCATCGAACTGATCCCGGAACGGCATTCCGGCATGCAGCACCAAGGACCTGGTGCCGGATTTTCGCTTCACGGTATCATGCGAATATTGTTTGAAAGCACGCGGCGCTCCAGCGACGAGAACTTCGATGTAGACGAAACGGGCAGCGTTTTAGATGTTGATGATGAGGCTGAGCTTCCGAAGAAAACACAAAGGGAAGAACCGCCGGAATCGCTGAAAAGTCGTCTGGTCAAGACTATGGAGCATTTCCTTGAACAGGAAACAGAAGCGGAGTTCTTGACGGAATGCACGGCAACCCAACTCTCACAGGCAACGGCTTTTCCGCTCGCGGTGGCTGCGCGTGCTCTGGACGGAGGCTGGATTGACGAATCCATGGCAGAGTCGTGGTTCGTCCGCGTGCTTAATTTGTTATTCAACACACAATTGGAAGACGATAATGGTTGCCTACACGCAGGCGCTCTTGCTCTGGTAACACATCGTTACTCTAAGGAGCGACGCCTTTCTACGCTGGAAAAAGTCTTTGGGGATGGTCTTCTGTGGTCCGCGCTGGTTTTAGCCTTTTCACACCTGCAATGGGATCAGGCAAAACGTTTTCTCGCCAAGGAGCTCTACTTGCGAGACCTGTTTGATGCACCGATTCTATATGCCCGAGCCGATCCTGAAACGGTGTCCAGAACTATTCAAGGTTATCGTGGTCGAGGTAGTGCCAAAGAACTTTTGTCTGAGGCGGAGAAGATTGCCAGAAGAGTTAAGACGTTGGAGAAGTGCCTCTCTTATGAGTTTGAGGAATTGTGCCAGAGGCAAAAAGGACTCAAGCATGAAATAGGCGATCTTGTCTACCGCCCCAAAGCTGGATTTGGATGGACCAGAGAAAATGCCCCTATTAGCAGTTCATCAAAGCTTTCAATCTACCTGAGAAGAAAGGGTGATGAAGGTAAGTTCTGCAGCAACTGGTATTGTAATGTTCGGCTGGCAGCTGCGGGTTCAAAGGCGATCTCGAAGCTGCTAGAACGACTTGGCGCGATCAGATGACTTCCTGGAGCTGATGAAAAGAAATGAACAAGGGCCGGTGGCACCGCAGATCCGTTTTCAAGGTAACCCTTTCGGCGGATGTAAACCTCAAGCGCTAAGACCAATATGAGCCAAGAGTTACGCCGAGTAAGCCGTTGCCTTCCCATTGCAAGTAGCAATTCTCGTAGCAATCGCATTGCCGACGACGCGTAAGGTGTTTTCCCGCAAGGCCTTGCGATTGCTCGACCGTTGGGGTCATAACCCAACAGCAACTACTGTCAATCCTGTCCTACGAGTGCGTTCAGTTGAAGCCGGAGTTTACGCTTGGTGTACACCTATACGGCTGGTTTGGCGGGACCGTTTTGTTAGGTTGAAACATGATCGTAGCGATCTCGTATTGACTTACGACAATGGGGTGCCCCGATGATTTGTTCCGTTGAATGTGTACCGGTGGTAGTGAGAGAATTCGTAGACCATTGAGCCGAGGAGGACTCTCAGGTGAACGGAAAGCGGTATCGCGAGGACCAACCTAGGTAAATACTCTCACTCCGACTGGTACACGAATCGGGGGCAGGTTGCCGATGCAACAAGAGACTCGGCAGACGCCAGAGCATTAAGCCGTTCGGAAGTTATGTAAAGGGAATCGCTGCATTTGTATGGCACCCGCTTCCCGCCCAAGTTATCCTAATATGCAACACCAAACTATGAATGCTAGAAAAAGAGACTCGATAGGACTATCGTGAAGACCATCCCCATACGATTCACAGAAGATGAAGAAGAAAATCTTTGGATGACAGAAGGCGATCCTCCAGTATGGCCAATAGCCGCGAGAGCTGAGCGAGATGCTTTGCTCCTAACCGCCAACCTTTTCGATGCCGTTCTTGATCCGACGGGAAGCAGCCAATCCTCGCCGATTACAAAGAGCAGCTGGGTTGCGGCATTAGGTAAGGATGTGACGCAAGAGGCCCACCTTTACGCGTACCTAACTCAGCGGTCATTTTGCTTGGTGGAACGTGATGAGGATTTGCTCGGGGTGCCCAGCTTGGCTGTAGTCGTGACGACGAGCGAAAGAATTACAGCCGGACTGCTCAACCTTCTGTACAATGGGATGTCGACAGAAGAAGCGCCTGGAATCATTTACTCCCAAAATCCCGTTAGTCTGCGCCGTCAAGTGCTGTGCCGAGCGGCTGCGGCTTACCTTTCCGACTCAGCCCCGACGCGTCGCGTAGATATATTCCCTCTAATCCCGTTTGAAGAAGTTCTAACAAGCGAGCGAAAGGTGCTAAGTGCCAACAGTTCAGCCGTCACTATACGAAACGCCCTGAGAGAAGGGGCTGGATTGGTAAACCTCAAGACTCACAGCGATGGCATAGATGCCTATCTTGGCAAGGAATTGAAGATCTGCCCTCTCGACCATCAGGTTCGTGGAGACCTCGGCCGGGCGCCTCGATGCGTAGTCACAGGTCAGTGCCATCGACTCAATGACATAACGCTGGACGAGGCTTGGGCTTCGGGTTTCTTAATGCCACCCCACCGTATTTCGGCGCGCCTGTTGGTGTGGGATACGTGTTACGGGATTTTAGCAATGAGCAGTGTTATAGATGCCGAGTGGGGAATAGGCGCAAAGCTGGCACATTCAGCGACCATCGGGGCGGCCTTGGCACCATGGCATATGGCCGTCACGCCTCCACTAAACTCGCAACCGTTGCTTGAGGCGATCGCGGAGGGGATACCGGTCGGTCGATCCTTGGCACTGTTCCACCAAATGCGTCAATCATTGGATCTTTCTCATAGATTTTGTTTGCTGGGTGACCCGCAAGTCCTCGTAAAGTCAACGAGGAATACCATCGGGGCTTGCAGCCCGCCTGTTGCGCGGAAGCAAAGCCTTAGACGCGGCGACCGTGTACGCGACAAGAGTGCAACTCCAAACCTGGACTTTATTAAAAAATGTCTTGTTAATGCGCTTGCCGAACTAGAGACCGAAGTTGTGCCCGAGGTGGCAGGGATGCTGAGGCGACTTGGCGATAGAACGCTAGATAGAATTTATTCGTATGAAAGTGGGTTCTCTCAAGCTTCTCATGCGGTTGTCGCTCGCAAAGCCACAGGGATGAGGCAAGACCTTTGTGAGTACTTGTCGTACAGACACTGGACTCATTGGATATCGGATTGGAGGCGCTTGAGCTGCAGACAGCACGCTCGTCCCGTCCGGTGTCTAGTGTGTGGGAACGGCGTAAAATCTCTTATTGCCGAAATCAATATTGTAGGAGTTCCCCCCCGGAAACTTACCATTTGTCCATTTTGCGATTCGATTCAAGATGCGCCGACCGGTTGCTCTATGGCGGTTGTCGTGGAAAGGGGGCTCTGCGTAAGTATTGTTGGTGAAATGCCCATCCAGCAAAGCAACGCAAGGTTGGCTATTCATTCATCACATCCGTTAGAAACACTGTCGCTAGAGTGGCCAATCGGCGCTGACGGAGCGCCCTCCACAAGCTTTCGTCCGAAGATTACTTTGCCTCCTGGCCCCCTCTTTTTTACTATCGCGTTTGTCTATGGTCTGAACATCGCTCTGCTCACTCAACGAGGGCGTGGTTGATAAGGCTGAGCCCTACTGGAGTTCGGACAGGAAAGCAGTTGTTCCCAGAACCGCATAGACTCGCAAGATTCCAACCTCACGGAAGCATGGATACTCTGCTATGCGCAACGGACGCACCCCTGGCGGAGGCGGTCATTGCGTTACTTTGGCGGTGCACCGAAGCCAGGGCACTGAGCTAAAGGGCTGGGATGCTATCCCTGCGTGTATAGCACCCCGCGGTGCGCTCGCCAAGCGCATCTCGGGAACAGGCGAACGCACGTTTTGCCGGACCAAGGCCCAAACGCGAGAGGAAAATGACTTAGTGCCCGCTGTAGCAGTCGGCAAGCACCGGTGGAAGTTCGGAACAATTCTTCCAGCGGCCAACGAACACGTCGGATACGACACAATCTTGGCGTGCCCAATCCAAGAGGCAGTTGACATACTATGGCGCACGAAGCTATGTTGATTGTTGGGTCGCATCCGAAACCGGGGAGCAAGGAACTAAGGAGCTTTAGAGAACCCTTCCCGGTGGGCAAGATATCTTCATGAAAAGTATGTGGCGCGCGCGGATTTTTCGACGTGGCGTTGGATGATTAAAGAAGGGCAGTCAAGGGACGGACCGGGGGCAGCTAGAGGATAGCCCGCGACCTAGGGTATAGGACACCCACTGACCGACACAACGCAAGGAGAGATAGACATGCCTAAGATGAAGCTGGAGAAATCGTCGCTCGAAGACCTCAACTTCCGAATGAAGAACGACCCTAAATTGAGGAGTGCGTTTCTTGCGGAGTTGTCCGCCTTACTCGAGAAATTCGGTGTCGACACGACCGATCTGCATGATTTCGGAGTCGTCAAAGTGCCCCGTGGGAAAGCCATCGACCTTCACACCTTGCTACATTCGCATGTCGATACGGCTATGGTTGCGTACTGGTAGGCGATGAAGCTTACGCACGACCGCCGCAACTGCCCACTGCGGCATGTCTCGGCTAGACTGGCGCATCGGGTATGTGAAAGTCGGGCGGCGGCTTTGACTATCTCTCAGCGCAAGGAGCTAACCGCTTCCCGTCCGGTTGGTGCAGGAAAACGGTACGCAGCGGGGATACAACAGAGCGGCAAAAGATGGCGGCACTAAGCGAAAGGTGGCCGGTGAAGGGATGTCGCCCTCTGATAGAGAGTAAGGCGAGCCACGTAACGAAAGTGCCTAGGGCCGGGGATATTGGTGCTGGCCCAGTTCCTCTTTAACCAGCTCGTGACACATCTTCAGTTCGAATCCCGGTTGCCGCAATTGATGCACTTTGAGGAATCACTTAGCACCTGCCCTTCGAGGCGGGTGCCTTTGCGCTCACAGTAGACCAATACCGCCCGGCGCTGAGGCCAAGCATTACTTGGCCACGTAATTTGCGAAAGTGCCATAGTGTGACTGTACCGTTCGCTTGCGCCCCACCTCGTACCCTGGCCAATACCAAACCCCGTGGATGGGTGACCTCATGGCTGGCAGGGGCGGAGCTCCTAGGCGTGGGCGCTACATATCTGGCATCTCAGTCAGCCCTTGGCGAGGCTAACGGCATCACCGAGCGGCATGAAATCTCAGAGCTCGGGACATCCACTTCGGGTGCAGATACTTAAGGGTCCCGAGACCAGGCCATGCGGCCCAGCCCCCAAAAAGCACATGTTGCCTCAGCAGAGTATCGATTTGTCTGCGGTCAAGTTCAGAATGGTATTCAACCAGAATGAAGTCAAAACTCTCGAGACGACTTCCAAGAGACTTCAAAATCGGTACTTCACTGCCCTCCGTGTCGATCTTCAATACGATCGGTGACGCCAGCCGCAGCGTATCGAGAGCCGGCCCGGCCGCCCGAACTGGAACTCGAACGGTTCCTCTGTACGCAGGTCCACTTCTGCAAAGAGAGTGTTCTCCAGAATTTGCCCTGTGTAAGTGGAGCACAGCCTCCCCACCGCGATCCGATAGTGCAAAAGGATGCACAGACACCGCGGTCAAATCACCGACATTATGGCTTAGGAGGGTTAACGACGTGGGTGCAGGCTCAAAGCAATGGATGCTGCTACCGGGGTAACGAATAGCGAAATACAAGGCGAATAGGCCCACATTGGCACCGATATCCACGACGACCGGAGTTGACAGACCGGGTTCCAAATAGGGGATAGAATATGAATCCCTTTCGAAGATGTCCCGTACGCGAAACGTCTCATTCTCGGGGATCTCGGCGAAGCGTTGAGTCGCTCCTCCGATACGAGACACATCCAAAGGCACGGTGACAACCTTGGATAGGTGACGGAGCCGCTGTCGTGCTTTCGCCATGGATGCTACTCCCGCATGCTATATGAGCTTGTCATTCGTAATGGTTAGTTGCGGTTTCTTCTCAAGGCGGCATCCTCTTACCTTGCTTTTCCGCCCATATACTGAGCGCGAGCGTCGCACCTAACTTTCAAGTGTAACGAAAACACATGCCATTTCCGGATTGCGAGTATCGGAATTCTTTGGATGCGGTTAAGCTCTGCCAGCATCTAGGTCCTATCGTTGCAATCATAAAATAAACTTGTGGATCGCGAGCCCAATCGAAGCGTAACTGGAATCACCACGCGTTAATCAAGCGTCTGAGAAGAAGCCACTTGCTCCGTCGACTTGGTGTGCTGCGACCGAGCTTCCTGGGCGGATGAATCGTCAAGCGCCCCCAGGACTTCTTGCACTCCTGAAACAACCGCCATTACCCCGACTTTTCTTCTCCTAGCAGTTGGCGCAAGTAACATCAACTCACTTGAGTCCACTCATAGGGCCACGCCTGGTACATTGCTGCATGGGATTCCCTACGTATGTGTGACACGTTCCCATCCCGGATCGCGAGACAGAAGATGAATTGGTGGACCTGGGTAGAATCGAACTACCGACCTCACGCTTATCAGGCGTGCGCTCTAACCGACTGAGCTACAGGTCCGCTGAATCCCACCTTGATGCGGAGCAAAGTCGAAATCATAGACAAACTATGTCGTCCATATCAATGAACCGAATCAAGCATCTATTGACAACATCTGCAAAAGTAATGCAATGGTTCGCCGGAAGCTCCAAGTAGCGTCTGATCGACCAGCACAGTTTCGATGACCGACAGGTGCTGTTTCTCATGAATTTGTGACACGCGGTTAGCGCTTTCCCGCCCGTCAGGCATGCTCGGGTCGCGTAATGTGGAAACGGTACTCAAATTCGTCTCGCGTAACAAATGCGGGTATATCCTGATCACGCCTCGGGCCTACGTACCATTTGTAGTGGTGATAATAACGCGCACTATCGTAGAAAATGTCGTGGACCTTGTCGACGTAGCCTAGAACATCCGAATAGGAAAGAGATCCAGATGGGCTCACCGGATATGTCTGGAGCAGGTCGCAGTAATCTGAAACTACTTCGAGACGCGCGCCAAACTCATCCTTGACCTCCTGAAACCTTCGAGCGAAGGGGGAGTCCGGATATGCAATTAGGGCACCACCCCAGGCGGAGTCGATGTTCTGTCGGTTGCACTCTAAGAAAGCAATGCTCTCCTCAAGAGTCTCTGAAGTCTCGCCAAGGTAACCAGCAATGAAATTAACCGCTGTATGAACGCCCCGCCTGTGCCACGCGGCGAGAGTTTGTTCCGCACGGCGCAAGTAGTGCTCGGGCCGTTTAGCCTTCTGCATGAGTCCCACCATCTGGGTAGCGCCTGTTTCCAGCCCGAAATGCATTTGATCAAAGTACCTCGGAACCAAGTCAATGTACGCATCAAAGTTCAAGTCCACTCGCGTTGAGGCAACGAATTGTGGCCGAATGCTCTCTGCGGCTAGCATGGTGAAGAACTCTTTTGTTAGCTGGGGGTTAACTCCGAAGATGCTTGTCATTAGTACCACCGGCATCTCACCTTCGTCGCCATACACGTCAAAGACGCGGCGTAACTCGCGCACGAGAAGTGCTGGATCCTTGTATTTGATGCCAGCTCCTCCCTGGAGGACATTGGCGCAGAAGTCGCACCTATAAGGACAACCACGAGATTCCTCCACCACCGGCCAGAGGTGTCTGAAATCGGGATACAGGTCGTAATGGAGAAATGTGCTGTCTCCTTCCAAGGGTACGCGATCGGCGAACTGAATGTTGATCTCGCCGTTGGGTACCGCATTGATGCCTTGAAAGTGCGGTTCACGGTTGCTCATTATGGCGTTGGCGAGTTCGCGCACCGCTCGCTCGCCATCGCCACACAGGGCGTAGTCCAGCAGATGCCGCTCCCCGACACGATCAAGCAGCCTCGGCACGTTTTGTGCGTTCTGTCCCCCAACGACCGTGACGACACCGGGATAACATTGTCGGCAGTGGCGCAAGATCTCACGGGTCGGCAGGAATGAATACACCGACAATGTTCCGATCCCGATCCACTGGGGGTCTGTACGGGCTACAGCGCTATCCAGCTGAGTTTTCCAATCCTCCTCATTGCGTTCGAGGTCTACGATTTCGACCTGCGCCCCATGGTTCACTAATGTGCTGGCCACCACGAGGAGCCCGTAGTTCAGCGCGCTCTCGTGTGTCTTGTCTCCGTCAATACTCTGCAGTTCCCCACGCAAGTCCGTGGGTTCCAGGTACGGGTTGATCAGAACACAACGTACATCGGAAAGCATGGTTCTACTCCTCATGCGTCGGAATGCGGCGTCGACAGGTTACGAGTTGGCACTGCGGAGACAGGTCATGGGTTTCTACCTCTGCCAAGCCGCCTTGCCGGATGTCGCGCTTGAGATCCTCAAGTGTGTTGTAGCTCCCGCCCTTAGCGCACATGTAGCGCTGAAGCTCCGGGTAAAGTCGATCGAAGGCGGCAACCGCATCGTTGCGGACGCTGGATTTCCAGCGGAGTACTGAAGGGTAGGATTCCAGTTTCTGCCACAAATCCGCCAGAAGTAGTTCGTTTCTTCCCACGTACTCACGGAAGAGAAGCATGCCGGTTTTCGGTTCCAAGTGTTGAGCCAGACGCTGAATTACCTGTACTTTTTCCTGCGGTTGGAATTGGCGCAATAGGGAGTCTGCCAGAACGATATCATATCGGCGGGTCGGCGCGTGGTCCCCGAGGAAGTCTCCAACCGTTGTGTGGATCCTTGTCGTGTAATTGGTGTCCTCTAGCATCGTACGGATACGGAAGAGCGGCGTCTGGCAGTGATCGACGAATTCCACTTCGTTGGACACCGTCAGCGACTCAAGCACGCTCAGCAAAGACCGGGCGCTCTCTTCGCTCGCAATGCCTGCGACCATGATGGATGACTGGGAGCCGTTCGTGCGCCGACTATTCAGCACCTGGCGCAAGGCCGGTCCATAGGATTCGAAACTGACGAATCCTCCGAGTTGGTGAAGCAGCGGGGCCATAACATGATAAGCAGCACATCCCCCGTTGTCGTAGGGTGCACACCGGAACTCACGGAACCTCCCGTAGTCAGTGAGCCAATGCTGAAACTGGTCCGCTCTAGGATGCATCGAGAGATATTCTCCTCTCTTTAACATCGGTCAACGTTGCGAGCTGGCCGTGCCATGCATAGGCTGGCGGTGGTACGGCGTAGAACCCTCCTGCTAGCGAGTAGGTATAGGCTCCGGTGTTGACGACAGCCAGCCGGTCACTCACCTGAAAGACGCGATCAGTACGGAGGGCGGCGATGCGGCCACGAGACGAGCAGGTGCCGTCGACAATCACGACTTCGCGCGGCTCCGAGACAAGCGAAGATTCGTCCCCCAGGTGGAGGATTCGGAAGTGAGCCAGCGGGACGGGGACAAGGAATCCAGTGGCCACATCCACGACGACAACAGTCGTTGTATCGCGCTCGAACACGTCGCACACCGTTGTCACTACAATGCAGGAATCTTCGACCAATGATCGCCCGGGTTCAATGATCACGGATTGGACATTGGGCAACTCCTCCCTAACGGTGGAGAGCTGCGCTTCCAGGACCACCTCTATACTGTCTCCGCCGCAACGCGCCTCGAAGGCCCCATCCCAGCCTCCGCCGAGGTTTACCGCCTCGACAGCGACCTGCGAACGTGCCTCGATTGACCGAACCACATCGGCAAAGGCTTGAGTGGTGCGTTGCGCCTCTTCACGAGCCTTCAACCGCGCGTGGCTGTGATGGTGGATAAACACGGGTTCCGCGCTCCGGTCCTGTAGCGCAACAAAGGCCTCCGCCGCGTCATCCACTGCCACCCCGAACTTGTCTCCGCTAACCACGAACTGGCTCGACGTGTGCTTCGACAGAGCGATGCGCAGGCCCCAGCGAATTCCTGAGCGCCGACAGCGAAGCGCTCGTTCCACCTGCATGACGCTGTTTAGTGAGATCTGTTGAACGCGATTATCTTCAATAACACAGTCGTCCAGGACGGGGCTGTGAAAGGAAACAGGCGCGCCCTTGGGTAGGAGATCGATCTCGCGGCGCGACTGCACATCAAAACAATCCACCAGAGGCGCTATCCAGTCCAGGACACTCACGAGGTACAGCGATTTCGTTGCGAAATGAACCTGAAGATCAAGCCCGTCAGGGCGCGGAATAGAACGTAAGCGGAGGCAGTTGGCACGAATTCGGTCGGCTTCGAAGAGCGAGAATGGAGTAGGGAGCGCAGCAACCTGTTCGCTACGTGCCAGGGCAATCAGCGAGTCGTAGTGCGCCCGTAGCGTTGTGCAGATCTCTTGATCAGTCATCATCAGATTTCCGTCATCAGGGCATCCAAGTTCAGTAGATGCGAATCATCATCCATATGGACAACCGCCCCACGCCGCCCCTCCCGCATTATTGCGTGTGTTATGGCTCCCGGAGTGAAGCGATGAGACGCGAGGCACCCTGACGCCTCTGGGGTAATCTCCTCCAGCAGCCGTTGCGCGAAAACGTTATGAGTGATTAGCGCCACACGTCGAACAGCGCTCAGTCGAGACAGAGTGTCGAGCACGGCTCGGGCACGTGCAACGACATCCTCTGCCCTCTCATCGGCCACGGGCCACCAACGCTCGGCAGGGCTCTCGTCCATCCACGTAAAGTCAGGGTACGTCCGCAGGAGGTCGGATACAGGGCGCCCCACGTAACGACTCATGTCGCCTCCGATGCGCTCGTGAAGCAGGGGCCACAAGACCGCGCGGAGCCCTACCACTTGCTGAAGGGCTACTACTGCGGTCTCGATCGTGCGTGTCATAGGGCTCACAAATAGGCATTCCGGCGGATCTGGCTGTAAGCGATTTCCCAGGAGCTTAGCCTGACGTCGGCCAAGGCCTGTTAAGCCCCCGTCAACTTGGTCGAAGTTCCCCGTGTTGAACGTGGATTGCGCGTGACGGATGATCAGGAGGTCCATTACGCAACTCCCTATGCTTGATTGGCCGGGCCGCGCGCCTGCGCCAGCATTTCTTTTCGATACTGCTCTAATACGGCTACTGAGATACTCGTGAAGGGCGCATCCTGGGATCGCGCCGCCATGCTTGCGAATTGGTCCGCCCGCCTCCCTACCGCGCCCACTGGCCGTGGGAGCGCCGCCTTGGCACCATTTGTAGTGTTTGAATCCGACCGGCGCACGAACTGACGATAGAGCCCAGAACCGGGCGTCGGCTTCGTATAATTCACGATAATCGAATGTGGTCGCACTTGCCGCAGCATGTCCAGCGTGAGGTCCAAGTCAGCTTCGGTCTCGCCAGGCGAGCCGATCATGACGCTCGCACGAACGTGGATTCCCTCGTCGACGCAAGCTCGCATCGCATTGATGTTGGTGTCGCGCCCGACCTGCTTGCCGAGCCGCTTCAGGACGCGATCGCTGCCGCTTTCGGCCCCGAAGAGGATCTTGACTACTCCACTTTCTGCAAGACACCGGGCGATTTCCGGATTGATAGAATCCACCCGCGCATTGATGGCCCAAGGCACCCCTGTGCGCGCCATTTCGGTGCAAAGTCTTTGACCCCAGGCCGTGTTCACGAGCACCATGTCATCAGCAAACTGAATGGAGGCGACACCGTAGGTGTCTCGCAGGTAACGAACTTCTTCAGCGATGCTTTCGGGTAAGCGACACCGAATCGCATTGCCGAACAAGTCTCGGATGAGCGGTTGACAAAAGGTGCACTTCCCGGCACATCCGCGCGATCCCATGAGCGTGGTGCACGGCTCCGGCAGCAGCTCGCCCGTCGTCACGGCGAGGTGCTGCGAAAACGTGTCAAGGAAATCGCGGCGAGGGTAGCCAAAAAACTCCAAGGCTGGGTTTGGGGGACGTTTCGGGTTGGCCCGCCAGGCCCCATTCTGGCGTTGTAGCGTCCCGGGCACCTCCTGTCCGCCCTCCCCATTAGCAAGGGAGGCGACCAACGAAGGTAGCGTCTCCTCACCTTCCCCTTGAACGAGGAAGTCAGCGGTCGTATCGTCCAGTCCTTCGGTGCCTACCGCCGTCACATGGGGGCCACCCATGACGATGATGGAATCAGGACAGCGTGCCCGTACGTACTGGACGGCATCAATTGCCTCGCTGAGCCGGAAGCTGAGCGCACTGACGCCGACGACATCATACGACTGGGCCAACAGCCCGTCCAATCGGGCGAAATCCTCGTCGAAATTGCAGCTCGTCACGTCGGCGGTAAACCCTGCGCGCTCGAGCATATGGGCCATGTATAGGAGTCCTAGTGGGGGCTCCACTTCCGGTGATTGCAGCGCCGGGTCAATTAGCAACGTCTTCATCGGATACGCCTCGATTCCCGCCTATAATTCCCATACCAACGAACATCTCGTCTTCCGTGTAGGAGCCGTGCTCTTGCAGTGCGAAACGCATAACGGAAGGAAAATCCGGACGTGTCGCTATCGCTACAAGTTCACCGATGCGGTCACGCCCGCGTACATCCGTTGCATGAGGAGCCGCAAGCTCCGCAAGGTATTGGTCGCGAGAAAGCACAATGCCTGAGCCCTCCAGGCCGTCGATAAGGTACTCGCGCATGGCGCCGCAGTGCACGTCCCTTGGATAGAAAAAGTGGACGCGGCCGGCCCCGCCAGGTCGCGCATACGACCGCTCCCAAATCCACGGGTCGAGTCCGACGGACTTTGCGTCCGGGTCGACGGGCTGTTCCATCATTCCATGGTCAGAGACGAACAGCGTGCAGGCATCGAACCGAGACTGGAGTTCATTAGCGAACTTTGAGAGACCGTCGAGAAATGTATCGGCAAGGGGATCCGAATAGGGGTGAGTGTGAAAGTAGGTGTCGAGGTCGAGGAAACAGTAAAGCAGCGTACTCTTCGACAACTCAGACAGGGTGCTGAGGATTCGTGAGCGATACGTTGACAGAAGGCGTAATGGGGTTTCCAGTAGCGCCTGATAGTCATCTCCAATGTGCCAGTTCGTCCCGGCGGCCAAGTGTCGACCCAGCGTGGCGGTGTCCGTAAAGGCAACAAGCCCCAAAAAGTGACTGGTCGTTCCGAAGCGGCGCTTTGCCTCCGCGAACAAACCATCTCGTCCATCTAGGAACAAATCCAAATTCGCGGTTGTGTCAACGGAGCCGTCAAGGGAGAACGTGCTGTTTGAGAGCGCCGAGACGGTACACCCGCGTTTGGCATCGTACATCACGACGCCGTGTAGCCCATGTACATAGGGAGGTACACCTCTCAGCACGCTGCTCCAAACCGCGGCCGAGGACGTAGGGCCCATCGATGTCGCCGGAACGAGCGTCCCAAAGTGTCTTGCGTTACGCGAAAGTACTCGCCAAGGTATCGCGTCGACGGCGAAGAGTACCACCTTACGATGACGGGCGAGACTTTCGAGCACGAGATTGTGGGTTTGCATCACACACTGGGTCTCGACGCACCGGAAAAGCTCGGGCCAAGGCGACCCCACTTGAGCTTTCGCACGGACGGCAGCGTAGTTGAGCGGATCGGGCCAAAGGGACTGCAAGGCGTCGGCACCGGGAATCACGAGGCACCTCCCCTTTCCCAGAAGGCTTCCAGAGCCGGGGGATCGCCATGGAGCCAGTTGCCCACATACGTCGAAAGCTCAGAGAGGCTGCGGACTGGAAGCTGACTCAGATAGTGGCTGACCACGGCAATCTTCCGGTCCAAATCGGGTTCTCGCACGGGACGCCGTCGCCACTCCTGCGCTCTGAGCTGGTCAACATGGTCCGGGTCGTCCTTCACATAAGGGGGCTCCTCGTACAGGACGATGCCCTCGGAAAAAGTATCACAAGCAATCTCTCGTGCAAGCAGATGGTCGGCGTGACCACCGAATCCTGCCGGCGCATAGACCCTTTTGGCGATGTGTTCATAGTCGGCCAGAGCCGCACGTAGAACTTGATGGCCGAGGTCGTCATCTCTCGGTGCAGAGAAGGCCGACTCGTACCCGCGCCCCCGCGCGCTGGGCAGGCTCAACTGGCGCAGCGAGAACGGAAGGTATCGGCACAAGGCGCGTTCGTTCTCCTCTTCCCTCACAATCTGGTATTCCTGTGGCGACAGGACGAGGTGGGCCGCGTAGCGAAACGTAGTGAGGTCTGCCCCGGAAAACGCACTCACAACCATGATGTCAAACCCCTCGTACCAAAGCTCGAGAAGTTCAAGGCTGCAGGAATACGCGACGTCGTCTGGGTGTGGCTCGATGGCCAGCACCAATCCCCGGCTGCGTCTGCTTCTCCTATCTTCGATCGGAGGTTTCGGTATCTGCAAAAGACTCGGACTGTGTTCTTGAACTACATTCAGCATCCGTTCGTAGGGTGACAACGCATTAATCGCCTCCATGGAACCCTTCTCGACCAAGAGTTCGTCGTAGAGGCGGTCGAGTTCCCAAGCCGACCGTTCCCAAGAGTAGGGCTCAGCCATTGCCACACAGTCTGAAGCAAACTCGGCCGCAACAAGGGCATCCAGGTTCTCTCGAACCGTGTTAACGATTGCCTCTGGTTCGTAGGGCTCCAATAACCACCCGGTCAGTCCTTGGCGAACCCAATTGGGCAGGTTGCCGCAGTTAGAGACTATGAGTGGCGTGCCCATGGATAGTGACTCCACGGCGACCTTTGAGAACCCCTCGAAGAACGCCGCGGGATCGGTCGGAATGACAGTAGCCAACGACTCCTCGTAGATTCTCGGCAACTGAGCATTCGGAACGAAACCAAGGAACCGAACGTTTGGCGCGTTGGCAACTCGCGAGTCCGAAGCGTCTCGCTCGTAGATTCGTGGATCGCCGGCGATGACGACTTCAACCTGAAGCCGTCGTAGTGCCTCGGCTGCCTGGATTAGCATGCCGATGCCTTTGCCCCGGATGGGCGCACCCACGAAGAGTACTTGGCGGCGCTTGGCGCGGCCACAAGGGACGAAGTAGCGGACATCTATCCCGCCTGGAATTATTTGACTCGGAACATCGTGAGCGGCCAAGAGCGCATGAAGCGCCTGTCCCACTACGACAACCCGGTCCAAGTCGCCACCTTGAAGTGCGTTCCTCAGCCCGGCGAAGTAGGTTTCAGCAACGCGATGGCAACGCAAGCCGCGTAGGAGCAAGACCCGACGGAGCCTGCGAGGCAGTACGCCCGACATGAAGAGCGAGAGCCAAGATGAGACAACAAGACCATCGCGCGGGGCATGATCGGCTGCGATACGGGCGCACTCGGCTGCATCCGCGTGACTCGGTACGATAGTAACGGCCGACGTAGGCGCATCGCCGGTACTACAGACCACGCTGGCATTCCACGTGGCAGCCACCGTCGTGCGACACAGATGGTAGATTGAATTCGAATCACGCACATCGCCGACCGGGCCCGTGTACTTGCCATCGCACCGCTCGACAAACACAAAATGCTTCCTCCGCACCGGAGGCTCGATCGTATCGGCAAACCGGCTTCTTGCGTCGCCGATCCAGGCATCGAACATGTTGAGTAATACCTCTTGGTCCTTCTGAAGGTCAGGCCGCCACCCCGGTACCGACGCCTTCCGTGAGACTACGTCCTGCGCGCGTTTATCCAGCGGCACGTGGGTCCCGTCCGGATTCGTGCGGGCGTCCGCCCAGGCCACCAACACTTGTGCGAGGCTAAGGCGCCCCGATCGTGCATCGGCCACAAACATAGGAGCCGAGTGACGAATAACGCCAGCCAGGTCGGGTTGGCCAACCAGGCGCAGCCACAGTTCCAGTCGGTGCGTGTGGCGGGACTCGATAGCTGCTGCCATTTGACCGTCGGAGCCGTGGTCCTTTGGCCCGATGAGATGGCCCAGATCATGGATGGTCGCGCCAGCCACGGCCAAACATGCCTCTCTGCGGGAGAGTACACCCCGTTGGAACAAGGTGTTGGCCACGACACGTGCTATACGGGCCGTCCCTATGAGATGATCCTCGAGACGGTGCGCTGCCGTCGCGGCGGCTTGCTGAAAGGCTTCTTCTAGTGGATGCCGTTCAAGATAACTGCGTAGATCGGAGCAGGACATTGAGCACCGCGCACAATTGAGGAGAGGATCTTTGGGGTGGCTCACCGAACCGTGCGAATTACACACCACGGGACGGGCAGAATCTATTCCAGCTTTGCGCTCTATGCCCATATGCTCTCCGCGTGATTAATCCGCTACGGGCTTTGGCGCGTGCGCAAGAGCAAGCGCCACGGGTTCCCCCTCCAGCTCGAATTGCACCGCATCAAGCGGATCCGTTAGCGGTTCATCCTGAATTCGATTCGCCAAGCACTGCTCGGCGAGCCACTCACGGTGGGCCGATACGGCTTGCTGCAATTCGCCCTGAGTGGTCACTGATAGCACGATAGGATCGGTATATCCAAGGCCTGCTTTCTTTCGTAGGTTCTGAATGCGCCGGTTCAGGTCGCGGGCCATACCCTCCGCCTTAAGTTCGTCGCTCACCTCGAGATCGAGCAATACTACCAGCGTCCCCTCCACCGCAATTCCCGTGTCCGCTATACAGGGCTCCAGGGAAATTTCAAACTCGTCATCGGTCAACTCGTGACCGGCCACAGTGAGGCGCGTGCAGTCTTCGGAGAGGACAAATTCGCGGGCTCGCACCGCTTCCCTAACCTTCTTCATGTCGCCGCGCAATCGAGGGCCCAGCACCGTGAAGTTGAGCTTGACCACGGGTTCGATAAGCTTATCGATGGAGTCCAGCCACTCGACCTCCTTTACTCGAAGCTCATCGGTGAGCAGTTCTAGGTTGGCTTCGATTGTGGATTGGGGTACGCCGCCGATGGAGACCTTCTGCAAGGGATGACGGTGCTTGATCCCGCGATCCTCACGAATCGTTCGCGCCAGATAGACGACTTTACGGATGGCCTTCATCTCGGCGCTGACTTCAGCATCGATCCAGTTCTCACGTGGCGCGGGCCAATCTTCGAGATGGACGGACCGTTTCCCGCCCAACGCCAAGTGAACGCCCTCGGCGAGGTACGGCACGAACGGCGCGATGAGCTTGGTTACGGTGCTCAGTGCGGCAAAGGTCACTTCGTAAACTGCGCATTTCCGGTCGTCGAGGCCCGACTCCCACATGATGCTCCGAGTCAATCGGATGTACCATGTGGAGAAAAGCGTAATGTAGTCCACGATAAGCTCATAGCACGCGGGGAAGTCATACTCTTCCATGCGCGCCTCCAGACCCACGCGCAGCATCTCCGTTTCATGCAGCATGTAGCGGTCCAAGCGCGACAAAGGGACAGTCTTACCAGTTGGCTCGAAACGGTCATACGCCGCATAGGACGTGAACATGTGTACTCCGTTCCAGAGCGGCAGGTGGCACTGGCGCACCGCCTCGTGCACGGCGTTACCGGAGAAGCGGGCATCGGTACCTCGAACGACTGCAGACGACAACAGTGCCATACGCAGGGCGTCCGCCCCATAGTTCGACACCAGTTCCAACGGATCTGGATAGTTCCGTAAGCGCTTTGACATCTTGCGCCCATCTTCGGCGAGCAGTACGCCGTGGCATACGGCGTTACGGAACGAAGCCTTGTCAAAGAGCGCCGTGGACAGGACCATGAGCGTGTAGAACCAGCCGCGTGTCTGTGCCACGTACTCGACGATGAAATCGCCCGGAAAGTTCGATTCGAAGGACTCTCGGTTCTCGAACGGGTAGTGCACACTCGCAAAGGGCATCGCGCCGGACTCAAACCAGCAGTCTAGGACATCGGGCACTCGGCGCATCACTCCACCACAGTCATCGCAGGTGAACGTGTGCTCGTCGATCGCGGGCCTATGCAGGCTCGTCACTTCACGCCCGCTGCGCTCTTCAATCTCTTGGATACTGCCCGCCACCGCGACAGTCGCGCATTCCTCGCAGATCCAGACCGGAACCGGCGCCCCCCAGAAACGATTCCTAGACACTGCCCAGTCGCGAGCACCTTTCAACCAAGTGCCGAATCGCCCATCGCGGATGTGTCCGGGCACCCAGTTGATGCCTTGGTTGTTTTTCAGCATGCGCTCGCGCAGAGTGCTCGCAGCGACGAACCAAGAGTTGACGGCGCGATAAATCAGCGGTGAATCGCACCGCCAGCAGTGCGGGTAGTTGTGCTCATAGGACTCGCTACTGAACAGGAGGCCTGCATCTTTGAGCATCGTTCTAACGACCGGGTTGGCGTCGAAGACCGTCTTTCCCGTCAGGCCAGGCACTCGTTCGTCGAACGTGCCGTCTTCCTGGATCGGGTTGGGACCCTGAATACCGACCTGCGCACAGGCCGTAGCGTCCTCTTCACCGAACGCGGGCGCGAGGTGCACGATTCCAGTCCCCGTATCCGTTTCAACGAAGTCGGCTTCGATGACACGGAACGCGCCTTTCTGTCCAGCGAAGTATGGCAGGATAGGAACGTACTCGACGCCCAAAAGCGCCGCGCCTTTGACGCGCTCGACTTCCGGAAGGCCCTTGATACTCGGATGGCGATCAAGCGTCGCCGCCGCAAGCCACAGTTTCTCCCCGTCCCCCGCGTTAATGGCAACATAGTCCAGATCGGATCTAACTGCGAGCGCTACGTTGGACGGCAGCGTCCAAGGCGTCGTCGTCCAGACAAGGAAGGACTCGCCGCTGCGGTCCGAGCGAGTGAACTTCACCGTAATCGAAGGGTCTTGCCTTGGCCGGAAGGCGTCATCGAGGCGCGCCTCGAAGTTCGAAAGAACTGTCTGGCATCGGATACAGTAGGGAACAACCTTTTCGCCCTGATAGGTGAGACCCAATTCATGGAGCCGCTTGAAGCACCATAGCACGGACTCCATATAACTTCGGTCCATGGTCTTGTAGTCCGAGTCGAAGTCGACCCAGCGGCCCAATCTGTCGATGATCGTTTTCCATTCCTGACTGTAACGCAGTACCGTGTTGCGACAGGCATCGTTGAACGTACCGACACCCAGCCTAAGCACGTCGGCCCGGCTGTCAATCTCAAGGTCTTTCTCTACCTCATACTCCACCGGCAGCCCGTGGCAATCCCATCCCCACCGTCTCGGCACATAGTAGCCGCGCATCGTGTAGTAACGCGGTACAACATCCTTGATAAAGGAAGTCATGATATGACCATAATGGGGAAGTCCGGTGGCAAACGGGGGCCCGTCGTAGAATACGTATCGGGGACCTCCTTTTCGTGCCTCCACCGAGTGCTCGAATACACGCTCCTTGACCCAAATATCGAGGATCCTCTCCTCCATTCTGGGGAAGCTCACATCGCGCCGAACCGCATGCAACCCTGCCTTTCCATCGGGCTCCCTCTGATCCTCGAACATCCAGTCCAGTTTGTGAGTTCGCTTTGTCATAAATGACTTCTCATTCCATTCTTCTAATTTGAATCGAGAATTGAGCCGCCGGCAGAGATTGCGGTCATGCCGCGATTACAGAAAGAATATTCACCTTGTCCCGGTTCCGCAGTATGAACCGGAAGTCAAATCTCGGGTTTCAGAACCACATTGTCCGCTCGCATTCGGACAACTTGGAGTGTGATCGCTGACACCCCTAACCCGCCCAGCAAGCGCATTCTTATGTTAACTGACGCTACGTCCCAAACTCAAACCGCACAAGGCAGACCATACCCGAAAACACAGGCTAGCAGCCCGTGGCAAAAGTCTTGTATCAGCGCCCGGTTTCCATGCCGGGCGGGATTCGAATCCCCGGATTTCCGGGGAAATTTCGCCCGCTGTGGAAGGCGGGACATTACAGATTGCGTTAAATGGACTTTTGCCACGGGCTGCTTGGCCCAAAGATCTCCATTTCCGCACCCCAGGGTTCGTTGGCCCACCATATTGGCCAGAACTTGATCTCTCAGCAAGTAGTCGGTCTTCACCACGATCGGGGAGATCACATAGTTCTCGTGCCACATCAGTTCGCCTTGGGGTTTTTACGTTAAGCGCATTTTGGGGATGCTTCGTAAAGCGTGTTGCGTTGGTAGCTATTCTTCTGCGAGTACGCAAAGCGCATGCCGAGGATTAGATGAGCGATATCTACACGTGCCCGAAACGAATCTTGATGCGCGCTGCCGGCACCAAGAGGACGGCCCTAGAGGCCACGCGCAACGAATTCGAGCCGTATAAAATGCCCCCTCGAATCTGATTCGGAAAAGTGACAGGCTCACGAACTAAAACGCACCGCTCCCTCGCATAGCTCGCGGGGCTCCCAAACTCATCCTAGCTTCCTCTATCACTCCCTGACCCCAGCGCGATAGAAAAACGTTTGCAAAGACCGTATTCAAGGGCGCGCACTTGTGTAGTACTTTCAACTTCTCAGGGGTGATATCCTATTGAAGCCCGCCGAGAGGAGAGAATCTTGATGCGATCATCAATCATCGATTCGGCGACCCTGAGGCGGTTGTGACCCGCGCCGTTTTTCGGCCCAGCACTTGGCTTTCAAGCGCGCTGTTCATGCTTGGCATCAGTGGGAGATTGTCATGATGCGTTGACCGCGGGCGTGCCATGCAGATAGGTGATACTTAATTTGATACTTACGATTTGACGACCATGGTGAAAGTGGTTAAGATGGGCAGGTGTGAGGAACGAGCGTATCTCGCTCAGTTGTCGTAAGTTATAGATTTTGTAAGTACTTGCGGTGGCTTTGGTTAAGACTCTCATAACTCAAAGGTTTACCACGTTCACCATGATACCCATGAGAACCATGTTCACCGCCATTTTTTGATGTTCGTCGCCTCTCACACCTCTTCGTAACCTCTGCGATTTCAGACCTTTCCAGCATATCCCACATTCTCATGAATTTCCGCTTGTTGGGTGACGAACCCAACGAATCTTTCCTGATGTGGTTCTGGCTGTCGGACAGATGCCCCATTAGGCGTCCTTGAAAAAAGGACACCTTTGTGTAATCATGTCTCCATGAACCTTCATCCGATACTTGCCGAGAAACTGAGTGGCGCGTGTGCGGAGGATATCCCACCAACTTTAACCCTACGGGACGCGGCACTTCCCGCGGTACCCGGGAAAGTCCACGCGATCATCGGCATGCGTAGAGCGGGCAAGACCACATTTCTACGGCAGTTGCAGGCCGGACAGCGTAAATCTGCGCCGCCAGAACGAGCGATATACTTGAGCTTCGATGACGACCGTCTCGCGGGAATCGAACTCAACCAATTGGATTTCCTGCTCGAGGAATATTATCGGCGCTATCCGGTTCTGCGTGGCGATAAGACCATTCACTGGTACCTTGATGAAATCCAGTTCGTGCCCGGATGGGAGCGGTTTGTCCGTCGTGTAATGGATACCGAGAAAGCCGAGATCGTGGTTTCGGGATCGTCCGCGCGCATGCTTTCGCGGGAAGTCCACACTTCGTTGCGCGGGCGCGGCATGGCGACCGTCATCCGCCCGTTTAGCTTTCGGGAGTTCCTACGCCATCGGGGAGAGGAACCTGTCAAGGAGCCGCAGCGTTGGACCGCGCCGGAGCGTTCCCTCGTGGAGAAACGGTTCCGCGAGTTTCTAGTCGAAGGCGGCTTTCCAGAGACACAAGGGTTGCCGCCAGTCTCTCGCATCGAATTGTTGCAGGGATATGTGGACACGGTCTTGTTTCGCGATGTCATCGAACGGTACGAAGTGTCCCAGGCGGCAGCACTACGCTGGCTCATGCGATTCTGCCTTCGAAATCCCGCTGGGAGTTTCAGCGCGCATCGATTGCACCAAGATCTGAAGTCGCAGGGGCACGGAGTCTCCAAAGACGTCGTTCATGCACTGCTCGGCTATTTGATGGACGCGTTCCTGTTTACCGCCGTTTCCCTAGCCACGGAATCCGAGCGAAAACGCAACTCGAACCCTCGTAAGCTTTACCCGGCGGATCCGGGGTTCATTCGTGCTTTCGATTCGAGCGGTCGTGCCAACATAGGCCACGCGCTTGAAACCGCCGTGTTAAACGAGTTGGAGCGCCGCAGCGCTGAGTTTGCCTACGTGAAGACCGAGGAAGGCTTTGAGGTCGATTTTCTTGCGCGCTACCCCACGGGTGGACAAGAATTGATACAGGTCTGTACCGATTTGTCGGCGCCGGAGACTCGTGCTCGCGAGTTGCGTTCGCTTCAAGCGGCGGCGAAAGTGCATCGGCATGCCACCGCACGGCTCCTCGTCCTAGATCGAGACGCGCTCGTGCATCTCCGCGACACAAATGTGAACGCGCAACCTGCGTACGAGTGGTTGCTGTCCGCGCCGGAACGTGCTTGATTGAATGTGAACGCGCTCCAATCAGCGTCGGCTAGCCTTCCGAGATTCTCGAATCATAACCTGAAGTTCAAGGAAGTGATCTTCATGGAAGACGATGGTTGCGCTTTCGCCGCAAAGAGTTAGAGTGATGGCAGGCCTTGCTGAACCGCCTTTGGAACTAGGGACATATGCCTCGATGTTGGACAGGATGTCCGTGTCAGCCGCTTTCGTCCCAAATTGAAGCATAGCGCTGTGCCAAGGGCAGAGGCACAGGACGTTCCCGGGGCGATCTATCCATTCCGCCTTTGTGTAAGGGACGAGATAAAGACCCTCGAAATAGGGTTCGCTGTTTCGCTGCAAGAAAGTCCTCTCGCAGATCTGGCATTTCCCCTCATACCAGTGAATGAGATTTTGCCGAACAACATCATTCTTTCCTTTCCACTTCTTGCAGACACCGAAGGTAAATCGCGTATCGGGAGATGGTTCGTTCTCGATGTCTTGGGAGACTTCTGCTTCCAGTTTGGCCTGACGACGATCTGGATTTCGGGCTGTTCCGCTGGTTTCTGTCATCGAACCGGATGACATGTGACCGTTGCCTTGCGTGAAGGTATCACTGAGGGCTTCGTGAAATGGGATTGATGTCTGTTGATTGCTGAGCGCCTGTGCTTTTGCCCGTGCGCGGCGCCTGAGCATGGCCGTGATCTGAGCGAGAGATTCATTCTGTTCTTCGGGCGGTAGACCGTTCAGAAGATCCACAAGCTCCATATCAAGACCCAGTGCTCTCGCGAACTCCTGTTTCTGACGGTACTCCGCTGTGGCTCTTCGTGCCTTCTCGGCGAAGCCTATCGCAATTAGCCATCCGTTCCGATCGTCATAGGAGAATGACGGGTGTAGTGACTCGCGTGTAATGTCAGCAGGTTTGCGGAACACATTGCCGGCGTCCGGAATCCATGCCGCGGCCGCAAGAGTGAGGACGAGCGATGACTTCGCGTTTTGTGTAGCATAGGTCCTGTTGGGGCGGTATTGCGCCTCCAAAACCTCCGGATCTGCTTTTCGCAGCGTATCCCATACAAGCGCATTGATTTCGATTTCCTGAAGGCGAAGCAATGCCTTTAGTCCGGGGATGTTGAAGTCGACGTCGATTCCAGTATTTGTGAAACGAGTGCCGTAACGGTTGTAGTCTTGGCGTAGGACGTCTTGCTTTGGGTGGTAGTAACAAGATTGGCGCTCGATTGGCAAACTTGCAGCAACACCGCAGGCAACAGCGAAATCGCAAAACCCTTCGCTGTTGATTTCGCGATAGCGACTCCAGAGTTTGTGTTTCTGCGATATCCCTTGGCGAGATTGCCGATAGATTACTCCCAGCCCCGTTGACTTCAGGGGCGTGTCTAGATAACAGGAATCCGGGGACTGCATTTCTTCACTTCCTGCAATGCGGAAGATTGGTTTCCCCCGGAATTTAGTCGTGGATCGCTCTTTCTTCCACCACTTGATGAAGAGGCGCATATGGTCAAGATGTTGCTGGCGTGAAACCTGTGCACTGTCTTCGCCGTAGTAGGTCTCCAGAACAAGATCGATACGTTCTTCTTCGCCGATCTGCTTTACGCCCAAGGCAATGAGACTGTCTTCAATTTTCTTGTTCTGCTGCTTCGTCTTCCCGCGAAGAATGGCGGACTTGATCTGTGGCAGGTCCCGGTAGGATTTGCCCTTTGGGAAGTAAGCTTTAGACCCGGCGACGTGGTTAACGGCCTTATTCTCAACCACACGAACGATCCGGCAATGTTGGATGGTCCACTCGTCACATTCTTCTTTTCCCAATGCGTCGCCAAGAAGCATATAGAGCTTTTGGAGCCAGTCATCAGGGCGGTCCTCAAGCCACTTTACATCCGCGGCATCCGGTATGTAGGACATATAGTAGTTGCGACCCCCGTACCTAGCTTCAAGAGCATTCTGAAGTTCCTGGTACCCCCACTGTTTGATACTTAGAGCCTTTAGGAAGTTGTCCGGGCGGGTATACTGGACAACTCCCTTCGCCCACGAAGCCATCTTTGCCTGGCCAAGGAACGCGAGTTCTGTCGGTGTGATGATTTCCCTTAGCGCCGCGGGTCCCTGGAAGACCTGTCGTGCGGCTGCGTAACGGTCATCGTCTGTCGGGACAAGCTCGTCTACCTGAAAACGCTCAACTACTGTTGCAAGCAACGGGGCATAGAAAGGTCTTAGGCCATCCGTTTCGTTTGGGAGCACTCCAAGAAACTGAGTATTGAGAAGACCTTTGTCACGAAGATGCGGGAGTGTATCAGCCAGCAGCTGACAAGTTTCTTTCATCAGATGGCGATTGAAGGAGTCCTCCTCCGAAATGGTTTCCCGAGAAGGATTAGTTTTGTACGGACCGTTGAGAATGAATTGCAGATGTGTTTCCTGTGTAGTGCAGAAAAGAACGTAAAGGAAGTCTTGGATCGATGTGATTTGGTCTTTGCGGTCAAGACCGAAGGCAATCTCAACATCCTTGAAAGCTTGCCCTCGCCATGTCGGTGTACGGGAGAAGACGAGGTACTTGTTGAGCATCTGGCCGTCAGTAATCGTGGTGTGCCGAGAGCCGCCCTTCACCATGTCCTCACGAAGGTAGTGTCCTGAAGCGCCATCGATTTCCCAGCGGATTTCGCGAATACTCTTTGTGAAGAGAAGTGTATGCATGTTGAGTCCAGTCAGGCGGGCAGATATCTTCTCGTATGCTTCCTCCGCCGACATAAGATCCTCAACGTAGTCTGGCTTCTCGATTTGGTGGTTGAACGGCAAAACGATTCGAGTTCGCCCGCGCGGGAAGTCTTCCGGATATGGATACTCGGAGACCCTGTAAAGCCCATGAATCATAAAGTGCTCGTCGCCAGACACGATGATCGGTGTTGCGGTAAAGGCGAAGACTGACTTGAAACCGACCCCGAAACGTCCGGTCTTCAACATGTCGTCCCGACTCGTGCTTTCACCGAATGATGTGATTGCGAAGACGTTTTCGGGCGTGAAGGGTGTGCCATTGTGCTCAACTGTCACATCAGTAGCCGTCAGCTTGAATTGCACCTCCGTAGCCCCATAGTCGTCCGCGTTCTGGAGAAGCTCGTAAACGAAGTGGGTCAGATCGGAGTACATGCATATCTGTGTCTTCCGAGTCGACGTCTTGGTGCCCAGTTCAGAGACATTCTGACATGTGATCGCCTTATAGTCGCTTGGCATGGGTTTTCCCCTTCTCGCGCATGATTCCTATCTTCAGGTGACGTCCTTTATACTGCGCTATTCCTATGTTGTAGCTTTGATTGCCTTGCGCGGGTCGAAGGCGTCGATTTCGACGAAGCGAATCGTGGCGGATTCCTTCGCGAGAGTGACGGGCAATGTCGAGGCATCGCCAATCCTCACGACTAGTTGCCGTAGTTTATCTCGCGCATTGTCGGGACGGTGGAATACGAACTCGTGGCACTTCGCCGCGCACACGGGGCAGAGCGCAAAGTTATTGGCGTCGACTTCGCGTGGCGATTCAAAGACATCGACTTTTCTCAAAATAACGCTCCCCGCATTACTTATTTCTTGCCGAAGTGCAACTTGTCATCGCAGATCTGGCAAATCAATTAGCCGTCGCTGTTTGTGAGATCTCGAAGGCCCTCATCCATCTCGTCCCTGACATGTACTAACAGACATTACATGAGTCATCAGCTCCCCCAGTTGAGAGACATTCATCAAGGGCGATCCGCAAATCGTGGAGATGCGATTCGACAAATCGTACTTGGCTAGATGTTTCGCCAATCTGAGCCGGAATGGCAAGACTGTCGGTATCCGCCTGCTCTACTGCCCAGATAAAATCGGACAGTAGCTTCTCGTTTCCTTTCACCAAGACGCTATACTTGGCCGCGCAAAGAGGACAGAGGGCTAAGTAGAGACTGTGATCTTCTTTAGAAAAGTTGTCGGCTACCTGCACAGCCTCGAAGTAATACTCCCCCGTTGTCGGGATTTTGAACGGCATCGCCCTGCAGCAGATCTGGCAGACCATGACATTCTGTTCATTTGTGTACATCTCTCGGAGCCAGACCTTAGGTGAGACTTGGGGGCGCGACGTCCGTACGGAACGTTTCTGCTCGTCGTATGTCTTCGGGTCGGCCCGGCGAGTTCGATTCCTTACTCCAGTCGCGCGCCGCTCCGGGTTGGGAACCCGTCGTTCCGGGAACTCCGGGGCTGATGCGGCTGTCTGGGCGTGTGTAGCTATGAAATCGGCGATGCTTTCTACTGTAAAGGCCTCACGGTTTCTCACGAGGAGTGCCGCAATCTCGGGAGGAAAACCAGCCTGGGCAATTAGTGATTCCTGATCCTCAGCTTTACCTTGGGCGACTTCTTGCGGGTCAGGTTGGATGCCTAAAACGCGGATCAGCGTGCTGTTGCGGCGCAGTTCGCCCGCCATGTCGGCAACCGTGCATTCGTTAGGCCGCTTGTAGTCGTCCTCGCCTATGGGAATCCAAGAGTAAGACTTTAGCATCTTGCACAGGTCCGAGTCTTCTTCGAGCGTGGTGGCATTGTCGTAATTCTGGTGGGTGGCGGTCTGGTAGCGGCCGTGAAGGAATCGAACAAGCGGTGGCAACAACTCATTCCAAATGAAGGCAGCCTTCTCCAGCGTGATGTTCTCAAGAGCGTGTTTCAGCCCGTCAATACTGGTATTGGGATCGAAACCTTCGAAGCCTCGCTTGTGCCAACCGTGGCTCGAATACAGCGTTACATAACCGAGGTTCTTGGCATTCAGGCCTCGACAGTTCACGACCGGCTGGTTACGAACACCAAGCGTCTGCCAGTCAATATCTTCGCATTCTTCCGCGAGAAACCAAGCTTCCGTGTTTCCATCAAAGAACAGTTGCAGGTTGGATGATGGAAAGAATAGTTTCGTTGGCTCAGTGTAGAACTCTTCTCCACTGTCCGCATTTCGAGCCAGAACCCATGTCGTGCGTCTCAAGGCATGGACCATTTCCGTGTATCGAGGCGAATCTTTGAGATGCATTGCTTCGCAGATCGTGGCGAGGTGTCTGTTGTGGTCGTCGTCCTCAATCACCGTGTCGTCTGTGTAGAGCGGCAGAATGTTGTTTATCACCCGTGTACAGATGTCGGGAACCACTAGACCGAGCCGCTGGAAGAATCCAGCGGCCTTTTCATCACGGTAGATTTCCCGGTTGACCATATGGCAGTCCATATCCGAGGTCACCGGGAGGAAGACTGACGGGCGACCAAAGTCGTCGAAGGGTGTTCGGTGGACGCCGTCGTCACAGCGAATGATAGCTTTCTTCCTGAG
This sequence comes from Candidatus Hydrogenedentota bacterium, assembly GCA_020849535.1. Taxonomy (GTDB): domain Bacteria; phylum Hydrogenedentota; class Hydrogenedentia; order Hydrogenedentales; family SLHB01; genus JAHDWY01. The sequence continues at coordinate 31,790 of JADLGB010000014.1, forward strand.
TGGCCCTTCAAGTGGGTAGTTGTACGTTCCTTTAGCCCTCCATAGGGCTTCCTGCCCGGTAAGGAAGGAATAGAACCTCACCATCCACTCTTTGGTGCGAGCATCTAGGAAATTAGATGACAAATGACGCGCAAACGTCTCGCCGTCGATGACACTGATACCACACTCATCGCGTAAATACTGCCACACTTTAGGAAGTCGGTTTTCTGTGACCCCCCCGTCGACCCAGGCATATTTCCCGGAATCGATCCCGAGTAGCTCTTGAAGGATTCCCTGTGGAAGTAAATCGCGCATCTCCTGTGAGCGACCCAGCACGACGGCAGTGGCCGATGCGTGGCCTCCATCGGCTGTAGGAATCAGGGGGCCTTCGGTGAGAGCAGCCAATACTGCATCGTAGATGGGCCGAAATGTAGAGCCAGTCGGGAATGTCTCGTTGTCGATGGGAAGAACTGACAGGAAACTTGCCGTCAGAAATCCGTGTTTCTTGCAGACTCGAAGACTCTCGGCGACCAATGATGCAATCTCGGAAAGCAACCTGTCGTTCCATGTGCTGTCGCTCTCAATATTGTCGCGCGCCGGCGTTGACGCGAATGGCCCGTGAATCAAGAACGCGAGGCCTGTCTCTCTTGCCGTAGGAAAGTAGGCCGTAAGCGGCGACCGAGGTAGGGGTTGGACGGAACGGCCTTCTCCGGTACTTTTAAGACTGTATGCTATTTTGACAGGCAGCTTCTCGGGTCGTGTCGGATGCAGCACCTCCTTTTGCATAACAAGCCAATCCTCCTCGGTACTCTCCTGCCCAGATCCTTCCCCAATGATTTGAACGATGAAGCCTCCATTGTTAGAAGGATGAGAGTCACGCAGGTAGCAGCCTTCGCCAACTCCCGCAATAAGCCATTGCAGACATTGTATGTGATGAAGGAAAAGCAAGGAACGAGGCCCGAGGGAGAGCAACTTGCCTCGGATGAGACTAAATGCTACGTCAGCGCCGAACTCTGGATGATTGAATGGGAAGTAGAATAGCGTCTGCGACTTGTCGATAAGAACGCGCGGCGCAATAGCACTAGGCCGGATGAACTGCTCAATGACGAAATGCTCATCGCCGGAGTGAATTTCTGGAGACGAAGTGAAAGCATAGACTGACTTGAACCCGATACCAAACGTGCCGATCTGGTCAAGACGTTCATTCTTGGTGCCATGGAGAACGTCACAGATCGCTCGTACGTCTTCTTCATCAAACAACTTGCCGAAGTGACTGACCTCTAAGCGGTCCGTGTGCAGCCTAAACTCTATATCGCCTCGAAAGTCGCCTTGTGGCTCCTCTTGCCGGCGGCGTGCCAAGGCGTCTTCAGCATTCTGAAGTAACTCATAAATGAAATGTGACCTGTCGCCATAGAGCCGCTCCGCCAGGAAATGTCCAATGTCTGCAAAGTCCTCGCCTCTTCGGCGGATGTTGTCACTTGTGATTCTCTCATAGTCGCTTGGCATTGCCTACTCCATGACCCGCAGTAACCCCCAGCCCACTGGCTGGGTCGTGATGTCCGCTTTCTGACTGGCCTCCTCGATCTCGCGGATGTGCCGTTCGAAGTCAGCCTGAGCGTTTTCCTTTTGCCGAGCCTTCATGGTGCGAATTTTGTCGTTGTCAGAGTCGGCAAGTTGGGCGTCAAGGAGCGCCATGCGCGCCGAGTGGCTGGTTAGGAGACTCGAACGGCGGAATTCAGCGACGCGTTGTGTATTTTCGATATGTCCTGCGCGGGCATCGGACCAAGCTGCATAATGATGGTTCTCTAGCGCTCTTCTTGCTTCTTCGGTGATGTCGCCAGGGGCGACCTCGAATCCCTCGGCGTCGGCTAACAACGGTAGGAAGACCGCGGAGAGGGCGGATTCGGTAGTGACGGGGCGGAATTCAACGTCGTTACGAATGCCGTGGTACTGCCACTGATAGATGGCGAAGGGGTAGTCGCCAGGGCAAGCCGCATTAGTTTTGACGCGTATACCGACGATTGGCGCGCCGTCGCTTGCATCGCCGACAGCTCGGGCAGCCTGGATGGCCAATGGGTGAATGGGCGTAATCAGGCAGATTGTTCTATCACCGACTGCACAAGCGGAATCGAAGGTGACGGCCAGATTTGGATCGTTACCCTTCAGCCAGGTTTCCCATTCGCGGGCGATGAGTGAGTTTCTGTTTTCAATGGAGGCGAAGTCCTTCAGCAGCGTTTCGCGGGCCTCACGGGCAAGGCGCAGGCGTTTCTTCGCTCCATCCCCGGTCAGGAGGGATTCCTCTTTTCCGGCGCGAGCGCGTAGGTATTCCACGACCAGGCGTTCAAGCGAGGGGCCGGATAGCCAGTAGCTCGAGGCATCTTCAATATCCTGCTTGAATTGATCGCCGGGCATACGCAGCCCAAACAGTTCAGTCTGGCGAGACTCTAAGTCTTGCTGCTCCTTGACGAGCCTGATGCTGTTGTCGGCGAGTTGTTCCAGTTTTGCCCGGCGTTCGGCCGGCGAAAGGGAAAGGTTCTCGGCAACACTCGTGATTTCGCGGGTCACTTCGCCAAGGATTGCCTCGTTGGCGCCAAGGGCGCGTTCGAAGACTCCTATACGCAAGAGGCAGCGTTCGTAGATTTCGGCGTCGATGGTATCCGGAGTGATCAGGTTGTAAATCGCCACCGCCTCGCTGGTTTGCCCCCAGCGGTCGATTCGGCCGATGCGCTGATCGATGCGCATAGGGTTCCATGGCAGATCATAGTTTACTATGCAGTCACAAAATTGATAATCGAGACCCTCGCAGCCGACTTCGGAAAAGAGGAGCACATCGAGGGCTTCGCCGTGGTCCCGGTGCTTCTCGAAGCGCGCCCGGACAGCAATACGGTCGTCGTCGCCTAGCCCACCGTGAATCAGACCGACCCGGAAACCGCTATTCAGCAGCGCCTTGTGGAGGTAGGTTAGCGTATGGCGAAAGCTGCTGAACAGCATGACTTTGTTGTTTGTCAGCGATTGCTTCTCTTTTAGGACGCGCTTCAGTGCGAGAAACTTGGGATCGGCGTTTGGATCGCATGGCAGAGCCTCGGCCCGCCGCACTGCGTCTTCTATGAGTCGACGAACCATCGGTGCCGTGTGATCAATGTCGAGGTCGCTCCCCTCCTCCTCACCCTCCTCGACGCTCAGACAATCTAGTTCATCGTATCTGCGCGAGAGAATGTCTTTGAGAAAAGGCGCTAGCGCCTGGATACAACTCGCCGCCTGGCGCCGGATGGTTGTGAGTAGGAACCGCACCGACTGATTTCCGTGTAACGCGGCATAGATGGCGGCTTGGGCGGCAATGACCGCATCGTGCAGACCCTTCTGCTCGGGGGTGAACTCAACCGTTACAGTTTGGGGCTTGCGTTGGGTAAATTCGCCGATATCGCGGCGAAGGGTACGGTTCATCAAGCCGGATAGGGTGTGCAACTGCTCAATGCCACGGATGGCCTGTATGCGGACGGCCCGATCGTCCGCGGCACCGGCGAGGGAATCGAAGACTTCCTGGAAACGGGGATCATTCCGGAGCATCGCGTGCCCCCAGTGCGTTTCGGCTGCTTCCATTAGGGCTTTCCGCGCTTCGTCTGCCCAGCCGGGATCGCCCTTACGTGCGGAGAGAGCCGCGCGGTTGATGGAGGCGTTCGGTTCAGTAATGGCTGCGTAGCTGGCCTCGTCGATTATGATGTCTGGTCGTAAAGTGTTTAGCAGCACGAACAGGTCGCGATCGCTCATTTGAATCGGCGTGGCAGTGAGAAAGACCACAGCCTCGGCGTTCTCGCAGAAGAACCGAATGGCTTGATGGCGCTGGGTGGTTGTGTTCCGGATGTGATGGGCCTCGTCAACAATAACGAGGTCAAATTGAGGCGGCGGATCGAGTTGGAGCAGACCCTTTTGACGTCTGCCGTTGCCATGCAGAATTTCATCGGTAAGGAGCGAGAATGGGATGATGACCTTTTCGTAGCGTTGGGGCCATTCACCATCAAGGTCCATTTCGGAAATGCAGTGCCTAAGTTTGGGGCCGTCAAGATGTTCGAAGCGCTCATCGAAACGCTTCATTTCGCTGCGCCATTTCTCCTCAGTAACGAGAGGTCGGGGACACGCGATTAGCACGCGCCTGATGTCGCGACGCGCCTGAAGTTCACGAAGAATTAAGCCGGCTTCAATCGTTTTGCCGACGCCGACACTATCGGCAATAAGTAATCTTGGCCGGTCTGAACGGATGAACTTCAGCACGGGGCGAAACTGGTAGGGAATCAGTTCGATGCGCGCCGCGTGGAGCGAGTAGAGAGTTGATATGCCGGGATGCAAGAGTTGCAGCGCCGTCAGGCGAGCATGGAACTCGGCCAAGGATACCGAACATACACCGTCGTCAGACGCCTCAATTGGGACGAGTTGACTCTCGTAATATGACGCTCTTTTCCCGTCATGGAAAACTTGATATCGGGTTTCGCGATCACTGGCTTGGACCGCGACTACAGCACCGGAAATTGAGGGATTCGCTTGGAGCCGTACTACGTCGCCAAGTTGAAACTTGGAACTAGGTATCGTCGGTGGCGTAGCTCCTGCCGTATTGGAATCTGCTACATTCCGATTCGAATTCTCCATGAATGTCGCTAGCTCCCGAGCTATGGAACCTACGAGTTGGGAATCGGCGCACAGTAATTGGAGAAAACGATGCAACGTATCCAGATCGCGGTAAACATCTTCTCGCCGCGGGCTGGCCGCTTGCGCGTGGGCCCACCGGTTCCTGACCGTTTGCATTTCCTTGACGAAGTTCCGGCCTTCCTTCGGCAAGTTATGGGCATTCGATAACTCGAACCAATTCTGGTCAATGACTCGTAGAAGTGCGGCGAGGTCAAGTTGATCTAGTTGAGTGATACCTCGCCTTTGGACTTGTTGTTGCTGTTGAAACGACAGTTTGCTCACAACGCAACGTTGCCACCAGTCTTGGTCGAGTGAAGGCAGAATTCTCTGCAGCGCAGCGCAAAGCGCCACAGTCGTCTCCCCTAACAATTTGGGCATGTCAGTGGACATACCAACTCCTTTCGGGCTTCGCTTATCAGTGGATTGCTAAGGATATAGAACACTAGCTCGCAAAGATATTCACGCGCGCCGTCCACTTTCATCTGCGAACGGAGCGCAAGGTCCATGAGTTGCGCATTGTTACAATGTTCCGACTTCTGCTAACACGCGGCCACTGATATCTTGACAGCAAAAATTATCGCGCTTAACCGAATTTAGGGCTAACTCATCACAGCCGAGAATCTGGAACACGTGTAGACGTTGCCGCTTAGTTCCCTACAGATATCAAGTCTGATCGATAATGCGAATGGAGTCGCACAAATTGCCAAAACCGTGAATTATTATCGCGGATTTCAATCTGCACGTGCCCTCCCACTGCCTCCCTGATTCCCCATGTTAGAGAGATATCTTATTTCTTCCCGCAGAGCGCCACACGGTCCGGTAGAGATCCGGAGGAAACGCAGTGGCGCCTGCACCAGCGTCTCCTTCCTTCTTGACTTGACCTTCTCCATGTCGCTTCTACCTTGGCAGTTTCACACTTTACACCGATTCGGTGCGCATCGGCAAAAATTTCCGTCCTAGTATCGTGACGAGATTGAGCCTCTCGTTGGGCCATGGTTCATTTTCCTTCCGAGCAATCGGGCCAGTGCTGCTCACGACATACACCTCTCTATAGTGCTGTAAAGGACGGAGATTCCAAGAGATCGCAAGGAGTGCCCGAGCCAGCCAAGGTTTTGACAGGTCTTTGAATGGACAAGTGGCGAATTGGGGCTGGACTCATGGCTGTCGGTAGCTATATGAAGTGGCCTAAGCTCTCGCTTCGGCACAATTACACGTCAAAGAACCTGACTGGAGGAACTCGGTAAATGAAAACCAGAGAATGGCGAATGACTCGTCAAGAATTCTACGAGCAGATATGGAGCAAGCCTTTGAAGGTCTTGGAAAAGGAGATCGGGCTCTGGTACGGCCAGATGTTGGGCATAATTAGGGACTACAAAATTCCTCAACCGCCGATGGGATACTGGATGAAGCTTGCACATGGCAAGTTAGTTCAAAAGCCGCCGCTGGAGCCGCTTCCAGGCAACGAAGACATCGTCTTGAGCGTATACGTACCGGATGAACGGCCGTATGACGAGCAGCAGAAGCAGCAGTCGGAGGACTTGCTCGCAGAGGAATCGAGTCCAGAAAGGCGCGTCATCGTGCCCAATGAATTGACCGACGCTCATCCACTGGTTGCGAGGGCGGAACGAAGTCTTCGAAACGCGAGTACCAACGAGAGACAACTTTTGATTCCGTCCGCGCAGAACTGCCTTGATATTCGTGTGTCGAAGGGTGCCTTGCCTCGTGCATTGCGAATCATGGATGCACTGCTCAAAGCGCTTGAAGCCCGAGGTATTTCCGTCGAGCTTACAGGGGAACAAAAGATCCCGACGCAGGTCGTCGTCTTGGGAGAGACATTTGGGATAGGCATTGAGGAAAAGGCGGATCGTCGGGAAAAGGAACTAACGCCCCAACAGAAGAAAGAGAAAGAGCGACGTCCGTGGATGTATAGCAGGCAAGAATACACGTATCATCCGAATGGTCAATTTGTACTCAGCATTAAGGAAGGTCGGACGGACTACGGACGCCAAAACTGGTCGGATGGTAAAGTGCAGCGGGTCGAAAACCTTCTGAACAAATTCATCTGTGCGTTGTATCGTTCTGCTGTCACCGCTCGTTCGGACCGGATACAGCGGGAAATTGACGAAGCGAAGCGACTCGAGAGACAGCGGCGAAATGAAGAGTTGCGGCGACTGCAGCAGATTGAACGTACGCGACTTGAGAACCTGGAGAAGCACGCCGAATTGTGGAAGCGTAGCGAAGTGATTAGAGCGTACGTTGCCGCCGTCCAGGAGCGGACCGATAAAGATACGTTTACTTACGGAGACCTTCCGGTGACGGAATGGATAGACTGGGCGCTTCAGCAAGCTGATCGCCTTGACCCACTCTGCGTGAGCCCTTACTCCGTGCTTGACGAGAAGGTGGACTCGTGGTGGTGATCACACAACGCCACTGAGTCTGTGTAGTCGTCTCAGACGACGTTGTGATCAAGATTTACACCCCCAGAGATGATACTCATTTTGATACTTACGAATTGACGACCATGGTGAAAATGGTTAACATGGACATGTGGTGAGGAGCGAGCGTATCTCGCTCAGTTGTCGTAAGTTATAGATTTTGTAAGTACTTGCGGAGGCTTGGGTTAAGACTCTCATAACCCAAAGGTCGTAGGTTCGAATCCTACCCCCGCTACCATGTTGATTCAAAGGGACTTGCAGCAATTGCAGGTCCCTTTTTCTTTGGTCTTTTTCGGGCCACTGTACCCAAAACTGCACCCAAAAACTTCGGACCTGCAGGTTCCAGCAACATCGAAAGGAATCTGCAATGACGAGTCTGAAGAAATACGGCAACGTCTACTCCATCCAGTGCTCAACTGACTGCGGAAAGGCCACCCCGTCCACCCCGTCCACCTCGTCCACCGCGGGCGCGACGTTGCCGGGCCCGGCTGCCGTTTCCAGATTCACGGATCCCGATTGCGGATCGGCACACAGAGGTGCGCGTCCAAACGTGATTCGCTAAAATGGCGCCCCAACCGGGGAGAGCGTGATGCGCGAGAAGACTCAGAAGGCAGCGGGTGGACCGGATGTGCTGGATGCCATCCGCAATGCGTATCCCGAGAACATCGTCACCGACGACGTTGTTTTCGATGAAGACTCGTACTACGACGGGATACGTGATGACATGCGAGCGGCATTGTCGCGCATCGGGGAGGCCGACCTCGTGTATGACCGTCCGCCGGAGGGGAGGCCGCATTGGGAGGAGGGAGACGATCCTGACGAGGATCCGCCGACATGGGTCGAGGATCCCTCGTCGTACGACTTGCTCTTCCCTGAAGAGGACATACGTGCCTTACGTGATCTGCGAGCAAGGATCGCGAGCGTTCTAAAGGGATTTGGCATTCACGTCCTAACTGAACAGGAGCTGGGTGTGCCCGTTCCGGGGCTCAAACCCGATCCGGCGCAGAATGCCATCCTGGGCGATAAACACGTAACGGTTGGCAATGCCCTGTTCTTCCAGAAGGTCTGAGGATTATTCACGTGAGAGAACCGCGCGGACGATGAGCAAGAGAAGACAGGCCCTGATCGACCGATTGCGCAGAGTTAACCTCGTGAAATAACGTGCGGAGCCCATCAAATGAATTCAGTTGGTCCAATCTCCTATACGAATCGCAAAGGCAAGACATACTATCTGCATGCCGTTACGAGGAAGTCTGGAAAGACTTCGTACGCGATGAAACTTTCCGAGGAAGGCGCGCTGACAGAGCTTCCTGAAGGGTATTCAATCTCGGAAAGCGTCAACGGCCAGGTCTCCGTGGGGCGTGCAGAACCCAGAACGATCACCGAAAGAGAAGAAGCGGAAGTCACGGCGATTCTCGATGGACTTGGGCAGCGCCATCACCGTTGCGCGGGCACGGGCGTTGGGCAAAAGGACATGACCGAAGCGGTCGTATGGTTTCGGAAGGCGGCGGAACTGGCGGAACCCGTGGGCCAATTCCGCTTGGGGGTGTGTTATGCCTCAGGCGAGGGGGTGGAACGCGACGAGCGCGAAGCGGCTATCTGGTTTCAGCGCGCCGCGGACGCCGGACTCGCGCCGGCCCAATTCAAGACCGCCGTTCAGTTCATAAGCGGCAGTGGCGTGCCCAAGGATCCCGCGCGTGGCGTGCAGTATCTGATTCGCGCGGCCGACCAGGGCTATGTCCGCGCGCAAACCAAGTTAGGCGAATGCTATTGCACGGGGCACGGTGTCGCCAAGAACTGGGACGCCGCCGCAACGTGGCTCGGCAGGGCCGCGAAAGCGGGTGACGCAAACGCGGAGCGGCTGCTTCGGAGATACGGCGTCCGCCATTAGAATGTTGAGAAGGAGCATGAGGCGTTGACGCGAGACGGGGGTATCGTCGTCTGGCATGGGGAAGTGCTGGGCCAAATGGGCAAACAGATGCTTCGTGCGCCGCTCACGGCGTGTTTCAAGAGGACGTGGCCGCAAGGATCAGCGAGTCTTATCCCCCCTGAGCTGCAGGCCTCCCGCCTGCTCCGAAGCCATCTGGCCCGGCGGCGCTTCGGGTATTGCGAAGTTTTGAGAGTCGCTTTTGGCGTTGACATGAGAATCCGAATTGGCAGACGCCACGAGCGGAGCCTCTAGCGGAGCCCCTCCTCCTTGTGCTTTTTCAGCAGCTCCGCGAGTGACTGGGCGATGTCAGGGTGCTGCGCGATTACGTTGTTCTGCTCGCCAACATCGATCGCGGCATCGTACAACTCCGGCGGGCTATCCTGGCGCGTCTTCGCGTTCGTCGAGGCCTCGATGTACTTCCATGAGCCTTTGCGTATGGCGAGGCGGTTGGCCTGTTCGAGTATCAGCGGACTCCCCTGGGCATCCTTCCCCAGCAGCGCGGGGAGACAGTCCCGGCTGTCACGCGCGGCATCATCCGGGACCGCTTGATTCAACAGGCCGGCGAATGAGGCCAAGAAATCGACCTGGGAAATCAGGGCATCTGAAACACCCGGCGAAACCGTGCCGGGCCACCGGACAATCAGCGGGACCCGCGTGCCGCCTTCGTAGATCTGATACTTGCCGCCCCGGTATGCACCGGAGGCGTCGTGTCCCCCATCTATCTCGGCGGTCGATGTGTGGACCGTCGTGCCGTCACGATACCCGTCGTCGTAGACGGGCCCGTTGTCGCTCGAGAAGATGACGATGGTATTCTCCTCGAGACCCCAGCGCGCAAGCTCATTCAAAATCTCCCCAACTGTCCAGTCCAACTGGACCATGGCATCGCCCCGGTAACTGAGCGCGCTCTTACCGCGAAACCGGGCATGAGGTGCGCGTGGCACATGGATGTCTTGTGAACAGAAGTGCAGGAAGAAGGGGCGTTCGCGATTCTCCTCGATGAACGCCCGCGCCTTCGCCATGAAGGTGTCCGCCATGGACTCGTCATTCCACAACGCCTGCCGGCCCCCTTTCATGTAGCCGATCCGGCCAATTCCATTGATGACGCTGTTGTTGTGACCGTGGGTGCTCGGGTAGTACGTCATGGCCTCGGGATTCAATTTGCCATCTGGATACTCCGTGCCCGGTGTCTGTGCATCCAGAGGTTCTTCATAGGAAACGGATATCGGATCGGCCGAATCGAGATTGACCACGCGGCCATTTTCGACGTATACACATGGTACGCGGTCGTTGGTTGCCGGCATGAGGAAGGCATAGTCGAATCCGATATCCGCGGGTCCCGGCTGAATGACGCCGTTCCAATCGATTGGACCCGCTCCAAGTCCGAGATGCCATTTGCCGATGACACCCGTGCGATAGCCTGCCCGTTGGAAGACGTCGCCGAGCGTGAACTGGCCCGGGTCGATGGCCATGTTCGCGTTGCCTGGAAGGATGCCGGTGCCCTGCTTGCGGAAGGCCATCTCACCTGTCAACAGCGAATAGCGGGACGGCGTGCACGTCGCCGCGGCGCAGTGGGCATCGGTGAAGCGCAATCCTTCGGCGGCCATGCGGTCGAGGCTCGGCGTGGGGATCAGTTTTGCCCCGTTTGCGCCCACATCGCCGTACCCCACGTCGTCGCTATAGATGATAATCACGTTTGGGGTTCGCGCAGGCGCCGCGCCACCGGCTCGCGCACCCAGAAGCTGGGCCGCCATCGCACCTGCTGTCAAGGTAAGGAACCGTCTGCGGTTCATACCGACTTGACCTCCTCTAGTTAGCCTGACGATCTTATGCGAACGGGGGTCACGGAAACCGGCCGCGACGTTCCATCACGCCGGGGGCTCCCGAATGCGGTCGGCCAGTCGTTTCGCCGGAATCGGGCGCGGGTGTCGTAGATCGCAATCCACCCAGGCTTGCCGTCGATCACGATTATCAGTTCCGACGCCTCATCCGCATCGAGGTCGCAGAGCGCGCTGTTCACGGGCCAGCCGGGCAGCTCGATGTGCTGCTCGATAACGCCGCCGCTATCCACGACGTAGAGATCGCCCCAGGGTTGGCTGTCGGGGAGCCTGGCGTATCCGGTGGGATTCCCGGTTCCCACGACGGCTTCGAGTTCGCCGTCGTCATCAAAATCGTCCACCGCTGGGGAATTGTTATCGAGATAGGCACGGCCTACCTCGGTTGACCATTGGACTTCGCCCATCGCGAGATCCACACATCGTATCGCGTGCCGGGCTTGATGCCCTCCATCGCGCGTGTTGGTGATGCCCACGCCTTCCAAGACACCATCACCGTCCAAATCGCCAAGGGCGATACCGGTGCACCCGAAGGGAATACGCCGGAGAAGCGTTCCGCGCAAGTCAAACACGTGGAGATGATTCCAGTCCTGATTCCGCCGATGTTCGAGGTCCAGCCCGATTTTCAGCAATTCCGCCCTACCATCGCCTTCCACATCGTGCACGAAAACGGGAGTCGAGCCCAGATCTTCCGCGTGGCCGTCGCTGCGCCAGAGCTGGTCTCCGCCGGTGCTGAGCACCACCATCGACGAGGATTGGTCGTCATTATTGTATTCGCTGCCAAACACGACCTCGTCCTGACCGTCGCCGTTTACATCCACAAGCGCCGGGAGACTCCAGCAAAAAACTACGCCGGTGTTGCTGGTCCACTTTTTCGTCCAGTCCAGCGTCGAGTAACAACAGAGATTCTGCTGGTCGGCGTAGAGAAACTCGACGACGCCGTCGCGATCCACATCGGCAACAATGGAGTTGTTGTTTCCGAAGTGGGTGAAGTTCGCGAGGCGGTGGCGCGGCACACCAGACGCGGCATCCAGAATCACTGCCCCCCCCGGCTCGCCGGGCGCGTCGGGCACGAAGGAGTAAACGACTGAGGGCGACTCACCCGAGCGGCCCGGAATCCACTGCAAGTACGCGCCGGGAATGGACGAGGCTCCTTGTTCATCATGAACGGCTCGCCAGAAGACCGCTCCGTGGGCATCCAGCGCGACCACAGCCGCGTGCTTCCGACTGCCCTGCTCAACCGCTCCTCCAACGCAGATGATGGCATCGCCATTGAGCCTGCCCACTATCGCGTTGACGGGAGAATGCAGGCCGATGGGAACTCGCCAGCGCTCCTGCAACGGTTCATCAGCAGACACCATGGCCGCGGCGGCCAGCGCAAATACAGCGATTCGCGCAATGGAGATTGGCGCGGCTGTCTGGCGATGAAACTTATGGGAAGCGGTTGACTCGCCCGGTCGATTCGTTGGGGATTTCCTGAAGCGCGTTTTCATAATCACTTCTCTCGTCGAATCCTCCGGCTGCAACCCTAGCGGTCCATCTCCAGATTCAGCACATCCTCGAAGACGAATGCTTCCCGTTGATTGACGCTCCGCGGCAGCGCGCGAAACTTACGGACGACAAGCCCATCGACGTGCCGCGCGTAAAGGGCGTAAGCAGGCAGGTCGCCGAACATCCAGAACTCGGGGTACTCGGTTTCCATCTCGGGAATTGGCGATTTGATGTCGAGCCGTTCGCCCCCGGCGCGGTAGGCGATGTCTATATCCTCCAGGACAACGTCTTTCACGTGCAGACCTGGTAACCCGCTGATCACACAGGGGAACTCCACGCCGGTTGCGGTGAGCTGCCTGACGGCGATGTGTTCCAGCGCGCCCGCGCGATCCTTGTCCTTCCAGCGGTTGCGGTTGCCCAAACGGATGAAGAGGGGCGTGGTGACGTTATGCGCCGTGATGTTCCGCACGGTGATGTTGCGCACGGCGGCACCGTCGACGCTTTCCACGGCGATTGCAGAGAGCGCCCAAGGCCAAATCTCTTCCGTGAAGAGCCGGCAGTCTTCGATCAAGACATCGGAGATGTCGGACCACGTTTCGGTGCCGATCTTGATGCAGTTGGCGGCACTCCGGACCGCGCATTGCGAAATGCGGATATTCCTCATCGCGCGGCTGACATCCCCGGCGAATCCGTTCTTCAGCACGATGCCGTCGTCGCCCGTGGATATGAAGCATCGTGTGATGTTCACATCGCTTGAACCGACGATGTCGATGCCGTCTGTGTTCTCGCCGTGGTAATTGTTGTCCAGGATAATGCCCTCGACTCGAACGCGCTCGCAGCGGTCCAGCGATAGCGTCCAACCGGGAGAATTCTCAATGATGAGATTGCTCACGACCAGATTCGAGGACTCCTTCAGCCGGATGAAGGGAGACGGACGGCCCGGGATCTTCTTCCGTTTACAGGCGAAGTGGACCGACCTCGCCTCTTCCAGACTGAATACCTCGGGCGGCGTCACGGGCGCCTGCATGCGTGGAGCTTGCCACCAGGCGTCGCCTTCCCCCGCGATCTTCCCTGGTCCTTCGATGCGCACGTTCTCGGCTTTATCGCAGTGGATGAAGTGCGCGGGACCATAGTGCGAGGGGTCCCGGCTGGCGCGGAGAACAGCGTCCTTGGCGATGCGCAGGGTGACGTTGCTCCTCAACTCCAGGCTGCCGGAGACAAAGTCGCCGCCGGCGATCCAGACGGTACCGCCACCCTGGCCATGCGCCGCATCAATGGCGCTCTGAATGGCCGCGCTGTTGATGGTCTTTCCATCGCCGACGGCCCCGTAGTCCAGCACGTTGAACACGGGACCGGATGGTGCTGCCGAATTGAAATCGATGTATTCGCCGTAAGGAATGTTCTGAAGGAATTCGCCCGGTGCGCGCTGCTCTCCCATCACCGCGGGCCAGGCACCGGAATGGAAGAGCATTGCTACGCAGAAGAACATGGACATGCGGACCAACCCCGGTATCGGCTAACCTCTCTTCGAACGGATGGTGCGTGCTTACCCAAAATCCACTCGACGCTCTTTGCTCTCACAAAGGTAGTCAAGTCTGTATGTTACCGGCTCAGAAGCTCATCACTCGGCCTGCCTCGGGATCTCCAGCACCGCGTTCTGTTCGCGCAGGATAGCCTGCATCTCGTTGACGGGCACATTGCGCGGCGCAACGCCTTCCTTGATTGCGAGATGGGCGGCGACCCCGGCAGCCTGGCCGAGGCACATCCATGTCGGCTCCATGCGGATGCTGGAATAAGCGACGTGGGTGGTGCTGGCGGCAACCGGAACGATGAGGCCGTCGACTTTTTTCGGGATCATGATGCGATACGGAATCTCGTATGGCCGCGTGATGTAGTCCAGCATGCCGAGGTATCCCTCGAGCACGATCGTGTCGCCGGGCTGGCGTTTGCGGCAGGGGAAACTATCGATCGGGAATTCGCCCACCGCGATGGTGTCGGGGTGATGCTTCGGCTCCTGGCCTTTGCCGGTGATGTCGTGCTCGGTGAGCGTGTATTCGCCGGCGAGACGGCGGCCTTCACGCACGTAGAGCTGCCAGGGGAAGTGGCCGTTGTCGGTGAATTCATCCTTCGGCAAATGTAGTTCGTTGGCGAGTGCGCGGTGCGCTTCCGGCACTTCGAGATCGTTCTGCAGAAACCACAGCAAGCCGAGCGCGAGGTTGCGATGCCGCGCGGCGATACGTTGCCGCGTGGCGTCGTCGCCTTCGATGTAGCCGCGATTCTCCTCGGGGAAAGGAAATCCGAGCGGACGCGGATTGATGTTCACGTCGGTCTTCTTGTTCGGGATGTCGGTGACCGACAAGGCGCGAACCAGCGTGCCGAAGTGTGCAGGATTGTAGCCGCGTCCCGGTTTGAAGGCTTTCGGCCCGGCGAGACGGCCCGCATTGAGATCATCGAAATAGCCGAGGTACTCGCTGCGATCGTAGCCCGGCGGCGGCTCGGTCATGCGCTGCGCGTTCCCTGGGTCCTTGGTCAGGCACAGCCGGTAGGTGTAAGCGGGCAGCCGATCATCCGCCTCGCCCGTGGTGCCCGGGAGGAACTCATGCGTCTGATAGTCGAAGTAGACGACGCCGGCGTGTGGCTCGCCAAACTCCTCCCGCGACTCGCGCCCGAGCCGGAACTCCGCACCCGCGGCGGCATACAGGTCACCCTCGTAGGTGGCGTCGATAAACACCTTCGCCCTCACTTCGCGCGACTCTCCGCTTCCGCGGTTCACGATGCTGATGGCCGTGAGCGTATCCGACTCGACGCGTGCCGATTCCAACCGCCAGCCCTTCAGTACGGTGATCCGGGGTTGCTCCGCCAGCATGGACTCAAACACCATCTCGGCGACGTGCGGCTCGGAGTAATAGCCTTCGTGACAAAGTTGCGTGTTCTCGTGGTCGGGCCCGTACGTCTTCACGTAATACTCATGCACGCGCGCTACGAACTCTTTGAAAACGCCGCCAATCATCGCGCGATTCTCGATGTCGCTCTTGCCAAGGCCACTTGCGGTCATACCGCCAACGTGATCGTGGTATTCGACGAGCATGACTTCGTGCCCCAACCGCGCGGCTGTAATGGCTGCGGCGATGCCGCCCGGAGTGCCGCCGTAGATGACGACCTCCTGAGCCGGAAGGCTAAGTGCGCCGAGCGCGACCAGTGCGGCAGCTACCATCCACTTCATGGCTATTGCGCCTTTGCTTCAGGTTTCGGCAACGGCGGTCCGAGCAGTGGCGTCGCCGGCATGGAGATCGCATCGACATCACTCAGGCTGACCTTCAGCACTTCCACGGACTGCTTTCCGCCGGAGAAGGCAATAAAGAGGAACCCGTCGTGCTCGATGACATGCGGGTAATCAATATGGCGGCCGCCGACGAGGTAGAGCATCTTGGTGAAGACCAGGCCGTCAGGACTGATGGAGAGCGCAAGCGGATCGCGCTTGCTGGGATTGGGGTTGGAGACGAGGACATAGCGGCCGTCGCTGAGGCGCAGGCCGCTGATCTTTGAGGTGGCATCCGGGAAATTGGTGCGAACGGGCGTGCTCCAGGTGCATCCATCGTCGGTGGAGAAGGAGCGGTAGAGAAAGCCGCTGCGTCGGTTGTCGCGGAACACGGCGGCGAGGTTGTCATCCGGCAGAATCCACCAGTCCGGCTCCTCGGCCTTCAACTCCGACGCACTGCCCAGCACAGGGAACGATTCCCACTGGTCCAGCGCCTTCACACCGCCGACGAGGAAATGCACCCCCGTCGTCTTATAGTCATACGTGCGGCGCGACATCATCCAGTCGCCGGTGCGCAGCTTCAGCGGCGGGAAGTTGTTGATGGCGTTCTTGTAGACGACACCGGCATCGTCCCAGGCGCCGCTGTCCTTATTGAATCGAAAGGCGCGGAGTTCCAGGCTCGGTCCGAAGAAGCCTGCTGCCTCGTCGAGGGATGCGAGCGCGAGCAGTTCGCCATCGCGCTGCCAGAAACCGCGCGAGATGTAGCGGAAGCCCTGATCCGTGCGTGTGCCGTAGTGAGGCGAGTCCGGTCCCGAGTTCGGCGGCACCGGGGAGAGAAACTGCGGCGCGCTCCATGACAGACCATCAGGGCTGGTGGCATACTTCACCCGCTGGCCGACGCGATCCTCCACGCCCGGGCCATCGCTCCACATCGCCCAGAACCGGCCGTCATAGTGGGTCAGATAATTGTGCTGATTCACACCGCCGCTCTTCTTGTCCACCGTCGACGGCGAACTGCCCTGCGCGTGCACATCGCTGATGACGGAATGCTGGCTCGGCACGCGCGGCAGTTTGTCGAAGTCGATGCGCTGTGTGTCTTCCGGCACCCAAGGACCGGCGAGCATGGTTGGCGAGGCCGGATTCGTGACAGGATGCGGCGCGCCGGCCCCGGCCTCCTCCGCGCGAATCACGGCCAGCGGGGTCAGAAACAGAACGGTGATGAAAAAGAGAGCGATAGTGTGTTTCACGGTTTTGTCATCCCAAGTCTTCCACATGGACTCGCACCCCCAAGTCGCAGAGAATGCTTTGTTAGAGTAGGCGTATCACTCGCTGCTGTCAAACCAATCCGATCGTCATGAAGTGCCCTCGCGGCCAATCCACCGAATGGACTCGCACCAATCGCGCCGCGAATCTTTCGGCACGCTTTGCCGGCGTGCGGGTCGCTTACGACACGAGTTAGTTGGAGGATCCACCGCTATTGGGCTCGAGCCTAAAATCAAGGACTGGCTGATTCGCGTCTCTCCGTCGGCTATCATATGCTTCGCACAGTGTACGTTACGAAAGGGGAAGATAGGCGATAGTCGGCACACCACAACGCAGACATTTGGCGTTCCTGGACCGGCCGGCCGGCCGAGGCTGAAGCAGGCGCTGAACGCACTGCTCGGAGAGGAGATGAACATGGGACGCAACGCGCTTCAACTCGCACTGATTCTCGCAATCTTTGCCGCATGTAGGGTACACGCGGACGACGCACCTGTGTTCGAAGATGTCCACGTCGTGTCGCTGCCCATTGGTGAGTACGGCTACCGCGGGATGCCGGGTACAATCGCCGTTCTTGACGACGGACGCCTGCTGCTTGCGTACACCCACTACACGCCCGAAGGACAGGCCGACGGCGCGATCGCCGCCAAGCATTCCAGCGATGCCGGCAAGACGTGGGGCGACGAATTCACTCTCGTGCCCGCGCCTGCATCTGAGGGCACCGGAAGGTACTGCCATCCCAGCTTCCTGCGCTTGAACAATGGCCAAGTGCTTCTCGCGTACATTTACGCATCACCCGCGCCGCACCCGAATCTCTACGGCCACACGTACTTCCGCCGCTCGTTGGACAATGGGAAAACGTGGGGCGACCAGCTCATCATGACGCCCGGGCCAGGCTACCAGATTATGCACAATGACAAACTCATCCAGCTATCGACGGGAAGGCTTCTGGCGCCGGTTGAGACGGAGTCTGCCGACGCCGGCGACGACCACCGCGGATACACCAGCCTGACCTATTGGTCCGATGACAACGGCTACTCGTGGCACTGCAGCAAGAACGCCGTGAACGCGCTACCCATCGAGGCGCAGGAGCCGCACGTTGTGGAACTGAAAGACGGCCGCGTCATGATGCTCATGCGCACGTACAGTGCCTTCGTGCTTCGCAGTTATTCCGCGGACAAGGGAGAGACGTGGTCTGCCGGTGAACCCATCCGGGAGTTGCCGCTCCCGCCGAACAGTTCAGCGCTCAATGTGAAACGCATACCATCGACCGGAGACCTGCTGCTGATACGAAGCACGAGCGGACCGCCGAGCAACCCGAGCCGCCGTTCGCCGATGACCGCGGTACTGTCCAAGGATGATGGGGCGACCTGGACGAACGAGCGCACGATCGCCGGCGATCTCGAAAACGATTACGGCTATCCCGGCCTCACGTTTCTCGACAACCTTGCGCTGGTCACGTTTCATGCACGCGATGGCCTGCACGTGGCCCGTATTGATATCGAATGGTTTTACGGAGAGTAGCCGCACTGTTGTGCAATGTATAAATGAGCAGAGACGTGAACAGATCAGTCAATGCTGTTCAAGAAACCTCGCGGCACGTGCCCACATCTGGTCTCTGGCCGCGTTTCCGGGGGCGATCGGACCGGCTGAGGAATGAAGGGAGTTTGACCAGACGGACTTACGGTTTGCGTGCTACAATGCGAGGCCATTGAGGGAGAAGATTTCGTTAATCGTGTTGGAGGGGCAACTCATGCGGATAGCAGCAGTTCTGTTGGCGGCGTTGGCCGGGTTTGCATCAGCGGGGGCCGAACCGGGTGTGACCAAGACCGGCGACGTGATCGTCTATCGCGACCCGCAGTTCTACGCGGCGTTTCCATCCATCGTGCGGCGGGCGGACGGCGAACTCATCGTCGCGTTCCGACGCGCACCGGACCGGCGCGTGTTCGGCGAATCGGGCAACAACCATGTTGACCCCAACAGCTACCTGGTGCTCGTCCGCTCGAAAGACGATGGCAAAACCTGGACCCAACAGCCCGAACTCATCCTCGCGCATCCGTTCGGCGGCTCGCAGGATCCCTGCATGCTGCAATTGAATGATGGATCGATCGTGTGTTCGAGCTACGGCTGGGCGCGGGTCGACGACGCAGTGCGCGAGAACTTCTCGGAGACCCTGCGCCACGGTAACTTCGTGTTCATGGGCGGCTATCTGGTCCGCTCCGAGGATGGAGGCAAGACCTGGACCGATCCGATCCTGCCACCGTCCGTGCCCGGCAACGCCGCGGGAACCGTCTTCGGCACGCCTTCGCCCGCGTACAACCGTGGCGCGATGATTCAGGATGAAAAGGGCCGCATCTACTGGGCTGTCGCATCACCGGCGGAACTCGAGCCTCGCCGGACGGAAGTCCACCTGATGACCTCCGACGACGGCGGGCTCACGTGGCAGTACCGCTGCCCCATCGCCAAGGATGAGAAAGTCACCTTCAATGAGACCTCGCTCTACCAGACACCGAACGGCGCGATCGTCGCGTTCATGCGGACCGCCAACTTTGACGACCACACCGTCATTGCCCGATCCACCGACGGCGGCAACAGCTTCGAGCAATGGACGAGCACCGGGTGGCAGGGGCATCCGCACTACGCGTTGCGCCTGCCCGACAACCGTGTGTTCCTCATTTACGGTTATCGCCACGCACCGCATGGGATTCGAGCCCGCGTTCTCAATCCCGAGTGCACTGACTTCGCCGAGGCCGAAGAGATCATCCTGCGCGACGACGGCCAGAACGGCGACCTCGGCTACCCATGGGCCACCCTCACCGGCGACGGCCGCATTCTCGCCGTATACTACTTCCACGACCAGAACCGCATCAGCCACATCGCCGGGACGTTTCTGGAGATTGGAAAGTAAGGGAGGCCAAGTCCGGAACTTTCAGGGCGTATCAAGAGGATGTGATCGTAAGGGTCAACGAAGTCTGGAGGGCGCCTGTGTCTTCGACGGTACAAACCGGATCTGAAGAGCATGTAAGAGATGCAGGGCATTCTTTGGAGACCGCAGGCAAGCCTGCTTCATCAAGGCAGCGGCAGGCCCCCGCACTCCCAAAAGGCCCATCAGGAGCGCCGGCATCCCTGCCGGCTCTTGAGGAAGTACCAGCAACGTTGCGCCTTTGCGAAATAGTGGAATAATAATCATCTGTCCCTACTCTTCCCATCAACCGTGACTGCTACCACAAGGACCGTTGCGAACTGGCCCAGCGGCAGCTCTCCGTGGATCACGAGGGGTATCTCTATCCTTGCGTTCAGTTCGTACGTGAGGGACGCGACAGCGCGTGGTGTATCGGAAACGTCTTCGATGGCGTCGACGAAACCGTCCGTCAACGCATACGTGCGGCATCCAATCAGGAAAAGGAGGGATGCGCGGACTGCGTAGTCAAAGGCCGCTGCAACAACACGTGCGGGTGTCTCAACTGGCAGACTACCGGCACGATTAGCGCTGTGTCGCCGGTTCTGTGCCGTTATGAACAAATGCTGATGAAGGTCGCCGATCGCGTGGGAAAGAAGCTCTGCCGGGAACGCAATCCCCTCTTCCTGCACAAACACTATAACGCAGCCTATCCCGTCATCTCGCTGATTGAAGACGCCGCAAAATGGGACCTGGATCGAACTCAGAACCGGCCGTCGAGCTTGGCATCGCCACACCTTGCCATTCTCGCGAGCGCGGGAATTCAGGATCAATAAAGGGTGTCCCTGTTTCCTTGCGGTTTCCGGCATTCTTTCAGACCTGGAACCGGTCCGGTTTGTCGTTCGTGTGCTCAATCCCTCAGAATAAGCCCGCACGTACCATAACGCACAAAGGGGCATCGCGTGAACATGAGATTACTGACGATTCTTGTCTTGACACTTGCACCGACTGTCGCGGCGGCTCAGTCCATCGCGGATGCGGAGCATGTCGTCGTGGCGGGCGATCCGGCGAGGTTCTGTGGCTGGCCCGCGAACAACGGGGTCTGGCACTGGGGTGATGAGATACTGGTGGGATTCACGGAGGGCGACTTCGTGAACAGCGGCGGCCACAATATCTCGGGCATCCAGCACAGCAAGTTTGCGCGGAGCCTAGACGGGGGCGCCACGTGGGCGCCTTTCGATCCGGACAACTTCCTGGATGATGAGAACATCAAGTGGCTGCCGAAGGGCAAGACCCGTCTCTCAGCTCCGATGGACTTCTCAAACCCGGGGTTCGCGATGCGCGTGTTTGCCACGGGCTATCATGGCAACGACGACCCCGAGGGCGGCTTCTATTACTCCTACGATCGCGGCGCGCATTGGATAGGTCCGCACACGTTGGGCGATCTGAACGGGCACCCCGAATTGGCGGACACGGTCCTCACGCCGCGCACCGACTATGTGGTGACGGGGCCCACGAGTTGTTTCCTGTTCATTTCGGTGAACCTGAGCGTCACGGAGCGCACGAGTCGGCTGGCGTGCATCAAGACCGATGATGGCGGCCTGAACTTCGAGTTTGTGTCCTGGATCACGCCCGCAGCGCAGGAGTTCCGTTCCATCATGCCGCAGACGGTGCGCCTGTCCAATGGCGATTACCTGCTTGCGTGCCGGAAGATCTTCAACACGTCGTTTCACGTCGGACTCATCGACTCGTATGTGTCGACCGACGAGTGCAAGACGTGGACGTACCGGAGCCGGATCAAGGAGATGAAGACGCATTCCAACCCTCCCGCGCTGGTGGAGCTGGCAGACGGCCGGGTTTGCTGCATCTACGGCGACCGCGATGCAAAGACCATTGCGGGCCGGTACAGTTCGGACCAAGGCCTGACGTGGGGCGAGGAGTTTGTCGTCCGTAGGGACTATCAGAGCGTGGATGAGTGGGCGGATCTGGGTTACCCCAGGCTCGTGCAGCGGACCGACGGGCGCCTGGTGGCGATGTACTATTGGGCGACGGCCGAGCGTCCACAACAACACATTGCGGCGTCGATCTGGGATCCCGCACCGCCACCGGCGCCCAAGCACCAGACACTGTTTTCCGCGGGCATGAATGGAATACCGATTTACCGGATTCCCGCGCTGGCGGTGACCAAGCGCGGGGTCGTGGTGGCGGTGTGCGATGCGCGGGCAAACGAGGGTCAGGACTTGCCGAATGACATTGACCTGGTCATGCGGCGCAGCATGGATTCGGGCGAGACGTGGACATCGTCGCAGGTGATTGCCGACTTTGGCACGTTGGGCTGCGGGGATTCGTCGCTGCTGCTGGACCGGGAGACCGGCCGGTTGTGGTGCTTCTTCACGCATGCGCCGGACGGTGTAGGTGTTGGCACGAGCCAGCCCGGTATTGACGGGCAGACCTTTCAGCTTCACCTCATGTACAGCGATGACGACGGCGAGCGGTGGAGCGCGCCGCGGAACATCAACGCGGACGTCAAGAATCCCGCATGGGACGCGGTGTGGTCCTCCCCCGGCAATGGCTATCAGGATGATGACGGGCGCCTATACTTCCCGGTGAGCCGGAAGTCCGGTGAGGTATTGTACAGTCATTTCATCTTCAGCGACGACCACGGCGGCAGTTGGAAGATGGGCGGTCCCGCGGGCGAGCGTAGCGAAGAGTGGATGCTGGTGCAGGGGCGCAACGGCCAATTGATAGGCAACATGCGGAATCATTACGGGAAGCACCTGCGGGCCGTGGCCACGTCGCTGGATCGCGGGGCCACGTGGGCCGACTATCAACATCACCCGGAGTTGGCCGACTCCGTGTGCCAGGCGTGTCTCACGTGGTACGACCCCGATACGAAGGAGTATATGATCTTCTCCAATCCCGCCGACACGGAGCGGCGACGTATGACCATCAAGGTCAGTCCGAACGAAGGAAAGTCCTGGCCGTACCGGATGGTCCTGCACGAGGGACCAGCGGCATACTCCAGCATGGCAGTGCTGCCGGACGGCCAGGTCGGTATTCTCTACGAGCGCGGAGAGAAGACGCCGTATGAATCCGTCGTCTTCGCCAAGTTTTCGCTGGACTGGGCGTTGAATCGATAGGAGTGCGTAGTCTTTATGGACCTTTTTCGATTGGACGGCAAGGTGGCGGCGGTTATCGGCGGAGCACGCAACCTGGGATACGACATGGCCGAGGCATTGGCCGACGCGGGGTGCGATGTGATGCTTACTTCGCGTTTCGCCGATCATGCGGAGGACGCGGCGGCGAGGCTGTCCGCGCGCTGCGGTCGGCAGATGCGAGGCGAAGGCCTGGACGTACGCCGGTATGAGGACATCGAGACACTGGCGGCAAGAGCGCGGTCCTGGAAAGGGCACGTCGATATTCTGATTAACAATGCGGGCGGCACGCCGCCGGGAACACCGGGCCCGCTGTTCGATCGCTCGCCGGAGGATATTGAGTCTCTGATCGCCCTGAATTTGACGGGATCGATATTCTGCTGCAAGGCCTTCGGCCAGCTGATGGCGGAACAAGCGTACGGGAAGATCATCAACATCAGTTCCATCGCGGCGCTGGTGGGCCGCGACCGGCGTATGTACCAACGGAACGCCATGGCGGGCCAGGCCGTTGACTATGCCGCAGCGAAAGCGGGCGTGCTGGGGATGACGCGGGACCTGGCCGCGCTGCTCGCCCCCATAGGTGTGCGCGTGAACGCCATCGCGCCAGGCGGCTTCGGTCCGCGCGATTTGCCAGAGGGATTTGTCGAAAGCTACTCGGAGCGAACGCCCCTCGGGCACATGGGTCGCGACGGGCTGGACCTGAAGGGCGCGGCGGTGTTTCTCTCGTCACCCGCGTCGGACTACATCACCGGGCACACCCTCGTCGTGGATGGCGGGTTTAGCATATGGCAGTGAAGCGTATCGTCGTCGTGGGATGCGGGTCCATCGGTGTGCGCCATGCCCGGCTGCTGGCGCGGCGAAGCGATCTGCTCCTCGAACTGTGCGACTCCAATGCAGCATGTCTTGCGGATGCGGTCGCTCAAATTGGCAACCGGCCATGCTTTGAAGATTATCGCGCGATGCTGGCCACGCTGCCTGATGCCGTGGTGATTGCCACGCCGCATGCGTGTCACGCCGATCAACTCATCGCCGCGGTTGAGTCCGGTATCCATGTGCTGTGCGAGAAACCGATGAGCGACAGTCTTCGGGACGCGCTGCGCATGGCAGAGGCGGCCGCTCGCGCGTCTAGCGTGGTGGATTTCGGGTTCACACTGCACTTCCACCCGGGGTTGCTCCGGCTGAAATCGCTGATCGCCGCGGGCGAGCTGGGGCGCATTGTGCACATGTACTGCCGCGTGGGCACGTACGCCACGCTGGCATGTTCCCGAACGCGGCATCAGGCCCACGTGGAGGGCGCGCTGCTCATGGACTACGTGCACCAGCCGGACATTCTGCACTGGCTTTCCGGGCGCGAACCGGCGGGGGTGTACATGAGCGCGTCGCGGGGGGGCGAACTGCCGCTCACCTCGAACCCGAACGTGGCGGATATCGTGCTTGACTACGACGGCGCGCTCCGGGCGGCTATCCATATCAACTATGTGCAGGCGCCGCAACGGCACGAGTATGAGGTCGTGGGCGACCGGGCCTGGGCCCTTCTCGATGCCGAGTCGAACAGCCTGCGCGTGGGCAGCCGGGAACGCGACGCGCAAACGACTGAAACGTTCCAGTTCGAGCGCGACGAGTTGTTCGAGGCGGAGCATCAGGCGTTTCTGGACGCCGTGGAGGGCACGCGGGGCCCGGAGAGTCCCTGTAAAAGCGCATTGGTGTCCATGCGGGTGGTAGACGCGGCCTTGCGATCGTGGAAGCAATCGGCGCGTGTGGCCCTGTCATGACAGCGTGCGTAGTTGATGTGCGCGCCGCGGCCGCGTTCTCGAAGGCACTCACATGTGTTCGAGCAACTGCCAGCAATACCACTGCATGCGCGGCAGGTGGAACGGCCCTTTCCACATGTTGCCCTTCAACGGTACCGAGACCCGGCCATCGCGGTGCAGGTAGCCGAACCATTCGCCGTACTCCGGATCAGCGAAATGGGTGTGCGCCCAATCGTGCACCTGCCGGTGCCAGGCGGCATAACGCGCTTCGCCTGTCAGATGGTATGCGAGGAGTGTGGCAATGATGGTCTCGTTGTGAGGCCACCAGAATTTCATGTCGTGCCAGTACTCCTGCACGGGCAATCCCTTGACGTCAACGAAGTAGAGTAGACCCCCGTATTGACGGTCCCATCCGCGCTCCCACATCCAGTCGAGGATCTGGCAGCCGAGGGCGATGAGGGTCTTGTCGCCACCACGGACACGGGCCTCGTGCAAGATAAACCAGGCGGCCTCGATGGCGTGGCCGGGGTTCAGGGTGCGCCCGTCGAAATGGTCGATGAACTCACCGTTGGGTCCTGCCATTTCCAGCACGCAGCGGTGTTCCGGGCACACGAAATCAGTCGCGATTTCGTCGATACAGCGGTCGATTTCCGCCGAGTAGCCGTCGTCCTGCTCAAGATTGTCGCGCAGCACCTGCGCCATGCTGATGGCGATCATGGGATTGGTCAGTCCCTTTGCCGGGCGGGTCTCCACAATCGTTTTGGGCGGCAGCAGTCCCGGGGTGCGTGTGTAGCGGAGGAACTTGCCGAAGAGATGCCTCGCCTGCTCGGCGGATTCATCGTCCTGTGTGGCCTTCGCATACGCGGCGAAGGCCATGGCGGCGAAGGCTTCGCTGAACATATATCGCCGCTTGCGCAGAGGCGCGCCTTCCCGGGTGACCTGGAAGAACATACGGCCGTCGCTGTCGAACCCGTGCCGGCGGATGAACGCAATGCCGCGGCGCGCCCATTCGAGCCACTCGGGCCGTTTCCCGACGGTGTTGTAGAGCGTGACGAGGAGCCACGTGGCCCGGCCTTGCTGCCACATGCTCTTGTCCGTGTCGAGAAGGGCGCCGTCGCGGTCGCGCGCGGTCATGAAGCCGCCATGCTCCTCATCCACGCAACGCGGGAACCAGAAGGCCAGCGTGTCATTCAACAGGCCATCGCGGTAGGTGGCCAGCAGGGTGTTCACTTCAGGTTTCGTCATTTGGCCCCTCTCACGGCGCGAGTATATTGCGGGCGCGCCGTCAACGACATTCTATGACACTCCCTCCCCCGCGGGGCAAGGCGGCGTATGCGCTGATTGGCTGAAGCGAAGACCGCGTTTATTCCTGCAACCCGTGAACGTCCACAGGGGGGTAACAGACCCCGTGTTTCGCTCCCCAAAGCCCACGCGAAAGACGGGGTCAGTCCCATTCAACTGCCGTTTTTTGGTAAATGTGAGTATCTTCTGCAAAGGACAAGCTTTTCATCCTGTCGTGCGTTTGGGACAGGCGGCTCGTCTGTTAACTCACTGGACCGCGTGCGCTTCCATCCCGGATAGTGTAACCGCGAATCCTGCTCCTGCTATGGTTCGCCTTTGGATGCATGAGCAATCAACTGGGTAGAGGGTGGGACATGAAGACGCAGTACATTTGGTGCGCGATTCTGTTTGTGGGCATGGCAGCGGTCCTCGCGGTGGCGGAAGCCACGACGGCCAGTACCGTTTGGACCTATCGCACGGACTCGGGCCATATCGCTGGTTCGCCGGCTGCCGGTGATGTCAATGGAGACGGTATCGATGAGCTGGCCGTGACCGATACCGGAGGCAACATCACCGTACTCAGCGGGAACGGCCAACCACTCTGGACGCGCCACGTGCCCGGTCCTATCACCATAGCCCCGACCTTGGCCGATGTTTGTCCGGGCGGCACGGACACCGGGGATTCGCGCTTGGAATTGCTGGCCGTCAATGGCGATGGGCGCATTTATTGCCTCGATGCGAACTCGGGCCGCCGTATCTGGGTCTATACGCTGCCGCATACGGTCGACTGGGGCAGGACGTCCATCAGCGTGAACGACCTGGATCATGATGGCTCTCCGGAGATTATCACCGGGGCTTCTTCGGGTTCGGTGGTGTGCCTGTCGGGCGAGGGCGATGAGCTGTGGGTATATTCGGGCGGCCATGGCCACACCTTGTGCCCTGCATCGGGCGATCTGGATGGCGACGGCATGTGCGAGACCCTGATTGCAGGGAGCGCGTCGGCCTTGACATGCCTTTCGCACGAGGGCAAGGAATTGTGGCGCCTTGGAGACGGCATGTGCGGCGCGAGCCCCGTGGTCTGGAACCTGGACAGCGATGCGCGGCCCGAGGTCGTCGCGGGTATCGGCAACGAACTGGTTGTCGTGAATGGCGACGGCACGGTCCGCTGGACCTATGCGATGCAGAAGGAGATGGACTCCGCGATATCCGTGGCGGATGCGGACGCGGATGGGGTTCCCGAGATCTACGCGGTGGATCTATCGGGCTTCGTGGCCAGTCTCTCGCCCGACGGAAGACTGCGGTGGTCCGGCAGTGTTGGACAGCGCGCGCGGCGTTCGCCTTCCATCGCGGACGTTGATGGAGACGGCGTTGCGGAAATCCTGGTTGCGGGTTACAGCGCGGCGATCCACGTGTTCACACCGGATGGGACCCTGGGAGAACAAATCGCGCTGCCCGGCGCCTCTAATGCGACCGCCACGGTGATGAAGATAGGAAGCGGGGAAGCAAATACATGGCGCGCGGGCGTCGTGTGCCCAACGCAAGACGGGTCCATGGGCGCGTTCCAATGGCCCACCGCCACAGACAAGGCAATCGCCCCCTGGCCGGAATACCGCTTGAATGCGGCGCGCACAGCGTCGCAGCCCGGCGAGCCAACGCCCGAAACGCCTCGGATCTTCTGTGTGGATTTGGGGACCGAGGGGCACAAGCACAACGAGTACCGCGTCCACGTGGACAATCCAGAACGGCGGCGCTTGACGGTACTGCTCGACGTGCAGATGGATGGCAAGCCTTTGAAAGAGCGTTCGAGATCCTCTAGGGATGAACGCATCGAGTGCAGTCTGCCTTACCGAATCGTGGGGCAAGACGCCGCACGGCTCACCTTCACGTGCACCGTGATGGAAGGCGAAACGTTAGTCGCGAGGCAACGCAATCAGGCTTATACACGGCCCTATGCACGGGAGATCGCCGAGGCGGAGCAACGCTTGGCGGACCTGGGCCACCGGATACCCCAGCTCGCGGACCCTTCGGAGGCAGAGAGGCGTTTGAGTTCACTGAGGACTGCTCTACAACGCGATCGCGCTCAGTCCGAATCCCGCGGAGCACTCTCGGTGCGAGAACGAGGGGCCCTCGAAGAGACGTTGGAGACAGCGCTCGCAGCCGCCAAGGCACTGTCTGCACAGGTGGAGGGGGCGCTGGCTACCACATCCACCAGTCAAGGGTCATTGCTGATCTGCGCGGCGAATCCGTGGGCGCCGTTTGGAGGATTGGATGAGGCTGCGGAAGGGAGAACGCCGCCGGCGCAACTGACCGTGGAAGCCTTTGATGGCGAGATCGAATGCGCCGCGCTGAACCTCTTCAATTTTGGGGGGAAGGCGCGAACGCTCCGCGTGGAATTGGGTCCCATTTCAGAGAGCACCGCAGCGTCGCCAGACAAGGCCGCACCGGTGGGGGCAAGCGAGGTCGTTTCACTCCACGAAGTCATCGAGGTGCCGACGCTGGTTCTGGAGTATCCATCTTCCGACGCCTTGCCTCTCCTGAACCAGGCGATGACCATCACCGTGCCCGCATGGTCAGGAAGACAACTGTGGCTGAACGTGAACACCGCCTCGCTTGCGCCAGGGCGATGGTCCACCGCGGTTCGCCTGCGCACGCTTGAAGCGGCGCCGGTCGAACTGACCGCCGGACTCGACATCGCCGTATGGAATGCGTCGCTGCCCCAGGAGCAGCCGCTCCGTTTGTGCCATTGGGCCCACGTGGAAGGGTCGTACCTCAAGGACCACCCAGAAGCAGCCCTGAAAGACCAGGTCGCCCACGGGACGAATGTATTCGTGAGTTCGTTTCCTCCGGTCGCTGCGTTCAACGAGCATGGCGAACTCGTGGGTGCGATCGATTTTGCCGCGCATGATGCGTACGTGCGGCGGCATGCGCCACACGGAATCATCCTCTTTGGCGGATACCAGGGCGGCCTGCAAGGCCCTGGGGGCCTTGAGGGCCCCGCCTATGAGAAAGCGTACGGCCCATGGCTGCGCGCGTGGGTGGAACACCTGAAGGAGCTTGGCGTCGGGTATGATGGCTTTGCGCTTTACCCCATCGATGAGATCGGGCTGTATCCCGGTTTGGTGCAGAGCTATCTTCGCTTTGCGCGGCTGACGCGCGAAGCCGACCCGAACGTGCTGATGTACACCGATCCAACCACAGGCGTGACGGACGAGGAATTCAAGGAACTGGTGCCCTATGTTGATATATGGTGCCCCAATTCGTCGGGATATCTGTTCGACCGGAACCATGACAAGCTGGAATTCATGAAAGCCACAGGCAATACCGTGTGGACGTATGAGTGTTTCGGCGTCGCCAAGCATCAGAATCCCTTGGCGTACTATCGCGGACAGGCGTGGCACGCGTGGCATCATGGGCTGACAGGGATCGGATTCTGGACGTATTGCACGTCCAACGATGACCCCTGGTTTGCGCCCCGCGCAAACAACGAGTACACCATGGTCTATGGCGGAAACGGCGTGGTGAGCAGCAAACGGTGGGAAGCGGTTCGCGATGGCATTGAAGACTATTCCATGCTGAGCCTACTGCGGAACGCCGTGAAGACAGACGAGGTGCAGCAGAAGCATCCGGACGCGGTTGGCGAGGCGGAGCGCGTGCTCGGCGCGAGGGCCTCGGCCATTGGCGAATACACGCGCTTTGAAGAATGGGACGCGAAGCCCGGGCCGGAGGGCTTGACCAGCCGCCGTCGCGAATCCGATGAGCAGTGGCGCTCCTATCAAACCATACGCGCGGATATTGCCCGCCTGCTCACGACGATGACCAAACCGGAGTAGGAGACGATGATCCAAGGCATCATCCCCGCTTTCGCGAGCGTGTCCGTCTACTATCCCGAGTGTGCCGCGATGAAGTCGCGGACGGCATCGGCCTGGGGCCGGTGGCCGTCGATCAAAACTGCGGCGAGGATGGAGTAACCGGAGAGCTTGCCCTTCTCGACCAGTTCGGCGATGCCTTCCATCTGCATCTTGACGAGGTCCACGGGGATGGGCGCCACCTTGGTGTAGTCGCGAAGATACACGCCCATGACGACGGGCTTGTCCGGGAACAGCGCCAAGCACTGGTCTACGTACTCGGGCATGCGGACGATGTCCTCGGACTTCCAAATCCACAGCGTGACCACATCGATGTGGGGACGCAACCCGGTCCAGAAGTCCGCTTCTTCGAACTCGTGGGTGTATACCACCGTCCAGAGTTTGAGGTCGGGGTTGGCGTCTCGAATAGCCGACCGGATATCGCCGAACTCTTTGGGCCCGTAGTTGGCACTCTTCATCAGTCCCATGAGGTCGTCACAATAGACGCCGGTGACGTTCGGGAACTCTTTGGCGAGGCGCGCCACGTTTTCGCCCTCGGTCCGGACCGTGACGGGATCGCTCTTGGGTTTGCACGCGGGCCGTCCATCCTCGTTCCACTCCCAGCCCCACTTGCTGATGTCGCAGGTGACTTCATCGTAATCCTGGAGCAGACGCAGGGCATGGACATCATTAGGGTGAAACAGGAAGTTGGCGCGAGACAGGCCGAAGTAGCGTGCGCCCTGACCGAGGCCGTAGATGGAAGGCGGCACCTGAGGGTCGATGCCCTGCCCCTCCCACACCCAGCCGATGTCGCGAAAGGAGGGCTTGGCAGCCTTGGACGCCTCAGCTGTGGGGGCTTGCTGCGCAGCACCCTGCGCGCGACCGGCCAAACCAAGCGCCGCTCCGGCAATAGATACTTCCTGGATGAACTCCCGGCGTTTCATGAGAACCTCCATTCGATGCGAGCATCGGGTAGTAGCATTCCCGGCACAGGCGGACAAACTCTAAAACATGCTACACCAATTCCCAGGATTTCGCGCATTTGACTGGAGGCAGCGGACTTGGCGACGATGAATAAGTTTGGGGAATCGCGCGGGGAAAGAGAACCGGGACAGAGAAGGAAGCCTTGCCCTAATGGGAATGGATGTTGGGTATTACAGCCACCTGCTCACCGAGGTCAAGACTCGCATTCGGCAAGCTCAACACCGGGCCGCAATATGCGTAAATGCCGAACTGGTAAGGCTTTATTGGGATATAGGGCGTTTGATTTGCCAGCGCCAGCAAGACGAGGGGTGGGGTGCGGGCGTTATTCCGCGCCTCTCGCGTGATTTACGTAATGAGCTGCCCGAGATCAAGGGATTCTCAGAGCGCAATATTAAGCTCATGGTCCAATTCTACCGATGCTACCCCAACGTCTTTCCAATTGGGCAACCGGCGGTTGCCCAATTGGAAATGGATGCTCGGGGTCCTGAGAGCGTCCCAAATGTGCGCAGCGCATCCACTCTCGAAGCAAAAGTGCAACCGCCCGTTGCGCTAATCCCCTGGGCACACAACGTCCTGTTGATGCAACGCGTCAAAGACGCCGCCACTCGCACATGGTACGCACAGCAGGTCATCGCACATGGCTGGGGCCGCGATACCCTGGGCGACATGATCAAGAGTCGCGCCCACGAGCGCCAAGGTGCCGCCGTCACCAATTTCCCAAATCGTCTGCCGGCACCACAATCGGAGCTGGCTGGGCAGACACTCAAGGATCCCTACTTATTCGATTTCCTTACGCTGGAGGCTCCATTCCATGAACGCGAGTTGGAAACCGGGCTTATACGCCATCTTGAGAAGTTTCTCATGGAACTGGGTCAAGGTTTCGCCTTCGTCGGGAGGCAATACCCAATAAGCGTGGGCGATGAAGACTTCTATCTCGACCTCTTGTTCTACCACATTAGGCTGCGTTGTATCGTCGTGGCAGAACTCAAGCGAGGCAAATTCAGACCTGAATACGCTGGCAAAATGAACTTCTATTGTTCCGTCGTGGACGACTTGCTAAGGCACCCCAGCGATCAACCCACGATCGGGCTCATTCTCTGTCAGACCAAGGACCGCATCCTCGCCGAATACGCCCTGCGCGACATTCACAAGCCCATTGGCGTGGCAGACTATGAACTGACTCGCGCCCTGCCCATGGAGTTGGCGTCCAACCTACCATCGATCGACCAGATCGAGGCTGAACTCCGAAGGGGAGTTGAACCCAGAGCGGAGGACGGAAATGATGATTCCTGAACGGCAGTTGGGAGATTCCGAGCCTACCAATCCGATGCAAGATCTTACTTCAAGGCTCGGCTGGACCAATCGCTTTCGTGTTGTTGAGGGAAGGCTGATGGGACTCGTTTCGTTGAGGCACGAACCATAAGGAGGCGGCCATGATCGAGCTGGGTATGCACACTGACAACTGGCGACCGCTGAGCGGGGGATTTGGAACGGCGGCGGATGCGGCGGTCAAGTATGGCATCAAACATCTTGAGTTTGCGGCGATTCACGGCCAGTACTTCATCCAGGCCATGGGCTATGAACCGGGCATCTCGCTGGAGTCGAATCCGCGCGCGCTGAAACGGTATTGCGACAAACGCGGGTTGAAGATTTCGCAAATTGACGGGGCGTTCCCCCTCATGGGGCCGGACGGGTCTGCGTACGGCGTGCAGTATGTCCGGCAGTGTATCCGGTTCGCGGCGGAGTTGGACTGCCCTATGGTGGACACGACGGATGGCGCATTCAAGATTGAGGGTCTGAGCCGGGATGAGGTTTTCCGCATCACGTGCGACAACTACCGGCAGGTGCTGTCCTGGGCGGAAGACTACCGGATCGTCATCAACGTCGAGCCGCACGGCCCGTATACGAATGATGGCGAATTCATGGTCAAGCTGTTCAAGCACTTCGATTCGGAATGGCTGCGGTGCAACTTCGACACGGGGAATTCCTTCATCGCGGGGCACGATCCGCTCGAATACATGAAGGTCCTGCGGCCCTATGTCTCGCACTGCCACATCAAGGACGTGAGCGAAGGGTTGGCGGCCGCGGCGCGCGGCGAGGAAACCGGTATCGCGTGCAGCGAGGTCCCCATCGGCGGCGGCGTGAACGCGGACAACATCAAGAAGTGCCTCGCGTTTTTGAAGGAAACCCAGTGGGACGGCGTGGTCTCGCTCGAATGCTACGGCGCAGATGAGAATATCAAGAAGAGCGTAGAGTTCCTGCGGGCGCTGGTGTGAGCGGGGAGAAGGGGTGTGCTGACAGATTCTCGGGTGGGCATCTGATTGAGTCGACATAGGAAGGATCGGTCCGGGTTTGCGCAGCGTTGATATTGGGCGGCGGCGCCAAGCCGCCGTAATGGCCTGAAGGGCCTACATACTCACAGCCCCGGCTTGGCCGACGCGCCGCGAGGCCTAGCCGGGGCTCGTGCGTCCTCAGAGTTCTTCCCTGAATGGGATGCATAGATTTAACCTTGCTATTCAACCCTTACAGGGTAGTCCGAGGGGACACGCAATCCCAGGGTAGGCCTTCGCTACGCTTCGGCCAACCCTAGGCTTCAAGTACTCAGGCCTTTCAGGCCAGTACGCATACGTAACGCATTTCGCGGACGCGGAAGTCGCAGCAGTGGGGGCCGTCACGCGGCTGCCTAAGAAGAGCAATTGCCTGCGGGCGATGCCGCATCGCGGCGAAGACAGTCTGCTCGTCGTTGAAGCTCTTCATACAGACTTCGAATGCGCCTTCTTGGGTAGAAGCCGCTACTCAACAGCATCTGGCGACCATCGAATAACTTGAGCCGCCAGTCAGTTAGCATGTAGCGGCCACTATGTGCGAGATCTACCTCACGCAGGTCAACCTCACGCGAATCACCGGGGTCCAGCCAATTTGCTTTCACAGGCCCCTGAATGGAATCGCACGTGAGGGTGACGTCATAGCGACGAACCCCCAGAACAAGGAGACGAAGCAGTACGGCGATGTTCCACCCGGCAATAAACAAGACACCGTATAAGAGATCGTGCTTAAACCAGGAAAGCGCCATTATTGGAATCGAAGCGAACACGCCACACGTCAACCAATACCTCAACCCGCTGGCTCGAAGTTGAATCGTGTTGTCAGGCATCTCGTCCATGGGCCCTATAATAGCACAACCCAGTAGAGTTGGCCCCCCCTCCCTGGGAACGCCACGCACCAGCGTGGCTGCCTTCGGAGCGTGCGCGTGATTTGCCACGAAGACTGCGTTGCCGGAGCAGCCGTCATGCCTCCGGGTCTTGGCCGGGCTGGTGCCCGGCGTTCCCAGGTGGGCGGTATTGACAGCATTGGGATGTGCTTCTATGATGATGGAAGAGAACCTGCCCGTGAGGGTCATGGCAGGCCTGTAAGGGGGAACCTCGGTTAAGACTTTTCTTGGGCACTCGGCGTAGGGTCACTCGCTATTCGTCATTGCTGGCATTTTCGCTGTAGCCTGCCAGCGATGAACAGGTTCGGATTTTGGGCGCAATGCCCTGAAGGGGGAGAGCACACCATGTCGCAGAAAACCGATCGCCGGACGTTCGTGAAGAGCGCGCTTGCGGCGCCAGCCGCCATGGCGCTATCCATGCAAGCGGCTGGTCAGGCGCCGGCCGCCCCACAAGCGGCGCCTGCCGTCGCGCTTCCCCAAGGCAAGATTGGGAACTTGCAGGTCAGCCGCCTCTTGCTTGGAGGAAACCTGCTGACCCACTTCACGCACAGCCGCGACCTGAAATACGTCTACAACCTCGCCGCGCATTACAACACCGACGAGAAAATCATCGAGACCCTGGCAATTGCCGAGCAAAACGGGATCAACACGCTCGTCATTCACACGGTGCCTCACGTGCTCGACACGCTGCGGAAGTACCGCGTGGAAATGGGCGGCAAGATTCAGTGGATTGTGTGTCCGACAGCGCCAGTGGGAAACGACCTGAGCGAGTATGCCCAGCAGGTCGAGGCGCTGGTGAAGGATCGTTGCGAGGCGATCTATGTGTTCGGGGTGAACGCGGACAAGTTGGTTGCGGAAGGCCGGGGCGACGTGATCGCCAAGCTGGTCGCTATCGCGAAGGAACATGGCGTGCCTTCCGGCGTCGGGGCCCACGATGCGAACGTGATCATGTTTTGCGAAAAGAACAATGTGGGCGCGGACTTCTACGTGAAGACGCTCCACCATCACAAATACCCGACCGCGCCCAAGCCCCACGAACTCACGGCGGCGTATGCCGAGATCCCTGGATACTGGTGCCGGGACCCGCAGGAGCTTGTCGAGTTCATGGCGACGGTCGAGAAGCCATGGATCGCGTTCAAGGTCATGGCGGCGGGCGCCATCGAACCCGCGAGCGCCTTCCAATACGCCTTCAAGAACGGCGCCGATCATGTCCTCGCGGGGATGTTTGACTACGAGATCGCCGAGGACGCCAAGATCGCGTGCGATATCTTGTCCAACATCGAGAGAACGCGTCCGTGGCGAAGCTGACAATCGTGTTCGCTGC
>JADLGB010000015.1 GCA_020849535.1 Candidatus Hydrogenedentota bacterium
ACGCCATCGACGTCTTTAAGAATCAGGCCCAAAACCCACTCGCCGGTTGGTACCCGGGCAATGCGATATCTGCCTTCGGCGTCCGTCAAGGAGTTTTGTCCCGAGGCATCGAGCCACGCTCCCACAAAGGCGCCTGCCTGGGGTTCGCCCCCCGATGTGACGACACCTTCAATTGCCCCGCCCTGCGTCAGTACGATTTCAACGTGCTCTGTTGCAGCGGCACTTGGTTTCATACCTGCCCATCCGGGGGCGTAATCAGGATGGTCGGCAAAGACTGTGTAAACCTCCGGGTTTACGTGAGTCGCACGGAACCTCCCGTCCGTGCCCGTGCGCGTGACGGGAGGTTCACCCAGTACGTCATCTTGGGTAGGCTGCTCCGCGATATGGATGGCCGCGCCGGCTACCAACGCGCCGGACTGATTCCGCACAATGCCTTCAACGACGGCTCCCTCGTCCACAGGTTCTTCCGCATGTGTGGACGCATGCGCGGAACCAAGTGCCGTCTCCAAGGCACCGGCAAGTTGTCCGGTATCATCAGTAGGATCCGTTGAGGGGACGGTTGCGGACGTTTGTTCTTGCTTGACAGCCCCAGAATCTACTATTCCGGAGTTCGACGGCTCAGTGGGTCGATCTATCGCGAACCAGACCGAAAGTGTGGCGACAAGAACAGCGACCGCACCAATTAAGGCTTTCTTCATGACCAATCCTCCCCCAATAATGCTTGGGGTTGCTGCGGACGCCGCGGTCTTTCCCGCGGTTCCTGCCAAGGCCAAGCGTCCGAGTTCTGTCGCCAATCCTGCGGGAGCGGCTTCAACGAGGCGGCACCCAAGCGCTGCCACAAGTGCGGTTTCAGCGATGGCCGCGCCGCGTGTGGCGAGATGCCTCCGGATTTGCGCAATACCTTTGTTAATGCGATTGATTACCGTTCCCCGGGAAACACCGAGGTCAGCCGCAAGGGCTTGGTGGGTGCGGCGTTCAAGAAAATGGGCAACAATGACGACGCGTTGCTCCTCCGGCAGAGCGTCAATCGCCTCATCTACGAAAGCCCGAATCTCCTGCCACGAGAGGTCCTCGGGAGAAGTGGTGGACTCTGCGGTGTCTGCGTATCGCTCTTCGCGCGACCGGCGTCTGGAATCTGATCGATGCACATCCAAGGCCCGACGGGTCGCCACCCGATGCAACCATCCGCTAAGCGATATGCTGACGACTGCCGGACGTTCGGCCAGGCGCATGAAGCATTCTTGTGCCACGTCTTCGGCCCTGGAGGCATCCCCTAGTACCCTCAGGCACGCCGCATAGACCAGTCCGGAGTACCGCGTGGCAATCTCGTTGAAAGCTACTGCGTCCCGGCGCGTCCACCAACGCTGGAGCAATTC
Organism: Candidatus Hydrogenedentota bacterium; assembly: GCA_020849535.1. Classification (GTDB taxonomy): domain Bacteria; phylum Hydrogenedentota; class Hydrogenedentia; order Hydrogenedentales; family SLHB01; genus JAHDWY01. The sequence goes on from JADLGB010000015.1 coordinate 1,377, forward strand.
GATGTCCGATTCCACAAAACCCCTCCCAAGTCGTAACCGAGCACTTCTACTATACAGTCGCCGCGGCGGGAAAAGATGTGCAAGCCCGGTCAGACCTTCCAGAGCGGGTCCATAGGACCTCGGTTGGTAACGAAACCTGCGGAGCTGCGATCTCCAGTCTCCTTCTAGCTTGTTTTCGCCCAGGTATCACTAGGGGTAGATTGATCTCAAGGCCGCCCCGCATTTGACAGTGCTCACGGCGGGGAACATACTGTTTGAAGACAGTGGCGGCAGTTACGCGCTGAAAGAAATGCAATTGCGTAGGGTTCGCACGGGGGCACGGGCAGGACACAAAGGAGGTCTGCCATGTCTACACGCCGACTCGCTCTGGGATTCGCCGCTATGCTCGCCGCCTGCCTTCTCACGGGCTGCCCCAAGACGACGTACTGGAGTCACGACACCGTGCCCATCCCCGACAACAACATCGACGACTGGGCCGTCTCCACGATCGAGGTGAACCGCTCCTTCACCATCACCGATCTCAACGTCACTGTGAACGTGACTCATCCCGACAACGCCGACTTCGATGCCTGGCTGGTGTCGCCGGAAGGGGAGATCGTGCCACTCATCTTCGCACTGTCGGGCGCGGACCTGGTGGACACCACATTCAATGACGAGGCCTCCGCCACGATCGACACCGGCACTGCGCCGTATACGGGACACTGGCTCGTGGACTCGTTCTACGTCAATGCGGGCATGTTCATGGTCGACGGCGAAGACGCCCAGGGCATCTGGACCCTGAACTTCCGCGATCAGCAGGCCGACAACGTGGGCGAAATCACGAGTTGGGGCCTGCGGTTCAACAGCCAGAATTAGGACCTGAAGGCCATTCGGGTTGCTCAACTGCTTGCAGTGCAGATACCGGAAGATGCAACGCCGTCCTCCTCAAAGCTTAGGGGCCGTGTGTTTCTCCTTGCCCGCCTCTGGCCAGTTCCTGCGAGAACATGGCCAAGCTTCAGCGAATCACGTTGACCAAGTCACGGCTTCGCTCGTCTTAAGTAGTGTCGCATGAGCCGGGAGATCTCAAATGGACGACAGAGAAGCCGTAGAAAAGACCCTTGACGGTTCCGTGGAAGCGTTTGGATGCCTGGTGTCCCGATACGAGTCAAAGGTTTACGCCGTAGCTTTGGCCAGGGTATTCGACCACCAGGATGCACAGGACCTCTGCCAAGAAGCCTTTCTTCGCGCCTATGTGAGGTTGCCCATGTTGAAGAATTCGGATGCCTTCGCGCCTTGGCTCTTCATGATTCTGAGACGGCTCAGCGTGGACTTCCTGCGCGGCCGGTGGCGCAAAGATCGAATGCGGGAGAAGGTCCTTCAGTCCGATCAAGAAGCGGAGTCTCCAACGGATCCTCGGCATCGGATAGACACCGCGGACGTCGCTCAGACTTTGTGGGCCCGTGTGGCCCAGTTGGATGACCGGAGCCGGGAGGTTCTGAGCCTGCACTACGTGCAAGACATGAAGGTCAGAGAGATCGCCGAGCTTACGGGACTGAGAGAAAGCGCCGTGAAGATGCGTATCCGAAGGGCGCGCAGCATATTGGGAGATCGGATAGGCGATTTGAAGGGTGCCTGGGGCATCGCGCCGCTGCCAGCATTCGCAGGAGGGATCACAAAAGCACTGACTGCGGTTGGTCCTCTCAAGGGTGGCATTGCGGCGGGTTCATTCCTGGGCGGTCTTTTCGCCGTCCTGGGTTCGCTTTGGTGGTCCGCCACGAGCGACCTAAACCGCTGGCAAAATCACGCGCCCGAGGGCATGGTGAAAGAGGGTAAGCGTGCCATCGTTCGCGGTGTCCTATATTTCGCTGCGGTCATGCTCTTGGCGCCGCTCATCGCTTTCGCGGTTGCCCTCGCGCTGCCGCTGGCCCACTCTCCGGCTGCGACTGTGCCTGACTGGGTACGTCACGGAGCCGTTGCAGTGTATTGTGCCGTCTTGATTACCCTGTTCGGGGCCGTCGTGAAGAGGGAAACCGACCTTCTCTCTCCCCGCGAGCGGTTGAAGCAGTTTGTTAACATCGCTGCCGTGATTGCGATGTTCGCCACAACGACGTGGCTTCCGGCTTTCGGCCTTGGCGCTATGGGGTTGGTCCTGGCACTCCAGTACTTCTTCATCAACAAATCCGATGTCGCACTGGGTGTGGTTCCCCCCGGAATCTGGGTAGGCCCCTTGCTCACGCGCGGCGCCGCTCCCGAGGTCAAGAAAAGCCCGATCGCCAAACAACAGATCAAGACGTGGCTCACGATCCTGCATGGATACGGCCTAGTGGCCCCACCACTCGTGAATGAAACCGTGGGCTATAGTGTCCGGCTTCGTGTCAGGGGTTCCCTGTTCGAGAAGATGGCGTACGGACCCGCGAACTCGTCTCTTGCTGTCGACATGCAAGGGGTGGCTTCCTGCACCATCACCCCGCGCGATTACGTTGCGCTCGCCAAGCATCTGGACATCGAGGTGCTTCCTGGCCGCCAGGAACTTGCCAAAAGCCTCGGACTTGCATTCACGAACGCACTCGTGGCCTACACCGAAGGAGGCGGCAGAGCGGCGGTTGCGGACTCACTGGGACTGGTCCAGTGCCCAATAGACCCGGCAAAGTCGTACCGGTTCATGCTACTGAGGTATGTGCTGCCTCTCGTGGGTGTTGTCATTATGGCGGTTTCACTATTCCGCTTGCTGACTTGAGTTTGTGCGATCAGGTGTCTGCGAAGGAATGCTCCACGTGTTAATATGGATGTATCCGCATGGAATCTGCGAGCGGCCCCACGATTTCGCCAGGCGCTCCACAATTCCAAACGAGGGGGAAAAACATGCGAATCCTAATCTTCTACGTCGCTCTAACGGCATGTATCGTACTGGCCGTTACGTGTTTGGTGCTCTCGATGAGACTGCAGAACGCGCGCTCGCAGGTCCATGTCCTGAAAGCAGTAAACGCCGAGCTTCAGTCGAAACTGGAGCACATCGCCGCGTTGAATGACGACTCGGAGACAGAGAAGCTCCGGACTGAATTGGCGGAGGTCACAACTAAACTCGCTGATGCGGAACACGAACTGGAACAGCGCCAGGCGGACCAGTCCCTATCACAGGCGGCCGGCGCCGCCGCTAGCCCGGAATCGTCCGACGCTGCGAAGGGTTTCGAACCGCCCCTCGTGAAGATATTTAAAGACGATGAGACGATCGTGGCCAGCGCGGGCATGCAGGTGAACATGCAATACGCGATGCTGCTGGCCGACCTGAAACTGCCGGCGGACGCCGAGGAAGAGGTGCGGGGGATCTTGACCGAGTTCTTGGCGGACCAGATTCGCTTCGCGGTGAAGGCCGCGAAGGACGGCACCCTGAACAGTGGGCCTCCTGAGGGCACTCGGGAAAAACACATGGAGGAACTCCGCGGCGAGTTGAGCAAGGTGTTGAATGCGGAAGAAATGGCGGTGTGGGAAGACTACGAAGCGAACAAAGAAAGCTTCATGCTTCAGCAGAGCTATGACATGCAGTTGGCCACCTTTGCTCCGTCGATCTCGCAGGACACTCGCAATGTCGTCAAGCAGGTCCTGGCCGAAGAGGTCCTTGCAGCACACAAAGAGCCTGCCGCTGACGGCGGCACGGGGATAGAGGCCATCGTGAACAGGCAAACAGCCGCATTCGAACAATCCCTGGAACGACTGTCCACACAGTTGACTGAGGACGAGTACGCGCAGGTCGAGCGCTTCATCCAGCAGCAGATCCAGCAGACACGCACGTCGCAGGAGATGATGCGTTCCATGTGGGGACAGCAGGGTGAGGACAAGAAGACTGAATAGGGTCCATTGAATCATCCCTGCGGAATCCGTATACTCCCGCCATCATGAAGAACACACAAGCCCATTTATTACAACATGTGCGTGCCGTCGACAATCGCTTGGTCGCGGCCGTGGAAGTCATTGCCGTCGCCGGCGCCATCATGCTGGCCGCGATGATCAAGGTGCCGCTGCCTTGGACGCCCGTCCCGGTAACTCTGCAGACGCTGCCGGTCCTCGCAGCGGCCTATGTGGTTGGCCGCGATCGCGCCATGGCGGGAATTTTGCTCTACCTCGTGCTCGGCATCGCGGGGGCACCCCTCTTCGCCGTGTCACTCGGCGCAACGGCGGGATTCCTCTTCGCGTTCGCCCTCGTGCCTTACGTGACTACCGCTTTCCGCCGCCCCGCGGTGGGCATACTGGCTGCCACGGCGGTCATCTACGCAATGGGAACCGCATGGCTGTGCCTGTGGGCGGGAGTCGGGCTCTGGGCCGGCCTGACGATGGCCGTGTTCCCTTTCATTCCAGCCGACGCCGTGAAAGCAGGATTGGCCTACCTCGTCGCGCGCCGGGCCGTCGGCCGCTAGGGTCATTTCTCTTGAAGATGCAGGCGGGGACACCTGCGCTGCACGGTGCGTCTTTGCCTCGTGCTTTCTTAGCAGCCGGGACTAATCGAGCTGGATCGTGCGCCCTTCCCGCGCGGAATCGTAGGCCGCCTCGATCACTTGCATGTATTTCATACCATCCGCGAAATTGGGATGGTACTCCCTACCCTCGCGGATCGCGTCAATGAAATCTCGTTCGACGCGCCAATTCTCCGCGTCGTATTCGTTATCCGCGTCCAGCGTGGCGCTGCCCATGGCCTGTCCCGGCGCCGCGCCATAGAGGACGTCCTCCTTGACCTCGTACTGCAGGGTCCATTTGCTTCCGTAGATCTCAATCTGGTCGTGACCATGATGCACGGCGGCGCTGATCACGTACTGCACCGGTGTGCCATTCTCGAGCACGGTGTTCAATAGAATCTGGTCCGGGATTCTCACCTGCACCCGCTCCCCAGCCGTATCGACTCGGTCCGGCACAAACGTCTGCATCATGGCGCTCACGGTGCGGGTCCGGCCAAACCAGCGATGGATGAGTTCCACGTACATGCCCAAGGTGAGCATGTTCAGACCTGAGAGCCGGTGGTCCTTGCGCCACGTCATCGGCGTCGCGGGATCGACGAAAACATTCGACATGCTCTGCACGCGCACCAAGCGCAGTTCTCCCAGCCGCCCGCTCTTCAGGTACCGCTCCATGGTGGAATCTTTGGTCAATCCGAATGGTACGGGACACACCATCGCCACCCGGCCTGAAGAGCGCGCCGCCTCATACATCTCGCGTGCCTCGGCGTAGTTCATGGCCATACGCGCCTGACAAAACACGTGCTTCCCGGCCTGGAGCGCCGCGACAGAGATTGGCCGGTGCATGTACGGCCACGTGCCGATGAGGACCGCGTCGATATCGTCCTGCGCGACGAGATCTTCCCATCGATCGCACACGATGGGGACATCAAACTCGTGCGCCGCGCGCTGGCTGCTGGCGCGCGTGCTGTTGCACACCGCGGCGATCTCGACACCAGGAATGCGGCGCAAGCCTGGAATGTGCCGTTCCCGGCAGATGCCGCCCAACCCAACGATTCCAATGCGCAATGTCTGCATGAAGCATCCCTCTCAGCGCACAGCAACGCGCCGTTGCGCAACATTACTGCTTCTTCTCCTTGGCCAGCAAGAATTGCTGGAGCTGTTCCAGGTTATCGGCGTTGATGAGATCAACCCCGGAGTTGTACAGAACCTCCCACAGATCTTCGCGCGGCGGTATTCCCCAGAACCGCACAATGCACCCCGCGGCATGCGCGGTGCTCACGATATGCTCCAGCCGCTGCTTCACATCTTCCGGCATAGGTCCCGAACCGAACCAATTGAAATTGCCCTTCCAAACATCGCTGATCAGGGGTGTCAGATGTGGATTCAAGGGGAACCCCAGGTCCGTCAGTCGTCCATCAATGCCCACGAAACGTGTCGCCTCCGCGGCCACAATCTCCCGCGGCGAGTTGCCGGAGAGGATAACGGTTACGGCCTTCTCCTCCGTGGCCTTCGGCGAGAAAGTGGTCAACATGTCTTTGTAGCGTTCGAGAATCGGCTTGAGCACGGCGTACGTTGCTGCGCCGTCCGATTTGAAGTCGATCAGCAGAATGAAACGTGGGCCGTCCGGATACACCCTTCCCTTGTTCGCGGCGACCCGCTCCCGAAGAGGTTCCAAGTACAGGGCCTGTAGCGTGCATTCAGGCCGGACGTCCTTCACATCGTGCGCGACCAGGAGCTGGCCGTCTACGAGATGAACATCCGCCTCCACACTGCAAAACCCATGATCAAGCGCATCAAGCAGTGGGCGTTCATGCGCGTAGTCGTTGTGCGCATGGGCGCGGAGCAGCGGCACAGGCGGCGTCCGGGTCCAGGCCAGCGGCGCGGCAAAGCAAAAGGTGGCGAATGTCATACTTGCCACGAGCGCCTGCCATGGCCGAATCGGGTGATAGACGATAGTGTGATCCACAGTCCCTCCTGACGCGGCACAGATCTCAACAGAACAGCAACACGCTGAACATAGCCTATGCATGGAGAAAGATAGGATCAAGTATCGAAGAACGCAAATAGAAGACTGATCGCGACCATTGTACATGCCCGATACGTCTGAGGATGGGCGGCTCTGAATGTGACATCCACGAGCGAAGCGAGAGAATACCTCTCGCAAAGGCGCAAAGCCGCCACGTAAGACAGCGAGTGAAACCGCCACCGCTGTCGTGAGTGCAGAAAAACGCGGATTCCGCGGTCCTGGACACGGCGTACTGGGAATCGCCCAAAGACGTGACTGGTTCCAACAGGATCGCTCACCCCCGGTTTTCAAACGTGGCACCAACAGACTTGACACTGGTCCCTTCCGCAATTTCGGAGAAGCATTGTTGCGGGACGGCATCACAAGAACCGCCAGCGGACTCCCTGACGATTGATGGCGTATAGGCGCCCCTGTGAAACGCAAATCCGTCCGGCGCACCGAAGCGGTCCGTTCTCGCTTTTGAACGACCCGTTGGCTTGAAGAAAACCTCCGCGAATGCTACCGTTTGCGCTGTGCAAGCTAACCAGGTGATTCGGGGGCGTATTGCGCCCGCTGAACAACGAAAGGGATGAACGATGAAGATGAAGCTGTTGTTTCTGACGATGATTACCATCTGTGCGGCAAGCGTTGCGGTGCTGCCGAATCATCTCGCGGCCGCGCAGAAGGACAAGCCCGCCGGCCTCTCCACGCCGGACATCGATCTGGTCTCGGCCACGCGCGTGCTCGATGCCGCGCAGAAGAAGGCCGAGGAGATCAACTGCAAGATGGACATCGCCGTGGTGGATGCCGGCGGCAACCTGAAGGCGTTCGCGCGCATGGACGGCGCATGGCTCGGCAGTGTCGATATCGCGATCAAGAAGGCGAAGACCTCGCGCTTCTTCGATATGCCCACCGGCGCCATTGGCGAACTCAGCCAGCCGGGCGGTCCTCTGTACAACATCGAGGTTTCCAACGGCGGGCTTATCACCTTCCCAGGCGGCGTCCCCCTAAAGAATGCGGCCGGTGAGGTCATCGGCGCGATTGGCGTATCCGGTTCGACGGTCGAAAACGATCACACCTGTGCAACGGCGGGCGCGGAAGCCCTGTAGCCGCCAGAGTGGAGCAAGAATGAAACACACGGTTTGTCTGGTCCCCGGCGATGGCATTGGGCCCGAAGTGGCGCACGCCGCCCAGCGCGTTATCGATGCGTCCGGCGTGGACATTGAGTGGATAACCCTGCCCGCCGGGGCGGCAGCCGTGGAAACCCACGGTGAAGTATTGCCCGAAGAGACCGTGCGCGCCATCGAAGCGCACCGGGTCGCGTTGAAAGGGCCGGTGACCACACCGATTGGCGGCGGATTCACCAGCGTCAACGTGGGTCTGCGGAAACGGTTGAACCTGTACGCCGCCGTGCGCCCGGTGCGTTCCATGCCCGGCGTGAAGACCCGTTTCGACGACGTCGACCTGGTCGTCGTGCGCGAGAACACCGAAGGGCTCTACTCCGGTCTCGAGAACGAGATCACCGCGGGCGTGGTCCAAAGCCTCAAGATCGCCACGCGCACGGCCTGCGAGCGCATCGCGCGATACGCCTTCAATTATGCGCACGAGCGCGGGCGCAAGCGGGTGACGGTATTCCACAAGGCGAACATTCTCAAGAAATCAGACGGGCTGTTCCTCGCCTGCGCTCGCGAAGTCCACGAAGCCATCGCGCCGGATGTTGAATATGAGGAACTCATCATCGACAACGGATGCATGCAATTGGTACGCGATCCGACGCGTTTCGACATCGTCCTCATGGAGAATTTGTACGGCGATATTGTGAGCGATTTGTGCGCGGGACTCGTCGGGGGGTTGGGGGTGGTGCCGGGCGCCAATATCGGCGATGGGTGCGCGGTATTTGAGGCGGTCCATGGAAGCGCTCCGGACATCGCGGGCAAGAATCTCGCCAACCCGCTCGCCCTGATCATGAGTGGCGTGATGATGCTCAATCACCTGCACGAACGCGAGGCGGCCTCGCGGATTCGCGAGGCCTACGACGCCGTGTTGCGCGAGGCGAACCCAAAGGAAATCACGCGCGATATTGGGGGCGCGGGCGGCACGGAGGACTTTGCCGAGGCGATCGTTCGCAGACTGTAGAATCGTGGGGACCGCCGTCTATATGGGATCGCCAAAGAGCTGTTTACCCCGGCTGACGCACTCCGGCCCGTGACAGCTTGCACTGTCCGTCATGACCCATGTCTTCCCATCGTGCGCGTATCCCAGTTCCATGCCACTGAATTGGTCGAGTCCGTCCGAATTGCGGTACTTGAGGTAGATCTCGACCTTGCCTGTCGCCGTGCCAAAGAGGACGTATTCGTGAGCCGTGGTCACTCGGGTCACTACGTTCGCTCCAGGGTAGGTCATGAAGCTATCGGTATATGTCCGGACTTGGCTCTGCGAGGTCGCTTCGAGGCTGCGCCGCAACCTCGCGTTTTCCGCCCCGCTGTACGCCCACATGCCAGTCACGATCACCAACAATACGATTAGGAAGCCCTGCCGAGTGCGGAATTTGATAGATTTCATGCGAACTCTCCCTCTGATTCTACGGAGCGGAGTCCGCCATGACGCCTGCGCCATCGGAGGACGAGACCCCTCCCTGCACATCCTGTATTCAGCAGGCCCCACTTTTCAGGTCAGCGGATCGCTCAGCTTTCATGTGCTGGCGCTGGCCTATGGCGCACCGGGTTGCGAAACCAGGGAGCGGTAGTCCGGGCTGGCCTCGATGAGAGATGCCAGGGACACGGGTGCTCCCGGCGTGGGCAGCGACACGGGAACGTACGACTCGGTCTTGATATACCGCCCGACATTCTCCAGTTTGAATGGCACCTGAGCGGCTCCCAGGATGTTCATGGACGGGCTATCCAACGGCTCATCGAACCGGAACTCTGCCGCTCGTGGGAAGCCCGAGTTGTCCACTTCCAGAACCCGCACGGTCATGCCGGCTAACCTCACCTCCTCGCCGGCCCGCATCGGATTTGCTGACCCGCGAAACACGCTGGTGCCAGGGTTTCCGATGAGATTGCGCTCCGCGCGAAGCACGAGTGTGTGCGCATCGACAACTTCCACGGTGATGTCGCGTTTGCCGCTCGAGAGCACACGCAGATGCCCGGGGTAGGGAATCTGAAGCGAGGCGCGTATCAGCGAGAAGTGCCAGGGCATGAAATCGGTCGGGGCCTGAAGTACGACTACGGTCCTTCTGCGCACGTCCGGATCAAGGGGGATGGACGCGTACGCGCGTTCCATCTTCCGCGCCGCGATGCCGAGCATCATACTCGAACCCGGCATGGCGATGGGAGCGCCAATCAAATGAAACGCCACCCACAACAAGGCGAGCAGTCCCCCTGGCGCGCGCCACGCGCGTGTAGATGGCATCCATTCGGCGTCCTTTGTTGAGAAAAGCAGCGCGATAACAAGAGCGGCCAACGCTCCCCCGATTACGGCCGCCTGCATCCAAAAGGAGAGCGTCGGTATCCCAATGGATATGGCCAAACCCGCGCATACGGTCAGGCACGCGAGAAATCCCAACCACTGCCGCGGCGTGGCCCAGGCCGAAAGATACCGTGCAACCAGCGGGGCAAAACCTATCCCCGCGATCAGCACTACCCTCGGCTGAGGTACCACCGCGGCCACGGGCAACAGGGCGAGCACGAGACCCAGCAGCCAGAACCTGGAAGCGGCATCGTGTTTGAGCATGGGCCGGAGTATCCAACCCACTGCACCCAGCAGCACGCAGAACAGTAACACGATCAGGGGAAGCTGCGCGGCGTCGAACCGGTTCAGGAGCGGGGCGGGCCACATGAACGCGAGGTTGGTCAGCAGTATGGGGACGTGGGTTGCCAGCGCGCGTGCGAAGCCCACCGGATCGCCGCCGGGGTCCGTGTACCAGCTCGAGCCGGAGGACCCGTAACCGGCATGCCGGTAATACCCGTACCACCCCACAAAGACCACCGCATACGGCGCAAGCGACGCGGCACGCTGCCGCCACGCAGCCTTGTCTATGAAGAGGGTGTAGGCGAGAAGATAGCCGCCCACCGCAACAACCGCTTCCGCGCACAGGAATCCAAACGCCAGCAATACGGGCCCCAGCACCGCGCCCGGCTTCCAGCCCTCGCGGCGCCATGCATCGTGGACGATCAGCACCAGCATCACACACCCTGCGGCCATGAGCATATTGCGATTCGAGAGCCATCCCACGGCCTGGCCGTTGTTCTCATCAACGGTGAACACCAGGGCCGCGAAGACGGCCACCCATGGTGGTGCCAGGAAACGGCTGTACAACGCTACCGCGAGCGCGCAGACCAACGCATACAGCAACATATTTTCGGCGTGCATCCGTTTCGCGTTGTCCCCCCAGATGCGAAAGTCCGCATAGTGGCTGAGGGATGCGAGCGGCCGCCAGAAGGCCAGACGCGCTTGGGGCACCGACCACCAGGGGAACACGCCGCGATCCATCAGGGCCCGATTGGCGTCTTCATTGCCGTCAGAGAAGACGAAGGTGGCTAATGTGGGCCGGGCGTACTCAGGGATTTCCTCAAAGCCTGAGAACACGGCGCGCATGAAGTGGTCGTCCGTCGCGAACCCGCTATTCAGCGACCGCATGGTGAGTGCGCAGGCCACGCACGCCATGAGCACGGCGCTGCCGGACAGCAGGGTGCGTCTTCTCACATTTCCCTCCACGGGCGGTTCTTCGGGCGAATCTCAAGTGGCCGAAACAAGGAAGCGGCCCGGCGCGTTGGCCCGGGCCGCTTCCCAAATACCTTCGTGCTCCGCCGTCGTTACTTCGCCGGAGAGATCGCGTCCTTCGCGGCCTTTGCGATGCGGAACTTCAACACGCGCTTCGCCGGAATCTTGATGGTGGCGCCGGTCATCGGGTTGCGGCCGGTACGGGCCTTGCGCTGCACAACAACCAGCTTGCCCAATCCCGGGAACGTGAAACCAGCCTTGGCTTCCTTGTACGCAAGCGCGGTCAACTCGGCAAGGACGTTACCGACGTCTTTCTTGCTGAGACCAGTCTTGTCCGCCAACGCCCCCACGATCTGCGCCTTCGTCATTGCCTTCTTTGCTGCCATGGTATGCCTCCTCGCTTGGTCTATCCCAGAGCTTCACCTCACGATTACCTCCGCACCTCAGGTCGCGCAAGAGGCGCGCCTGCTCGAATCCAAGTGTCCTAGGTGGCTGGGACTCCCCACCCGACTCGCGCTCTGTTTACAAACTAAAGAAGCTTTTGTCAAGCCCTATTTTTGGGCATGAAATGAATCGCGTCTCAGGAAAGCCCCGGTTTTACGGCCCCGCAGACTCGACGCCCCGCGCGACTCCCCAAAAATCCCCGCAAATAGGCGTTTTGCCGCAACTTAGCATCCTGTTGCGTGAGCCCACCGCGGTCGCTATAGTGAGCGTTCGGGACGCAACTTCGCGATCCTTCTGGCTGCCTGGAAACCCGATGAGGAGGCATTTCGTTGTGCTGATGGCCGCGTTTGGAGGTGTCCGTGGCAATCTGCCCGCGCTTGACGCGGTTCTCGCCGCCATCGATAACGCCGGAATTCATACCATCGCGAATGCCGGTGACAGCGTCCTCGGCTATCCTTGGCCCAACGAGGTGCTCGTCAGGCTTCAGTCCCGCCGGATGCACAGCGTCCAGGGGGAGTTGGACCGGCTCGTCGTGCGGGCCCGGCGCAAAGCGGACAGCCTTCGCGAGCGTATTGACCCGGTCCTCATGGACGCGGCGACCTGGACCCATCGCGTTACGCTGAGCAGCAATCTCGAATTCTTGGGCACGCTACCCCGGCGGATAGTCTATTCCGTGGAGGGGTTGTCCGTGTGCCTTTGCCACGGAAGCCCTTGCAGTCAATCCGAGCGCTTGGGTCCCGGCGATGATGACTCCCGTTTTCGCCGCCAGCGGGAGTATGCAAATGTCCACGTGGTGATCATGGGCGGCGGATCCGAACCATTTTCCCGAATTGTGGACGGCACCCTCTTCGTCAACCCAGGAATAGCAGGTAGGGGAGAAGGGAACGTATCCACCGCATGCTATGCGGTGATCAGCACCGAAACTTCACCGTGGTCGGCGGAGTTTCACCACATCCCCTACGAGACGGACTCGCTGAAGGAGCAACTCGCCTCGCGTGGCCTGGACAGGCCCTGGTCTCTGCCAGACGACGTGCCGCCGGCGGACTAGCGGAGCGACGGCAGGACTTCTACGAATTCGGTCCAATCTGCGAACACATAATCGGCACTCGTCGTTTCGCGGTACTTGGCGTTGTCACCGGCGAATAGCGCGGTCTTCGCACCCACCCCCTTCGCTCCGGCAATGTCGGTCATTTCCAAATCACCGATGTGCAGCAGCTCGTGCGGTGCCACGCGCAAGTGCCGCGCCGCCGTCTCAAACATCGCGGCTTGAGGTTTGGCCACGCCTACTTCATCGGAGAAGGCGAGCGCCCCGAAATACTTCGTGAACCCCTGCTGATCCAGCAGCACACGCAACGAACGCCCCGGACTGATACCCGAATCGGATACCACGCCGAGCGGAAATGAGCGTGACGCAACTTCCACCGCGTCGAGTGCGCCGGGAATGGGCGTGGGGGGGTCGTACAGGATCGCCTCCGCGAAGACCTTGGTCAGTTCGTGACGTTTATGGCCGCCGAGGGTTACATCCAGCATTTGGGCTGCCATGTCAACGGCATCCGCGGGTCCCAGCGTCCGTTTCTCGGTGATGTGATGCAGCAGGAAGTCATGCTCTGCACGGCGCAGGGCATCCTCGGCGCGATCGGGGCTCACACCGGCCGCTTCGCTCAGCGCGTCGATCCGGATACGGCGTCTTCGGGCCGGATCGCCCACATCACGAAACAGGGTTCGCCAGAAGTCAAACGTGATTGCTCGAATTGCCATGGTCAATACTCGCGCCGATCTTCCTTGATTCCCTGCTCCTGCAGCAGTCGCTGGGCAAGCTTCTCCAACTCTTCCGGCAGGTCCATCGTCCTGTGGCGCAAGAAACGCGCCGGAGCCCCCACCCATACCTCAAATGGCGGAACGTCCCTCGTTACCACGCTGCCCACCCCGATCACCGCGCCTTTGCCGACGCGCACACCTTTGGAGACATACGCACCGCTGCCGATCCACGCGCTTTCCTCGATGATGACAGGTTTGTAGTAATTGGGCGTGTACCGCCAGTTTGCCTCCGTACCGTAGATGAGGTGCGTGCCGTCGCGAATGATGCAGTACTCCGCCAACCCGACTTGATCGTGAATCTCCACCAGCTCCCCGGCCTCGATGATCACGTTCCAGCTCAACAGGCAACGGTCGCCAATGACGATCTTCGCTTCGGGCCGTGCCCGAAGCTTCACCGCTTCGCGGACCCGGCAGAAATCGCCCAGTTCGACGTGGCCTTCCAGCTCCAGATCACGCCCCAGAAACCGGCAACCCTTGCCCAACTTCGCAAACTTGCGGGAATGCACCCAATTGCGCCACGTGCGCGTAAACGCATCCATACCGAACAGCTTCTCCCTTGGTAGATAGTCGCACGTAGTGTACCGAAGAATCGTCCGAGAGTGAAACTCGCGCGCGGCTGTCACGCCGGCGGCGGAGTGAATGGCTCCACTCACGTGCTTCGCTTGGCTCCTCGCCAATCGCGGATATTCAACGTGATCGACGCGATCAGTGCGGCCACGAAGAAGATAACAGCCGCCGCGTCGACGACCGTGGTGTTCACATCGAGTCCGGTCGCCCTGTCGGTCCAGTACTTGAGGTACGATGAAGGTAGGTCATCTTCACCCAGGCGCTCGCGTACCTGCCAATGCCACTCGGTTAGGGGACAATACCCAATCCCGTACCACAAGCCGAGCCCGAACCACGAGGCCGCAGTCAGCATCAGCGTGAAGAGGTTCAGCTTTCTGAACCGCCGCCAGGTCCAGCCCGTCAAGTTAAACGCAATCAGACTCGTGTGTGCCAGAATGCATGCGATGTCCAATGCTTGATAGAAGGCACGCATATCATGCTCTCAGCGCTATTCAAACCAGAGGCGCAAGGGAAGCGCGGCCACGGATGCCAAAACGGCCGCCACAATCACAAGGACTATCATCGACACGGGAAAATGCATGAACGCCTTCGCTCTCGGGATGCGAAAGATCCTGGAGTACACCCTAATATGCAGCACCAGGCCTATCGTGCCCAGTCCCGCATACATGGGCGACAGCCAGGTCCATGGTGTCACGAACCCCCTGCGCAAGGCCACGGCCAGCATGCGGTCCGCGTGAAACCCGCCATCCATCAGCCCTGCAATCCACGCCATCCAGGGCCCGGGCAGGGCCAGCGGCAATGCCGCCAGACCGAACAGGACAAACACCGTCGCGAAGGGAGGCTGGGCTAAACCCATCCATCGGGCGCATCGCCTCAGGCACTCCACCCACAACGCCGCCGCCGCAGGGAACACCAGCATCCAATGGAGAGCCTGCCATTCCGTGTCCACGTTCAGCACGGAGAAGTAATACAAGACCAGCGCCGCGCAGGTTTCCGGCAATGGCATGGGCCAACCGGCCCGCCCGTAGTAGGTGAAGGTGTAGTACCAGCCGAGGCTGAATCCGATCCCCAGCCAAATCGCGGTGCCCACCGTCAGGTAGAGCCCGAGGCGCGAAGGGGAGTGATCACTCCATGGTTTGTCCATGGGGACCATGATAAGGGTGGACGAATGGCGGCTTCCATAGCTGGAGAAAAAAATGCGGGGCGAAACCCGGTCAGGTTCCGCCCCAATCAATGAGACAATGCGCGCCGAAACTAGGCGTCTTCATCCTCGCCGCACCAATTGTCCAGCAGGCCGAGCAACTGCTCGAAGAAGCCGCCGATCACGGGAATGCCCGCCAGGGCGCCCAAGATCTGACTCAGAATGTTGCAGATTTGATCCGGAAGCATAGTAATACCTACTCCTTTTCTATGGTTTCCCCATAATTCAACGGCCACCTTGGCCGATTCACGCCACCTGCTTCGGGCACTTCGCGCTCCCACCCCCATCCACTTCTGGAAGCGCAATCTGTGTACAAATACCGCCAAACCTGCGAAGTGTTACACGCCAGGAGATTGCCGGTGGCGTCTGGCCGCCTCAGACCCCGCGCGCAACCGAATGTCGAGCCGATTTGCCAAGGCGCAGGCCGAAGCAGTAAAGTACAGCCCGTCTAAGGGGAGACCATTCCATGAAGCAAAAGTGGCTTGTTCTGATAGCGCTTGTGCTGGCCGCCGGGTGCGGACCCAAGCCGCAGTCTTCCGAACCGCAGGCATCGCCGGACAGTCAGCCAGCGGAACGGCAGAAAGTCATTGGCGCTTCGCTCCTCACGCAGAGCCATCAGTTCTATAGGGAGCTTGTGGCCGCGATGGAAGATGAAGCCAAGAAGCACAACTTCATCCTTCGCATCCAATATGCAGAGTTCAATGGCTCCAAACAGGTCAACCAACTCGAAACCTTCTCGCAACAGGGAGTCGACGCGATCATCGTGTCGCCCAAAGACTCGGCGGGTATCGCGCCCGCGATCGACGACGTCCGGGCAGAGGGGATACCGGTCTTTACGGTGGACATCGCCGCCCACAACGCGGACGTGGTCTCGCACATCGCCTCGGATAACGTACTTGGCGGGCGCTTGATCGGCGAGTTTCTGGCCAAGGAGCTGAATGGCAAAGGCAAGGTTGCCATCATCGATCAGCCGGAGACGGCATCCGTCCAAGAGCGCGTCGCCGGGTTCGAGCAGGCCCTGTCAGCCTTTCCCGAGATTACCATTGTTCAGAGGGCCCCGGGTGGCGGCGTTCGCGATAAGGCCATGCGCGCTGCGCAGGACGTGTTGCAAGCCAACCCCGACCTCAATGCCATTTTCGGCATCAACGACGATTCGGCGCTTGGTGCGCTGGCGGCCCTCGAATCCGCCGGACTTCAGGAAAAGATCTTCATCGTCGGCTACGACGGCACGCCGGAGGCGCGCGACGCCATCCTGGGCGGCACGGCCCTCAAGGCCGACACCGTCCAGCATCCCGCGGAGATCGGGCGGGAAGCCATTAACGTTATTGCCAAGCATTTCGCGGGTGAAGAAGTCCCCAAAGTCGTGCCCGTGCGCGTAGACATCATCGACAAGGCCAGCCTGGAAGCGGAGCAGAAGGGATGAGCGAAGAATACGTCCTGCAGATGCAAGACATCGTGAAGCGGTTTCCCGGTGTCGTCGCGGTAAAGAACGGCCAACTGACGTTGAAGCCAGGCGAGGTCCATTGCCTGGTCGGCGAAAACGGCGCGGGCAAATCCACGTTGATGAAGATCCTGTCTGGCGCCCAGCCGATGGATTCGGGCGCCATCCTCCTCTCAGGCAAGCCGGTCACGATCCACTCGCCCCATCACGCCCAGCAACTGGGCA
Organism: Candidatus Hydrogenedentota bacterium; assembly: GCA_020849535.1. Taxonomy (GTDB): domain Bacteria; phylum Hydrogenedentota; class Hydrogenedentia; order Hydrogenedentales; family SLHB01; genus JAHDWY01. Next base: position 18,227 of record JADLGB010000015.1, read on the forward strand.
TCAGCATGATCTATCAGGAGTTCAACCTCAGTCCCTACCTGAGCGTGGCCGAAAACATCTACCTGGGCCGCGAGCCGCGCTTGGGCAAATCGCCGTTCATCAATTGGTCCAAGATGTATAACGACGCGCGAGATATCCTCAAGCGCATACGCGTGAACCTTGACGTGCGCAAGCCCGTCAACGAATGCAGCGTGGCGCAACAACAGATGGTCGAAATCGCGAAGGCCCTCTCCTTCAACTCCCGCATCATCGTCATGGACGAGCCGTCCGCGACGCTCACCGACCATGAATTGGATGCCCTCTTCGAACTCATCGCCGAGCTGAAACGCCAAGGTATCGGCATGATCTATATCTCCCACCGCCTCGAAGAGATCTTCGCAATCGGCGACCGCGTGACCGTCATGCGCGACGGCGAATACATCGACACGAAGCCCGTCTCCGATGTGAACCGCGAGGACATCATTCGCATGATGGTTGGACGCGCCCTCACGCACGAGTTTCCCAAGGAACACTTTGACCTGGGCGAGGAGCGTCTCCGTGTGGAAGAACTCACACGAAAGGGCGCGTTCCAGGACGTCTCGTTCTCCCTGCATCGAGGCGAAATCGTCGGCCTGACGGGTCTCGTCGGCGCAGGCCGTACTGAAGTGGCCCGCGCGATCTTCGGCGCGGACCGCATCGACGGCGGACAGATCGTTCTCGATGGGAAGCCTGTCACCGTGCGCTCGCCCCAAGATGCCATCCGCCAAGGTATCGGCCTCCTGACAGAAGACCGGAAGAATCAGGGTCTCATCTTGGGCATGACCATTCGTGAGAATACCACCTTGGCCAACCTCAGGTCCCTGGTGCGCATTCTCTTTGTGGACCGGAGCCGCGAGCGCAAGATTGCCTCGGAGTTTGTGCGCGAACTCCAGATTAAGACCCCGGGCATCGAGCAGACCGCGCAGAACCTCAGTGGCGGCAATCAGCAGAAGGTCGTCCTCGCGAAGTGGCTGTTCACCGAGTCCAAAGTACTCATTTTCGATGAGCCGACCCGCGGTATCGACGTGGGTGCGAAGGTCGAGATTTACCGGCTTATGAACGACCTCGTCCGCAAAGGGGTCTGCATCCTGATGATCTCCAGCGAACTGCCCGAGGTGCTTGGCATGTGCGACCGGATTCTGGTCATGCACGAAGGCCACCTCGCCGGATCGCTCGACAGGAAAGATGCCACCCAGGAGCGCATCATGAAACTGGCCACGGGCGATACACTGGCCAGCATTGTCTGATGCCGCACCCGGCGACAAACCCGTCAGGGCGCCCCGCGGCCGCCACCTTCGTTCGCGTCTACGGGTTCTTGCTAGTTGCCTTGGCCCTGGAATGCGCGGTCTTCGAGATTATCGCCCGTAGTCAGGGCATTCGCCCCTTCCTTTCCGTCGACAACCTCATCCTCATCCTCAACCAGTCCGCAATTTACGGCGTGGTGTCCGTGGGCATGACCTTCGTCATCATCGCGGGAGGCATCGACCTGTCCGTAGGATCGCTCATTGCCTTCGGCGGCGTCGTCGGCGCCTTGGTCACCCGCGCCATGGCCGACGCCTTGGTCACCCGCGCCGTGGCCGACGCGGAGTGGTGGGCACTCGCCGGAGGCTGGGCCGTGGCCCTCGCGGCCGGGCTGGCCGCAGGCTGTTTCTCGGGACTCTTCATCACCCGCTTCCAGATTCCTCCGTTCATCGCCACCCTGGCAATCATGAGTTCCGTGCGCGGTGCGGGATACCTCATGGTCGGCGGTTCACCGGTCTCGGATCTCCCCGCTGACTACATCTTCCTCGGCCGCCACAACATCGCTGGTCATGTGCCCGTGAGCGTTATCGTCATGTTAGCCGCCTTCATCGGGGGCGGGATTCTCTTGAACTCCACGCCATTCGGGCGCCACGTCCGCGCGATCGGCGGGGGAGAGGAGTCCGCCCGCCTGAGCGGTGTGCCGGTCAACCGGGTGAAATGGATTGTCTACTGCATGTGCAGTGTGCTTGCTATCGTAGGAGGGCTGATCCTCTCTTCCAAGATGCGCTCCGGCGACCCTACCGTCGGCGTGGGCGACGAATTACAGGTGATCGCCGCGGTTGTTGTGGGCGGGACCAGTCTCTCCGGCGGACGCGGCACCATCATGGGCACCTTCATTGGTTTGTTGATCATCGCGGTGCTGGCCACGGGCCTTACCTGGATCGGCATGGAAAGTTTCGGCCAGCAGGTCATCCTCGGCATCGTCATCCTTGCCGCGGTACTCATGGATCGTTTCAAGGGCGCCGCGTGACGGCCGCGCCGGCATAGGAGGATCGCCATGGACCGCGCCACTTTCAAAGAGATCTGCCGGAACCGCCGCACGAGCTGGGGCACCATCATGATCGAGTACATGACGCCCTCCGCCGTGCGCACCTTTGCGCGTGCCGGCCTTGACTGGCTGTGGATCGATAACGAGCACGGCTGCCATTCCTACGAAACCATCTGCCAGGCAGCCCACACCGCGGAGGACGTGGGCATTATGTCGATCCTGCGCGTGACGCAAGGCAATTACGATCGCATCGCACAGGCCCTGGACATGGCGGTGAGCGGAATCATCGTACCCCGCGTCGAGACCCCGGAGCAGGTCCGCCAGATCGTGGATTGTGCGAAGTATCCACCCGTGGGCAAACGCGGCTTCGGAATGCGCGCGAGCCTATTCGGGCAGCGCCGGATTTCCATGCGCGAGCGCGTTGCCGATCAGAATGAAACCCGCTTCTTGTTCATCCAATTGGAGAGTCCGCAGGCCGTCGAGCAAATCGAGCCCATGATTGAAGCGGCACAAGGCCAACTCGATGGCATCTTCTATGGCCCCGCCGATTTTCAAATCGCTATCGGCAGACTCGACTCTCCCCACGATCCTGAAGTGGTCGGCGCCGCACGCCACATCACGAGCATCTCGCAGAAACACCACCTGTCGAACGGCGTTCCCGCCACCTCCCTCGATGCCGCGCGCCACTATAGGGAACTGGGATTCAACCTCATTACGTTCAAGAGCGACGGCCAATTCATGATTGACGGTGCCTACGACGGGGTTGTCGCGTTGCGCGACCTGGGGTGAGAAAGACGCGGGACTACAGCATCCGGCCCCATTCCACGATCTGCCAGGCGTCACCAGTCTTTTCGAGGTAGACATTCATCTGTCCCTGCAGATTCATGGGAGGGTGGGAGTCCGCATTGAAAGGTTCCGCCCGCGTGCCAAAAGTCTCCACCGCCCGGGCGTGCGTACCTTCGACGAAGACCTGCGGTTGGACCCGCGTAATCTGAATTTCCTTGTATATCTTGAAGAGGTCGCTCAGGTACGCCTGCATGCCGTTATAGTCCCGGCCTTCTGCGTCGGTATACAAACGCGAGACATGGGCCAGGACTTTGTACACTTTACGAGCCTGCATTCCCCGGTGAACATCGTCCAAGACCGCGCGGATCTGTTCTTCCTCGGTGACCTTCGGACCCGTAATGCCCGGAATCTCCGGCATGCCCGGCAGCTCAACCGGCAATTCCTGGCCGCATCCTGCCACCAGTCCCAGGATGCCCAGAACCACCGTTAGCACACCTGCGCCCCCAATCCGAAAGGCGCGCTCGCAAATCCCGGTCATAAACTTCCTTCGGGAGTGACCGTCAGTATGAGTTGACGCCCCTTCGTGATTCCCAGGTCACGGACATTGACCTTCAAACGCTTCCCCGCCTTCAGAAACAACAAGTCGGCCCCATCGGCCTGGATGACGTTCTGCAACTTCCAGTCCGCCGCCGGGCACTCCCGGATATAGAACTGCGCCAATTCGTTCAGGCTGGATTTCGACGTGTACACCATCCGCCCGATTTGGATAGTCTTGTCTTCGTAAACGAATGTCTTTTCCGGGTCCTCTTTGGCCCCCTGCGGCAACGGCACATCCGCGAAGCGCTGCGAGGGCGATAGCGCTAAACCGGTCTCCGGGGGAGCCGTGTAAGGCTCGGCCGTGGGAGGTGCCGTATCGGCCGGCTCCAACAGTTCCGCTGGAGGGGGAGTGGAAGACTTCGCGAAGGGGTTCCCCGTCTGGCACCCGCTAAGCAGGCAAGCGCAGACTGCGATTGTCACTGCGGCTGAAAAATACCGGCGGCCCATCAACGCATCATGCTTCCACATGTCCAATTCCCTTTCCGTCAGTCGCAGACGGCCCCTCAGAGGGAACACACGTCGGCCTCCACGATTAATCTTCTTGTAGCAGAAAAAGTTCCGGCACCACGTTCAAAGATACCCCCCACCGCGCGCAAGTTCAAGGTCCGGGCACAATTCACCCCTCGGAGGCCTGTTTCCCGCCTGGTTTGACCGCAGACCGGATCTACACGGTGACCGCCGCGATGTGTCCGATATTGGCGTCGATCTCAGACGGTTTCAAGGCGCCGATGGTCATGGCGTCGATGCACCCCAGCCCTAATACGAAATGCAGCGACTCGGGAAGCCGGTCCACCGTCTCGCCTTCGCCGGCGATCTTCATCCCCAGGACCACTTTGCCGTTCGCCTTGGCTTTCTGCAGGACTGGCACGACCTCTTCCGGCTTGCCGTCCATCTTCACTCCAAACGGATTGATTCGGGAGAGAATGACGTCCACCCACTCCGTTTCAGCCGCCAGATTCAGGGCTTCCAACGTGTGGCACGAAACGCCATGCGCACGGATTTGGCCCTTGGCCTTGGCCTCGCTCAGCTCATCCATGCATGGCCGAAGCTTGGCTGCCCAGTCCGCCTCGGTCATGCAATGCAGCAGACAGATGTCCATATATGGCGAATCCAGTTCCCGCCGGAACCGCTCCAAGTCGGCCCGGACCAGGCTGGGCTCGCGGGACACCGTCTTTGTGAGCAGCATCACGTCTTCGCGCTTGACCGAGTTCTTCAACGCGTCCTTCATATAGTCATGCGCGCCGTACATATCTGCCAAATCAAAATAGGTCACGCCCGACGCGTATGCGTGCTCGATGAGCGATACAAAGGCCTTCCGGCCCTGGCGGTTCTGCTCGGAGCTGCCGTTCCACGCACGGGTTCCCGTCCCCATGCCCAGAAGCGAACACTCGATGCCCGTCTTTCCAAGAGTGCGTTTACCCGTGGCGGCGAACTTCTGCGTGCCCTGGGCGGAGATGCCGAACGAGGCGAGCGCGAGGCCTGTCGCCACGCTCCCTGCCGTCCGCTTCATGAAATCCCGTCGTGTGATCCATTTCATCGTGTGGACCTCCTTTGAGCTTCGACCCATTCTACACAACAAACGGGAATGCGCCAACCATCCCGCGGCACCTCGATTGGGCCGCGGAAAAGACCACCGGGACGGGCAGGGTTGAGCCACGCGGGCGGTCCTGATACGCTGAAGTCACGGGGCGAACTGTCAGGGACGCCCACTCTCCCTGCGCGAGGTCCCGCCACCCCGTTTCCCGGAAACTACTGGAAAGCGGCATGAGACGACGGCTCGCCCCGGGAGCGCGACACCCGGGCCTCGGGAAATTGAAGGAACAGCAGCCAACCATGGCACTTCGCGATCTTTGCGAACAATACGGAATCTCGTTCAAGAAGCAGTTGGGGCAGAACCTGCTGCTGGACGACAACATCAACCGCATCATGGTGGACGCGGCCGGTGTCACGCCGGAAGAAGATGTGATCGAGGTGGGCGCCGGTCTCGGCGCGCTCACGGGACGCCTCGCCGAGCGCGCGCGGCGGGTGCTCGCCATCGAGATAGACCGCTCGTTCATGCCATGCCTCGAAGACCAGTTTGGCGGCAACGATCGTGTTCGCCTCTTTCGCGGCGACGTCCTGAACCACGATGTCGAAAAGCTGGTCGAGGAATTTCTGCCCGGTGCGCAGACCCTCAAAATGGTGTCCAACCTCCCGTACTACATCACAACGCCCGTGCTTTTTCATTTCTGGGAGTGCACCGTGCCGTTCGAACGGATGGTTGTCATGATGCAGGAAGAAGTGGCGCTGCGCATGGTGGACCCTGTCAACGGTCCCGACTATGGTGTGCTGGCACTCGCGGCCTCGCTGTTTTCCGACGTCGATATCGTGCACAAGGTGCCTCGCACCTGTTTCCGGCCCCAGCCCCGCGTCGACAGCTGCATCGTACGAATGCGCCGTCATGATGCCCGCTATCCCGGTTTGGAGCCCAAGTTCCTTATGCGGATCATCCGCTCCGCCTTTGCCCAGCGCAGGAAGACGTTGCGCAATTCGCTCACCAAGTCTGGCACCTTCGGCGCGCCTCAAGACGTCGTTCTGGCCGCGTTCGAGGCCACCGGGATAGACCCGGGCCGCCGCCCCCAGACCATGTCGTTGGACGAATTCGCCGCGCTCGCGCGTGAAATCCGGAAAGGAATCTGACAGACTGACGTTGCGGTGGCATGACGGGAACGCATGACGTACACTGGGGGAGCAGGGAGAATCCGTGCAGACACAGGAGCCTATGCTGAACCTGTACGAACAAATCGTGAATAGTCTGAATAGCGGCGTGATCGCCATCGACCGGGATGGCCAAGTGATCCTCGCGAACCCCGCCGCGGCCAGTTATCTGGATATCGCCCCGCACGAATTGCAGGCCGGCATCCTGCTGGCCTCGGTACCGAACGCAGGTCCTTTGGCGGCGGTGCTGCACGAAGTCATGAAATCCGGCGAGTCCATTTCGCGCCACGAGATCACGCTTCCACTGCCAAGCGGCGTCGTGAAGCAAATCGGTCTCAGCGCGTCCGTTCACGAGGGGCCGGAACCGATCAACGGCGTTATCGTGCTGTTCACGGACATGACGGAAAGAATGCGCCTCGAGCGTTCCGCCGAACTGAACCGCCAACTGGCCGCGTTGGGCGAACTGACCGCGGGCGTTGTACACGAACTGCGCAATCCGGTGAGTGTCATCAGCGGCATGGCGGAACTCCTCATCCGCAAGCTGGACCCCGCCGACGAACGGCTGGGCGCCGCGAATACAATCCTGAGGGAAGCGGCGGCGCTTGAGAAGTCCATTTCCCAGTTCCTCGGTTTCGCGCGGCCGTTTGAATTGCAGAAGGCCCGATGCACCCCCGCGGCCATCATCGACCGAACGGTTCAGTTGTGCCGCCGCCGTGCCGAGCACAAAGGCGTCACGCTGGAAGCCACGCGTGCACCCGACTTGGCGTTGCATGCCGACATGTACCGCGTGGCACAGGCCCTGTCGAACATCATCAACAATGCGATAGAGGCCGTGTCGCGCGGCGGCTGGGTACGCATCAATACCGCGCTGGACGAAAGCCACTTGGTCTTCACCATCCTCGACGACGGACCAGGTATTCACCTCACCGCGGGAGAAGACCTCTTCGCGCCGTTCTTCACCAAGAAAGAAGCGGGAACGGGATTGGGCCTGACCATCGCCCACCGGATCATCGCCGCGCACGAGGGGTCCATCTCGTACGGCAATCGGACCGAAGGGGGTGCCTGCTTCACGGTCCGGCTTCCGATCAAGAATCCCGTCCGGTAGGCCACACGCATCAAGCGTTGTGGATTGACTCCAGGATCTCCGGCAAGGCAGAGATGTCCGGTATTCTCAGGTCCGGCACATACGCAGGACCATCGTGCGTCCGGCCCTCGTAAATGCTGTCCACGAGCACGGCGCTCATACCCACGGAATGCGCGCCGCAGACGTCCCGATGCGGCTTATCCCCAACGTACCACGCGCGCGCGGGATCCAGCTTCATAGACTCGAGCGCGTGGCGGAAGATGGAGGGATCGGGTTTGTTCATCCCGAATTCCGCCGAGAAGACCATGAATTCAAACAGGTCGAGGATCCCGCCTTCGCGAAACAAGCGCCGGTGACTATCGCTCACCATCAGCGTGTTGGAGATAAGCCCAATCCGGAAACCCATCGCGCGGAGGCGCTCCAACGTCGGGCGGACAAAACCGTAGAGGGGGCGAACTTCCCAGTCGGAAAGCACGGCGTACCAGCGCTCCACATTCGCAGGCGACGGCTCGGCGGGAAGTCTCTCGAGCCACATCCGGATGATGGGCCGGGGGTCCATTGCCGGCCGGGGTTGCGGCAGGGCCTCGTACGCCTTAAGTATCGCACGCGAAAGACCCAGGAACCATTCGACCGGTGCCCCGTCCGGCAAGCCATTGGGATACGACTTGTCAAACCCGGAATCGTCCCACATGTCCGCCGACTCCAGCAAGACACCACCCATGTCGAACAAAACGGCCTCAGGGACGGTCAATCGCACGAAAACACTCCTCAATAACGCCCGGTTTTCCTTGATGCTGGGGATATCGGCGGCCAAACAAGCCTCCTACTCCCTGCGGGAAAGGCGCTATTGAAGCATGGCGGGCCGGTGGAAATAAAGTGACGGGAAACACTTGACCTGCGGGGGCTTGTGCATTATTGTATAGCCAAGCGTAGGAGGGAGAAGGTGATGGGGACTTTCCGAGCGGTTGCCGTGCCCTTGAGCATCCTGGTTGTGGGGGCCCTTTTTCAGGGATGCAACACTCTTCAATCGGTCACGAATCTTGCCAACTCCATAGTCAGCACCGCGGCCAATACGGCGGTGAAGGCGGTCAGCCCCAGCACCTATTACGACAAGAACGAGGAGTATAGCTCCCGCGGCAAGCTCGATCACAAGCGCGGGGCGCTGAATAGCCGGAGCACCGCAGTCAAGTCGCGCAGCAAGTCCGATCACGGCACGAAAAAGAATCCTCCCATCGGCATGCCGTACCGCTCGCGTTACTACCAGGGGGACTAAGACACTCCTGTCGGCATTGCCTCACCCCAGCCCGTGATGGCTATTCTCTTTGATGATCTGCAGATCGTTTACGAGAGGCCACGGCCCTGGGTACCGAAGAAATACCACGTGACCGTCCATGTACAGGACATTGCTGCCACCCGGAACATGGTTGAAGACGATCCCCCCCGCCGCGCTGTCGGCGAATTCCTCACTGCCGAAGGTATCCCACATGACAGCGATAGCGCTCTCGGCTGAGACGGACGCGGCCGGATTGTTGATGTCCGTCACCGTGAATCGCTCGATTCCTCTTCGCAAACGCCGTACCGTGTCGCTGCTGGCAGTGCCGGCCGCGGCCGGAGGCGCGGGGACCCAAACCGGCCAGGGGCTTAGTGCCAAGGGCAGGTCCACGGTGTAGTCCTTCAATCTCACGGTGCCCAGACCCGCGACAGCGACATCGCCCACCGCGGGACAAGTGGTCTTGGCGCTCCAGATGCCGCAGTACTCCTGTGCATTCTGCGCGATGTAACCCTTGTACATGTACGAGCGGGCCAACTCGGCGCCTGCAAAATAGTCGAAAGACACCGCGTCACCGGCATCCAAGGCCGCATCCTGCCATCCCGAGAAATCGATGGCGCCCAATGGCACCCTGGTGCCGACACTGGTCCAGCCTGGATCACCGCCAACGTCGGAGGGACACCGCGCAATGTCCAAGTCAGGCAGGTACTCCGGATAGACAGCGGCGGCCTGCGGCGCCTCGAACAGCGCCGAGGAAAAGGAGTCGGCACGCACGCTTCCATAGGGTGCGGCGGGAGGGAAGAAGCCGTTCGATTCCCCGGAGAACAGGGCGAACACGGTCCCGAACTGCTTCAGATTATTCTGGCAACTCGCGCGCCGCGCCGCTTCCCGGGCACGTGCCAAGGCGGGCAGAAGAATGGCGGCCAGGATCGCCAGGATCGCAATCACGACGAGCAATTCGATCAGGGTGAAACCGCGCCGGGCGGGCGCATGACGACGCAACGCCTGTTGCACGCTATTCAGCCGCCTTCAGCGCTGCTGAAAGACGCTCCGTCATGGTTTCGAGGGTCTTGACCCTGGCGTATCGTTTGTCGTTGCCCTCGATGATGATCCACGGGGCGTGCGGCGTTGAGGTGTGCTCGATCATGTCTGACACGGGATCCCAGTAGTCCTCCCACTTTTCGCGGTTTCGCCAATCTTCATCGGTGAGTTTCCAGCGCTTGTGCGGTTGCGCCTCGCGCTCCTTGAACCGCTGCAACTGCTCGTCCTTGGATATATGCAGATAGAACTTCACGAGTACCGTGCCAAATTCCACGAGCTGCTGTTCGTATTCATTGATTTCACGGTACGCGCGCTCCCATTCATCGGGCTTGGCGAACCCTTCCACGCGCTCCACGAGCACCCGGCCGTACCAGCTTCGGTCGAAGATGACGAAATGGCCGGCCTTGGGCAGGGCCCGCCAGAATCGCCACAGGTAGTGCCGGCGCTTCTCCTCGCCATGAGGGGCCGCGGTCGGGACCACTTCGTAGCCTCGGGGATCGAGGCCGCGCGTCAACCTGCGAATGTTGCCGCCCTTCCCGGAGGCGTCCCACCCTTCATACACGATCACTACCGGCAATCGCTGGAAGTAGCATCGGTGCTGCAGCCTGCGGATTTCTTCCTGCAGTCGCGGCAGGGCCTCTTCGTATTCATTCTTGTCGAGCTTGGCGGAAAGGTCCGCGCGATCAAGGGGGCTTGTCCGCCGGGGCGGTTGCACGATTGACGTGGAAGCTCGCGCATCGCCGCGAGCGAGGGCCTTCTTGAGGGCCGCACAGAGGGTTTCGGCCACCTTCACTTGGGCGAAACGCTCATCGGTGGCGGGGACGATTGTCCACGGCGCGTATGCGGTCGAGGTTTCCCGCAGCATGTCTTCCGCGGCGTTATAGTACTCCTCGTAAAGCTTGTGGCGGCGGCGCTCGCCCTTGCCCACCTTCCAGGCAAAGGCCGGGTCCTTGGCCATCCGCTTGAAGCGCTTGGCCTGTTCCTTTCGCGATATGTGAAAGAAGAACTTCACTACGACGGCGCCGTCGTCCTCGAGCTGTCGCTCGAACGTCCGAATGCGCTCGAATGCCTGGCGGAGTCCCCCTTCGGAAACGCCGTCTTCCACACGCTCATCCACGACCTGCCGGTACCAGCTATGATTGTAGATGGCAATCGTGCCGCGCCCCGGGGCCGTCAGCCAGAACCGCCAGAGCGCGGGCCGCATGCGTTCCTCCTCGGTAGGTTTCTGCATGTTGTGGACTTTGTATCCGCGTGGGTCCAGCGGCTGAAGCAGCCGGTTCAGCACGGAACCTTTACCGGCGGCGTCCCACCCTTCAAACACGACCAGAACGGGGTACCCATCCGGTTGAAGGTCGCGCTGCAACTGGGAGATTTCCAGATCGAGGCGCTCCAGAATAGCCTTGCTCTCCGCCTTGTCCATTTTTGCCGTGAGGTCAACTGCTTCCAACATACGTTGCCGTGCCTCCTGTTTCCATGTAGACCATACCGCACTCGGGGGGGAAGTGGATAATGCGTGCGCACGCCTCTTGACGCTCAGAGCAACTCCGGGTGAAACTTCGCCGTACATTCGGGGCACATTCCATGGCTGAACGCCACGTCTGAATGACTGCAAAGATAGTCCTCGATACGCTGCCACGACTCCCTGTCGTCCTTTATTTTGTGGCAATACATGCAGATCGGCAGGATACCCTGGAGCGTCTCGATATGCGCGCAGGCCGCCTGTAGGCCTGCGATTTGCTCTACAAGCTCGCGTTCAAGCGACACGATGCGCGCACCGGCGTTGACTCGTGCCCTCAATTCATCGCGATCGAAAGGCTTGATAACATAGTCGTTGGCGCCGGAATCCAAACCTGCCACGATGTCCGATTTGTTGGCGCGCGCCGTGACCAGGATGATGTACGGCGTCGACGCGCCGCAGATCTCGCGCACGCGCCGACAGACTTCCACGCCGTCCATGCCCGGCATCATCCAGTCCAAGAGGGCAAGCTGCGGCGCGTCGTACGCGGTGAGGCGTCCCAGTGCCTCGAGTCCGTCTGCAACCGCAGTGACATGATGTCCCCATTTGGTGAGAACACTTTCGAGCATGCGGCGCGAAGTCGCGTCATCCTCCGCAATGAGTATCTCCACGTTCATCCCTCCGTAGTGCCCGAATCCATGTCCGTGAACCGAGCGCTAGCCCTCGTGTTGCGGCTCCACCGCCGAGTCCCGAAACCGCTGGAACTCTCCGCACAATGCATCAAAGCCGCGCGAGACCACCTCCCAATCGCCGGTGGCCGCGCCCGCCTCGATCTGCTTGGCCGCCTCCGCCATGGCCTGTGCTTCGATATTGGAGGCGGAGCCCTTCAGGGTGTGGGCCAGCGTCGCCACGGCCTCGGCACCGCCAGCGGCGATGGCACGCCGGATTCCTTCCAAGCGCTCCCCTGCGTCCTTAAAAAAGAGGCCCAGCAGCTCTTCCAGCAGTTCTGCGTCTCCATCGAGACGCGATAGCAGGGAGTCCCGATCGAAGGCCTTGCGTGTGGAAGTCCGAACCGGCAGGTGGCCGGAGCCCGATACCGAGACTTCGCCCAGGAAGCGCCCGACCACCTCCGCGAGGGCCTCAGGCCGCACTGGCTTGGACAGGTATTCATCCATCCCGGCAGCGAGATAACGTTCGCGGTCACCCTCCATGGCATGCGCCGTCAGCGCGACGACCGGAGTTCTCCGTCCGCTTCCTTCCTCCATTCTACGTATCACTGCCGTTGCCTCGAGGCCATCCATTTCAGGCATTTGCCCGTCCATCAACACCAAGTCGTAAGGGATTCGCTCGAGCGCCGCCACCGCCTCCAACCCATTGGCAACGGCGTCCGCATGGTATCCAAGTCTCTCGATGATGCGAACGGTCACCTTGCGACTGACCAAATTGTCTTCAGCCACCAGAATCCGGTGCCGCCGACGTTGCCACTCCGCCACTGAGTGCCGGGTCAGCAACGGGACCCGCTTGTCTTTGTGACTCCAATGCTTCACGCCCAGGGCGGCACAGAGACAATCGCGGAGATGATTCTGTTTGACCGGCTTCGTGAGATAGGCCACGAATCCCAGTTCGTGAAAGTGGGCGGCTTCGCCTCTATTCCCCGTGGATGTCAGCATCACCAGCGCGGGATCGCCGAATGACTCATTGCCCTCATGGACCGCCCGGGCCAAGCCCTCACCGTCCATGCCGGGCATATGGGAGTCCACGATGACGAGATCGAAGGGGTGTCCTTCCTGGTTTCCCTTGCGCAAGGCATTCAGGGCCTCCTCGCCAGACCCCACCTCCACACCGTCGACGTTCCAGTACTCCAACCGATGGACAAGTACCTGCCGGTTGGTCGCATTGTCGTCAACAACCAGGATGCGAGATCCTTCGATACTCTGCTGTAGGGGAAAATCCTCGGGATAGCGCGCACCTTGGCACTCCAGCCAAAGAGAGAACCAGAACGTCGATCCCTTGCCCTCGATGCTGTCAACGCCGATTTCCCCACCCATGAGGTCCATCAGGCGCTTGCAGATCGCCAAACCCAGCCCCGTCCCCCCGTACTTGCGCGTGGTAGAACCGTCCACCTGCGAGAAGGACTTGAACAGGCGGTCCATGCGATCCGCGGGGATCCCGATTCCGGTGTCTTGGACGGAGAAACGCAGGCGGACACGTTCGGCTTCCTCTTCCTCCAGGACGACCCGGATCGTGATCTCGCCCTTGTCGGTGAACTTGATCGCGTTGGCGGTGAGGTTGATCAAAACTTGCCGGAGCCGCCCGGGATCGCCTCGCACCAGGGATGGTACCTCATGATCGATCAATGAGGCGATCTCGAGGTCTTTCTCCTGAGCACGAATGGCAAGGAGGTCCAACACTTCTTCGACCGCCAGCCGCAGGTCGAAATCGATGACGTCGAGCTCCAGCCTTCCGGCCTCGATCTTGGAGAAATCCAGGATGTCGTTGATGATGGTCAGCAGTGCTTCCGCGGAGTCCCGCACGCTTTCCGCATAGTCCAGTTGAGCCGGGTCCAATTCGGTATCCAGCAGAAGGCCCGTCATACCGATAATGCCGTTCATCGGCGTTCGGATTTCGTGGCTCATATTGGCCAGGAATTCGCTTTTGGCCATGTTGGCGATCTCCGCCTGGACCGCCATTTGGTTGGCGTGTTCGATCGCGGCATGCAGGTTCGCGTTGGCCTGCTCGGCCTCCTCTTTCGCATGCAGCAACGCAAGTTGAGCGAGCTTGCGGTCGGTTACATCCCGGCCCACGATTTGGTATTCGCTCAGTGCGCCGTATTCGTCAAAAAAGGCACGGTTCGTCCACTCCTGCCAGCGGCGCTCACCGTTAGGCATTGTCGATTGGTGCTCGAATGTAAGGATAGGAACTTCGCGGGTCAGCCGTGCAAGATCCGCGGTAAAGGAGGGCAACTCAGGCGTTGGAATGACACAGAGCAGGTTCTGTCCGATAAAGGCTTGGGCGTCTTTGCCCCAGTACCGGGCGTATGCGCCATTGACGAAGGTAATCGTGAAATCGGGCGTGAACCGGCAGAGGAGTTCGGTCTGGTCTTCCACCACACTCCGGAAACGCGTCTCGCTGGCCCGCAATGCGGCCTCCGCCCATTTTCGGATGCGCACCTCCCGCTCCAATTCTCTCGTGCGTTCGTAGACGCGCGTCTCCAGTTGCGCGTGTGCCTCCTGTAGCTCGGCATCCCGCTGCTCCACACGAGACAGCATGGCGTTGAATTCGCGGACGAGTATCCCGATCTCGTCGTCGCCATGATGCGGCACGCGGACGCTGTAGTCCTTATGCTCCGAGATGTGGCGGGCCACGCCGGCCAACTCCCCAATGGGCGCCGTGATGAGTCTGCGAAGACGCGCTTGCAGCAGCAGCACGATTGCGAATGCGCACACCATGATCAGCACGAACGCCATGACGTAACGCAGGGCGCGCGCCCAGAAAAGGTTCATGTTCGAATACAGCACGATCGTGCCGATGGATTCGTCCCTCAATTGGATGGCCTCGGACACAACCAGATATCCGCCCTCCCTCGTGACCGCCTCACGAAAGGCACCAGGCTTTGGCAAATCGATCTGATCCGCACCACGCGGGTACTGCGCAAACAGTTCCCCATATGCATCGTAGATCCGGGCCGCCTCCACGGTATCGACTGCGGACAACGCGGACATGACCTCCTCGGCGTAAGGAGCGTCGTCGAATGTGAGAGCTGCCGCGCTGTTGTTTCCAATGACGAAGGCTGATGTCCTCAGGTCGTCGATCAGCAACTGATAGAACCCCGTGAGGTCCGCTGCTACCAGCACACACGACGCGACGAACAGCGCCGCCGCACTCGGCAGGACGGCCAGCAGCGTCAGTTTCTGCCCAATGGAAAGATTCTCAATTCGCCGCATGTTCCGCCGTCTCCTTCGATCTCGTTTGGACGATGCGGGCAAGATCGAGCAATTGCGAACTGATCTTCAGACCGGCCTTCCGCGCAGACTCCGGGTTTATCTCAAAACGGATCTTATCCTCCTCCTTAACGAAGTTGATCGTACCTCCGTTTTCCGCGAATCCCTTGCTTTCGCCCACAGTCAGGGTATGAGTCTTGTCGAAGAAGTCTGACAGAGCGCCGATCTTGTCTGCGTTTGCGGCGGAGACGAAAACGATATGGCATTGCTTCAGGTCTTCCGCGTTGCCGGAGCGGTGGATTTCGATACGCCTCCGCAACACGGTCTTCTTCTTTGCCATCTCGTCCAATGTCTCCTTGAAGGGGTCTTCTCCAAGGATACCAATGCGGAACGCCGTATCCGCTTCCGGGAATGACTCAGCGGGCCACTCGACGAAACCGGCAAATTTGTATAGAAAAGCCGCCTTGACTTCGTACTCCCCGCGCGGCGCCGAAGCGCCCGCGCAAAGCAGCGCGATCAGGAAGCCGCCGCAGAGAGATCTGGCGCAGGCGCGCACAAACCGATTGGCGCACGCGGACGTTGGTTTCAGAACCGCCATGCGATCTTCCCGTATGCGCCACGTTTCACTTCCGTGGGAATTGAGGGCAAGAAGCTTGTGTAGCTTTCCGTGTTGCCGTCGCCAACGATTGGGACGGCAAGGTGGACGGGAAGCGGCACCACCTCCAGGAAGGGGCGCCGGCGTTCCCTCTTTCGCAAATCCTCGTAGCGGTGGCGGCAGTCTGCGTTACCCAGCGCCTGCTCCTCGGACTTCTTGGAAACAGACGTCACCTGCAAGTTCATGGGGTCCTCAAAGCCCATTTCTGTCAGGTCTTCAGGCGGATTGACCTCGCTGCACACAGAGGCTGGCTCATCCCCGTTCCCCGACGGCGCAATGCCCGCAAGCAGCGCGCATGCGCGCCAAATCCACTTCGGGCGAAGCGTCTGCTGTCCGATCATTAGCCTAGTCCCATGTCCTGGCGATGTGACACGCTCGCACCTGTCTTTTTCGCAAGGCCGCCGTTCGCTGCGCGGATTCGGAAGCACCCACAAGAGCTTTCGGTTCAATCCACTATAGCATGGCAGCACCACCAGCCCGTTGGGCCCCAATCCCTGGCGATTTACTCAGTAGCGGGCCGAGTTGAAACCGGGGCAGTTGCACGAATCAGTACTCGTAGAGAGCGCAGCACATCTTGGAAATCGCAATGGAGAGCGAACGTGCACCTGCAGTTCCCCTTGCGAGATGGTAGCCGCTCGGATAAGTTCGGGAAAGCACAATTCATGGTGTCATAGGCTATTGTTTGGTAAATTCCGCCAAGCACGAAGTCGTACCCCTTCTCGCATACACAGTTAAAGTGCTGCGAATAAATGGCTTGCGACGTGATGGGGGGTTGGCACACTCCGTGCTTATACCAGTCGTGGCATCCGGTAACGCCGGGCCGCCGTCAGGAAGAGGAAGGAGTGACAATGTCCCAGGCGATTCAGCTTCACCCCCGAGGAGAGCAACGGAGATTCGCGCGAGTTGACAGCGAATTGCCTGTGAAGTTCCGATACGGGTCCACCGAAACCAGTGTCGCGGAAACGGCGGATATCTGCCGGGGTGGAGTTTGCATTCATTCGGGCCGGTATTTTCGCCCTGGAACTCGCCTTGTAGTGAGTCTCGCGGGCGATACGCCTGAACTCAACGCAGACGTGATTTGGTGCCGCCCCAGCCGGGAGTCAGGCGGATTCTGGATGGGTCTGCGGGTCGTGTATGACGAAGCGGCCGTCTGGAGCACGATGTCTTCGCTCCTGCACCAGAGTCTGGAAACGAGCGGGGCTCTGGCGAGGCCTGGGTGCTTTGGCAACTGCGGCGAAATCGGTATCGGCTGGTCCTACACGGAATCGTCAACGGTGCGGGACGAAGCCCCCCTACGCGCATGAAAGCAGCTAACGCCGTGGCCTTGCGGCGGCGGTGAACGTAACGATTGGAGGAGTAATCATGGGCATCTTTACACGAGTTCGGGACATCATCAGCTCCAACATCAACGCCATGTTGGACAAGGCCGAAGACCCCGAGAAGCTGGTCAAACTGATGATTCGGGAAATGGAAGACACGCTGGTGGAGGTCAAAGCCTCGTGTGCCGGGGCCATGGCCACGAAAAAGAAGATCCAGCGCGAGGCCGAAGACGTGCGGCGCCGCGAGAAGGATTGGGGCGACAAGGCGCAACTGGCTGTCAACAAAGGCCGTGAAGACCTGGCCCGCGAGGCCCTGGTTGAACGCAAGCGCTACCGCGAACGCGCGGAAGCCATCGACCGCGAGCAGACCCAGTGCGATTCGCTTGTGGAGCAGTATCAGGCTGATATAATGCAGCTTGAAGAAAAACTCGCCATGGCTCGCGAGAAGCAGCGGGTCATGGTGCAGCGCCACGTGCATGCGACGCGCAAGAAGAAGGCCCAGGAGAACATCCGGCGCGCGGAAACGGCGGACACCATGGCGCGCTTCGAGACGTTTGAACAGCGTATCGACCGCATGGAGGCCGAGGCGGATCTGGTGAATCTCGGCGTGAAGAGTTCCTCGCTGGAGGAAGAGTTCCTCAAGCTGGCCGAGGACGAGGAAATCGAGAAAGAACTCGCGGAACTGAAGGCGCAGAAGGGCTCCGCCAACAACCCGGCATAACCGGGATTGACACACAGCGTGGTTCGCTGAGATGGGCGCGCGCAGGGCGCGCGGGAGAGGAGACGTCATGGCCGATAGGGAGACCGAAGAGATGTACACCGTCGAAGAGGTGGAGTCGATTCTCCGGCGGGCTTTGAAGCGCCGACGCGACAACGGCGAAATCACGTATGCGGAACTGGCCGAGACGGCGCGCGAATTGGGCATCTCGAATGGCGAGTTGGAGTACGCGATTCGCGAGCAGGCTCAGCGAGGTTCCTATGAGGAGGCCTGCGAAGAGTGGAAGGCGCGGCGCAAACGGAAGTTTTACGAACACCTGCGCGCCTATTTGATCGTGAATGGATTCCTGTTTCTTCTCGACATCTTCGTTTCGGGCGGTGTGTGGTTCTACTACTGCCTGTTGGGCTGGGGCATCGGCCTTGCCTTTGACGCATCGAGCGCGTTCAACCCGAACCCAACCGAGGTCGAGCGCGGCGCGCGGAAGATCCTGCGCAAACAGGCCATGGGCGCGCACCGCGGCTCCGAATACGATTTGGGCGGTCCTTGGCGCACCGCGAACCGTTAAGGAGGAGTGCCGATGGCAACCTGGTCTAGCTTGGTGCTCTTGTTGGCCCTCCTGCTCTTCGTGTCTGTAGTGGCGTGTGTGGTCGGACTGCTTGGCGGCGCCATGCGCATGGCGGGGCACTGCTCGCGTCCAAAGGATGCGGAGGACGTACGCATCATGCAGGAGATTCACAACGGGTTGACCCGCATGGAAGAGCGCATTGAAGCGTTAGAGACGATCCTGCTCGAACGGGAAGAGACCCGCTCCGAGCGGTAGAGCATAGATGACGGACTCCCGGCGGGGGGGCCGAAGGAGCAAAGCATGGGTGTTGAATTGGTGGGCTTGATGATACCGCTGTCCGCGGTACTGGGGTGCATTTTCCTGGGAGCACTGTGGATCATCCTGCGAGGCGGCAGCCGGAAAGAGAACCGGGCCATACAAGCGGAGGAGACGCGGCTCATCCAGGACATTTATCACGGACTCATCAAGATGGAAGAGCGGGTCGAAGCCCTGGAAACGCTGCTGCTCGAACGCGAGCGCAAAGGGGGAGGTGTCAGTTGAGCAGGTGCCGCGCATATTGCAGGACGACAAAAGGAGATTCCTTCATGGACCCTCGCGAGGAGAATCAAAGACGCTTGTACCGGTCCCGTTCCGGGATGGTCTTCGGCGTGTGCAGAGGCATGGCCGAGTACCTGGACTTTCCGGTGCCCGCCATGCGCATCCTGGTGATCCTTATTGCGCTTTTTACCGGCATCTGGCCGCTCATCGGCGCCTATGTCATCGCCGCGCTGCTGTTGAAACCAGAGCCTGTCATCCCCTTCCGGGAAGACAGCGACCAGGAGTTCTACGAATCGTACATGAACTCGCGCACCATGGCGCTCCAACGGCTCAAGCGCACCTTCGACAACCTCGAACGTCGCATCCGCCGTATGGAAAACATGGTCACGGCCAAGGACTACGATTGGGAACGCCGCCTGAACGAGCAGGAATAACAGAGTCCTGCCTTGTGCGCGCTCGGATGATCTGAGTTACTCACGCGAAAAAGAGAACCCACCACACCCCTCCCCGCCCGCGGGGAGGGGCCTTCGCATCCCATCCTTCCCATAACTCTCATAACTCCCATTCTTTCCCAAAACGGAATACACCTGCTCGTGGGTAGTGGGAATGGAAGAAAAAATGGCGGAGAGACCGGGATTCGAACCCGGGGTACGGGTTTACCCCGTACAACGGCTTAGCAGGCCGCCACCTTCAGCCACTCGGTCATCTCTCCGGAAAGGCG